>NZ_CP045245.1:2799225-3110250 GCF_009720485.1 Cellulomonas sp. JZ18 | reverse complement strand
ACGCGCCACCGGGACCGAACACCAGCACGTCGTCGCCCGGCTGCGCGGCCACCGCCCAGGGACCGGCGAGGCCCTCGTCGCCGTGCACGACGAAGTCCAGGGTCAGCTCGTGCGTCGCGGGGTCGTAGGCGCGCACGGTGTAGGCGCGCAGGCGCACCTCCTCGCCCGGCGGGAGTGCCGCCCTCAGCGCCTCGCCGTCGATCCGGCCGTCGGGCCCGAGGGGACGCGGTCCGGGCGGGGCGAAGCCGAGCTTCACGTAGGAGTCGGCGTGCTCCGGGGTGTCGAACGGTGCCATGCCGGGACCGCCGAGGACGACCCGCGCGAGGCGGGGCGTGAGCCGCTCCGTGCGCACCACCTGCGCCAGCACGGGTGCGGGACGCCGACGGGGCGCCGTGGGGGAGGCCTGGGGCGTGGTGGTCGGGGCACCGGGGAGCGTCACGTAGGTGAGCCTAACCTCCGTCGCGACGGGAACGTACGGCGGTCCGTCATGCGCGGCGGCAGGCGTGCGACGATGGCGACGCAGGTCACACCCGCGCTCCGGGAACCTGTTGCCGCAGGCACACGTTCCGCGATCGACCACCCCGTCCCAGCCCGGTCCGGCGCGCGTGCCGGCCGCCCCCGGAGGACCCATGTCCCGGCTCGCCCGGCTGTCGCTCGCCAACCGGTCCGTCGTCGCGCTGATCACCGTCGCGATCGCGGTGTTCGGCTGGATCAGCCTCGGCTCCCTGAAGTCCGAGCTCATCCCGTCGCTGCAGATCCCCACGGCCGTCGTCGTCGCGGTCGACCCGGGCTCGTCGCCGCAGCTCGTCGAGCAGCAGCTCACCGAGCCGATCGAGCAGGCGATCTCGGCGGTCGACGACGTGGAGTCGGTGACGTCGACGTCCGCGACGTCGGTGTCGACGACGACCGTCGAGCTCACCTACGGCATCGACGTCGAGGCTGCGGCGGGCGACGTCCAGCGCGCCGTCGACCGCATCCGCTCGCAGCTGCCCGAGGGTGTCGAGCCGACCGTGATCACCGGCTCCATCGAGGACCTGCCGGTCGTCCAGCTCGCCGTCGCCGGCACGCCCGACGACGTGGCCGACGGCGAGGACCCGCAGGCCGCGCTCGCCCGCGTGGTCGAGGAGACGGTCGTGCCGCGCCTCGAGCAGGTCGAGGGCGTGCGCGACGTGACCGTCTCGGGCGTCGCGGACGAGGCGGTCACCATCACGCTGGACCTGCCGGCGCTCACCGCCGCCGGCCTGGCGCCCACCGCGGTGCAGTCCGTGCTGCAGGACAACGGGGTGGTCCTGCCCACCGGCACCGTCGCGGACGGGGACCTGACGCTGTCGGTGCAGGCGGGCTCGGAGATCACGTCGGTCGAGGACCTCGAGGCGCTGCCGCTGCTCGGCTCCGCCACCGGCGCGCCCGTGGCGCTCGGCGACGTCGCCGACGTCGTCGTCGCCCCCGTCCCCGCCACGTCCTTCTCGCGCCTGGACGGCGAGCCGGCGCTCGCCGTCGCCCTGACGAAGACACCCGCGGGCAACACCGTCGACGTGTCGCACGGTGCGCAGGCGGCGGTCGACGAGCTGCGCGCCCAGCTCGGTGACGGCGTCGACGTCGAGGTCGTCTTCGACCAGGCGCCGTTCATCGAGGAGTCCATCGAGGGCCTGGCCACCGAGGGCGGTCTGGGCCTCGTGTTCGCGGTCGTCGTGATCCTGCTGTTCCTGCGCTCGCTGCGCTCGACGCTCGTCTCGGCCATCTCGATCCCGCTGTCGCTGCTCGTCACGTTCATCGGCCTGCGGGTCGGCGGGTACTCGCTCAACATCCTCACGCTCGGCGCCATGACCATCGCGATCGGGCGCGTCGTCGACGACTCCATCGTCGTCATCGAGAACATCAAGCGGCACCTGTCGTACGGCGAGCCGAAGCGCGAGGCGATCACCACGGCCGTGCGCGAGGTGGCGGCGGCCATCACCGCCGCGACGGTGGCCACCGCGGCGGTGTTCCTGCCGATCGCGCTGGTCGGCGGCATGGTCGGCGAGCTGTTCCGGCCGTTCGCCGTGACCACCGCGGTGGCGCTCGGGGCGTCGCTGCTCGTGTCGCTGACGATCGTCCCGGTCCTGGCCTACTGGTTCGTGCGCGCCGACGGCGCGCACGCCGCGCAGGCGGAGCAGCAGCGCCACGCGGCGGAGGAGAAGGAGCGGCGCGGCCTCCTGCAGCGCGGCTACCTGGCGACCCTGCGCGGCTCGCTCGCGCACCCCGTGCTGACGGTCCTCGCCGCGGTCGCGGTGCTCGCCGGCACCGTGGGGCTGTCCACGCGCCTGGAGACGAACTTCCTCGGGGACGCCGGCCAGGACACGCTCACCGTCACCGAGACGTTCCCCGCGGGCACGTCGCTGGAGGCGCAGGACGCCGCGGCCCGCGAGACCGAGGAGGCGCTGCTCGGCGTCGACGGCGTGGAGACCGTGCAGACCACGGTCGGGTCGGCCGGCGGGCTGGAGGCGGCGTTCGGCGGCGGGTCCACCCCGCGCGCCACGTACGCCCTCACGCTCGCGCCCGACGGCGACAACGCCGCCGTGGAGGCGGACGTGCGCGACGCCGTCGGCGGACTGACGGACGGCACCCACGGGGAGGTCGTCGTGGCGGGCGCCGACGCGGCCTTCGGCTCGTCCACGGTGGACGTCGTCGTGCAGGCCGACGACACCGACGAGCTGGCCGACCTCGCCGCGCGGGTCGAGGAGGCCGTCGAGGGCGTCGAGGGCACGACCGACGTCACGAACAACCTCTCCGCGGCCCAGCCGACCGTGCAGGTGACGGTGGACCGCGCGGCGGCCGCCGCGGCGGGCCTCACCGAGACGGCGGTCGTCGGCACGGTGGCCGGGCTGCTCAGCCCGCAGCCGGTCGGCACGGTCGACCTCGGCAACGGCCCGCTCGACGTGACGGTCGTGGCGACCGCGGCCCCGGGCACCGTGGACGAGCTCCGGCAGCTCGTCCTGCCGACGCCCGCGGGCGTCGTCCCGCTCACCTCCGTGGCGAGCGTCGAGACGGTCGAGGTGCCGGTGTCCGTGACCCGCATCGACGGGCGTCGCGCCGCGACCGTCTCCGCGACGCCCGAGGGGCAGGACCTCGGCGCCCTCACCGAGCGCCTGCGCACCGCGCTCGAGGACGTCGACGTGCCCGCCGGGGCGAGCGTGGAGGTCGGCGGCGTGGCGGCCGACCAGGAGGAGGCGTTCGCCGACCTCGGCCTCGCGCTGCTCGTGGCGATCGCGATCGTCTACGTCGTCATGGTCGCGACGTTCCGGTCGCTGCTGCAGCCGGTGATCCTCATGGTGTCCGTGCCGTTCGCGGCGACGGGCGCGCTGATCGGCCTGCTGCTGACGGGCACCCCCCTCGGCGTCCCGGCGCTCATCGGCGTGCTCATGCTGGTCGGCATCGTCGTGACGAACGCGATCGTGCTCATCGACCTGGTCAACCAGTACCGGGAGCGGGGCCGTGACCTGGACGACGCGGTCATGGAGGGGTCGCGCAAGCGCCTGCGGCCGATCGTCATGACCGCGGCCGCGACGATCTTCGCCCTGCTGCCCATGTCGCTCGGGCTCACCGGCGGCGGCGTGTTCATCTCCCGCCCGCTGGCGATCGTCGTCATCGGCGGCCTGTTCACCTCGACGCTGCTCACCCTCGTGCTCGTGCCCGTGCTCTACACGCTCGTGGTGCGGGCGCAGGACCGGGGGCGCGACCGCCGGCAGGAGCGGGCACGGCGGCGCGCGGAGGCGAGGGGCGGCGCGCACGCGAAGCACGCGGCCTGACCCGGCACGACGACGGCGCGCCGCCACCCCCCTCCGGGGTGACGGCGCGCCGTCGTGCTGCACCGGGTGCCGGCCCCTCCGGCCGGCACCGCGGGGTCAGGCGTCGCGCGTGCGCAGCCGCACGGCCGCGGCGACGAACAGGACCACCACCCAGCCGAGCAGGATCCCGTAGCCGCCCCAGGGCGAGATCTCGAACGCCCGGGGGAACATCTGGCCGGCCGCCTCGATCTGCGCCTCGGTCGACGCGACGCTGATGCCGGCGGTCGACGGCAGGAGCGGGCGCACGTACTCCAGCGGCTCCCACGGGATGGCGTTGAGCGCGTTCTCGACCACGAGGACGAGGCCGATGACGAGCGACACGGTGGCCGCCGTGTTGCGCAGCAGAGCGCCGGCGGCGAGCGCGAACAGCGCGAGCGCCGTCACGTACAGCGGTCCGCCGAGCACGACGCGCACGACCTCGGGAGCACCCCAGTCGGGGGCGAGCTCGGGCACCACCGCGGCGCCGACGAGGAGTGCGAGGCCCGTGCCGATCGCCGTGGCCAGGAACACCACGACCGCGACGACCAGCGCCTTCGCGGCGAGGATCGGCAGGCGGGCGGGCACCGCCGCGAGGCTCGAGCGGATCGCGCCGGTGGCGTACTCGCCGGTGACGGTGAGTGCGGCCAGGACGACGAACGCGAGCGGCCCGATGATGAGGCCCGGCTGCAGCAGGATCGACACCAGCGCGGCGGAGCCGTCCGCGGCGTCGCCGAGCTGCTCGGGGAACTCCCGGACCGAGATCGCGCCGATGAGCGCGAACCCGACGAGGACCACGAGGGCGACGCCGAGCGTCCAGTACGTCGAGCGCAGCGTCCAGAGCTTGACCCACTCCGCGTGCACGACCCGCGGGAACGTCACGCGTGCGGCGGACTGGCCGGACCGGTGCGACGCGGGTGCGGCGGCGGCGCGGGCGGGGGGCGTGGTCGTGGGGGCGGTCATCGGGCCACCTCCGTGGCGGTCGTGCGGGTCGTGTCGGTGCCGGTCGCTGTGCCGGTCGCTGTGCCGGTCGCTGTGCCGGTCGAGGTGCCGCCGGAGCGGTACTCGACGACGTCGGCGGTGAGGTTCATGTAGGCGTCCTCGAGCGACCCCGTCACCGGGGTGAGCTCGTGCAGCACGAGGCGCGCCGCGGCGGCGACCTCGCCGACCGCGGCGGCGGTGGGGCCGTGCACCTCGAGCAGGCCCGCCTCGACCGCGTCCACGGTCACGTCGGGTCCCGCCAGGAGCGCGGCCAGCTCGGTCGCGTGCGGCGACCGCACGCGCACGGTGGTGCGGGTGGCGCGGGCGACGACATCCTGCACCGGACCGTCCGCGACGATCCGCCCGCGGCCGATCACGAGCAGGTGGTCCGCCGTGACGGCCATCTCGCTCATGAGGTGGGAGGACAGGAAGACGGTGCGGCCCTCGCGCGCCAGGTGCTTGACCAGGGTGCGGACCCACGCGACGCCCTCGGGGTCGAGCCCGTTGACCGGCTCGTCGAGGATCAGGGTGTGCGGGTCCCCGAGCAGCGCGGCGGCGATGCCGAGGCGCTGGCCCATGCCGAGCGAGAAGCCCTTGACGCGCTTGTTCGCGACGGACCCGAGGCCGGCGAGCTCGATGACCTCGTTGACGCGCTTGGTGCCGATGCCGTGCGTCGCGGCGAGCGTGCGCAGGTGCTGGCGGGCGGTGCGGCCGGGGTGCACGGCCTTCGCGTCCAGCAGCGCACCCACCTCGGTGAGGGGTGCGCGCAGGTGCCCGTACGGGGTGCCGGAGACGGTGACGGAGCCGTGGCTCGGACGGTCCAGCCCGACGACCATGCGCATCGTCGTGGACTTGCCGGCGCCGTTGGGGCCGAGGAAGCCCGTGACGGCGCCCGGGCGGACGGTGAAGGTGATGTCGTCGACGGCCGTCGTGCGGCCGTAGCGCTTCGTGAGTGACTGCGCCTCGATCATGGCGCCGGGCTCCCTGGGTCGACGGTGTGCGGATGCGACGACGGTAGGTCGGGGCAGCGCGGCGCCGGCACCGTCCGGGGAACCATCCGTGCAGGTCGTCTCTCATCCCCGGGGACGAGAGCCGGTCAGGGTCGGATGGGTGACGGGAACGAGGCGGGGAGGTCGTGCGTTGAGTACGTTGTCGACAGCACACCCCGGCCGGTCACGACCAGGAGCACCCATGGCGAATCCCGTCTTCAACAACAGTCCCGTCTTCACGGACCCGCGTCAGCAGCGCCGCGGCGGCCGCCCGGCGCCGCAGGCGCCCGTGTTCGGCGCACCGGTCGCCGACGCCGCCTCCCTCGAGGCCATGTACGACGCACCCGCCGCCACGACCCGCGAGACGGGCCGGCTGACGTACGACGACGTCATCATCAAGACCGGCGGTCTGCTCGCGATCCTCGTCGCGGCCGCCGCGGTCACGTGGTTCGTCGCGCCGGGCCTGTACATCGTCGGCGCGATCGTCGGCCTCGTGCTCGGCCTCGTCAACGCGTTCAAGCGCACGCCCAGCCCGGCGCTGATCATCGCCTACGCCGTCGCGGAGGGCGTGTTCCTCGGCGGCATCAGCTTCGTCTTCCAGAACCTGCTCGTCCCCGCGGGCGGCGGCGAGGTCGTGTCCGCGCAGCCGATCGTGCTGCAGGCCGTCCTCGCGACCGTCGCGACGTTCGCGGCGTCGCTGTGGCTGTACCGCTCGGGCCGCGTGCGCGTCACCGCCAAGTCCACGCGCTTCCTGCTCATCGCGCTGATCGGGTACGCGCTGTTCTCGCTGGTCAACGTCGTGCTCATGTGGGTCCTGCCCAGCACGGAGATGTTCGGCCCGCTGCGCAGCGGCCCGATCGGCGTCATCGTCGGCCTCTTCGCCGTCGGCCTCGCGGCCTTCAGCCTCATCGTCGACTTCGACGCGATCAAGCGCGGTGTCGAGCAGGGCGCGCCGCGCAGCTTCGCGTGGACCGCGGCCTTCGGCCTCGTCGTCACGCTGGTCTGGCTGTACCTGGAGTTCCTGCGCCTGTTCGCGATCTTCAGCAGCAGCGACTGACGCGGCGGCTCCGCACCGCCCCTCGTCACGACGCCCCGTCGGCCGCCCGGCCGGCGGGGCGTCGGCGTGCCGGGGCGGCGCGGGTGCACGTCCGGGGGGTGGGACCATGGTGGGGTGAAGTACGCGCAGCACATCTCCGAGCTCGTCGGCGGCACCCCGCTCGTGCGCCTGACGTCCGTGACCGAGGGCCTCGCCGCCACCGTCCTGGCCAAGGTCGAGTACCTCAACCCCGGCGGGTCGGTGAAGGACCGCATCGCCCTGCGCATGGTCGAGGCAGCCGAGGAGGCCGGGCTGCTGCGGCCGGGCGGGACGATCGTGGAGCCGACGTCCGGCAACACCGGCGTGGGGCTCGCCCTGGTCGCGCAGCGCAAGGGCTACCGCTGCGTGTTCGTCTGCCCCGACAAGGTCAGCCAGGACAAGCGCGACGTGCTGCGCGCGTACGGCGCCGAGGTCGTCGTCACGCCGACCGCGGTGCCGCCGGACCACCCGGACTCGTACTACTCGGTCTCGGACCGGATCGCGCGCGAGACGCCGGGCGCCTGGAAGCCGGACCAGTACTCCAACCCGAACGGGCCCGCGAGCCACTACGCCACGACGGGCCCGGAGATCTGGGCCGACACCGAGGGGCGCATCACCCACTTCGTCACGGGAGTCGGCACGGGCGGGACCATCACGGGCACCGGCCGCTACCTGCACGACGTGTCGGCGGACCGCGCCGAGGCGGACGGCGGCCGCGTCGTCGTGGTCGGGGCCGACCCTGCGGGGTCGGTGTACTCCGGCGGCGACGGGCGTCCCTACCTCGTCGAGGGTGTCGGCGAGGACTTCTGGCCCCGCGCGTACGACCCCTCGGTGCCGGACGAGATCGTCCCCGTCTCCGACGCCGACTCCTTCGCGATGACGCGGCGGCTGGCGCGCGAGGAGGGCCTGCTGGTCGGCGGCTCGTGCGGGATGGCGGTCGAGGCGACGCTGCGGCACGCGCGTGCGCTGCAGGAGCGCGACCCCGAGGCCGCGGCACGGGCGGTGTACGTCGTGCTGCTGCCGGACGGCGGGCGCGGCTACCTGTCGAAGATCTTCAACGACTCGTGGATGCGCTCGTACGGGTTCCTCGCCTCGGACCAGGGGGCGACCGTGGCGGACGTGCTGCGGACCAAGGCCGGCGGGCTGCCCGCGCTCGTGCACACCCACCCGAACGAGACCGTGCGCGACGCGATCGAGATCCTGCGCGAGTACGGGGTGTCGCAGATGCCCGTCGTCGGCGCCGAGCCGCCCGTGATGATCGGGGAGGTGCAGGGCGCGGTGAGCGAGCGCGCGCTGCTCGACGCGGTGTTCTCCGGCTCCGCCTCCCTCGCCGACCGCGTGGACCGGCACATGGAGGCCGCGCTGCCGATCGTCGGGTCGGGGGAGTCCGTGGACGCGGCGCGTGCGGCGCTGGAGAAGGCGGACGCGCTCATGGTCGTCGACGACGGCAAGCCCGTCGGCGTGCTCACGCGGCACGACCTGCTGGGGTTCCTGGCGCGCTGACGCCCCTGCTCGGCAGGCCGCGGGCTCGCGGTTACGATCGCGCGCGGTCGGCCGTTCGGCGCCGGCCGACCCCTCCGCCGGGCCGCCGCGCGTGCGCCGCGCCCGGCGGCCGCGCGTGGAGGACCGACGATGGCGTTGTTCGACCTGCCCCTGCCCGAGCTCGAGCGGTACGTGCCCGAGCTCGACGTGCCCGCCGACCTCGACGAGTTCTGGTCGTCGACCCTCGCCGACGCCCGGACGCACGACCTCGACGTGCGCCGCACCCCGTACGACGCGCGTCTGCGGCTCGTGGACGTCGAGGACCTCGAGTTCTCCGGGTTCGGCGGGCACCGCGTGCGCGCCTGGGTGACGCGGCCGGCGGGTTCCGCGTCCGACGGCCGGGCGCTGCCCGCGGTCGTCGAGTTCCTCGGCTACGGCGGTGGGCGGGGCCGGCCGCAGGAGCGCCTGGCGTGGGCGGCCGCCGGTTACGTGCACGTGCTGATGGACACCCGCGGCCAGGGCTCGGCCTGGGGGACCGGCGGGGACACGCCCGACCCTGCGGGCAGCGGCCCGGCCGTCCCGGGGTTCATGACCCGCGGCATCCTCGACCCCGCGGAGCACTACTACCGCCGTCTCGTCACGGACGCGGTGCGTGCGGTCGAGGCCGCCCGCGCGCTGCCGGGGGTCGACCCCGCGCGCGTCGCGGTCGCCGGCATCAGCCAGGGCGGCGGCCTCGCGCTCGCGGTCGGCGGCCTCGTCGACGGGCTCGTCGCGGTGATGCCGGACGTGCCCTTCCTGTGCCACTTCCCGCGCGCGCTCGCGATCACCGACCGGGACCCGTACGGCGAGGTCGTGCGCTACCTGGCCGTGCACCGCGACCACGAGGAGCAGGTCCTGCGCACGCTGTCGTACCTCGACGCGGTGCACCTGGCGCGCCGCGCCACCGCGCCGGCGTTCTTCTCGGTCGCGCTGCGGGACATGACGTGCCCGCCGTCGACGGTCTACGCCGCCTACCACCACTACGGGACGCTCGGGGGCGCCGAGCCCGCGAAGCGCATCGAGGTCTACCCGTACAACGACCACGAGGGCGGGCAGGCGGTGCAGGTGGAGGCGCAGCTGCGCTGGCTCGGTGACCTGCTGGCCTGACCTGCGCGGCGCGCGGGGGCGCCGGCGGTGCGCCGGCGCCCCCGCGTCACCGCTCCTCGGGGACCGTCGCGGTGGTCGTGAGCCCGTCGACCAGGCCGTCGACGAGGTAGGCGAAGCTCGCGTCCACGTCGTCGGCCATGCCGAACCCGCCGGCCAGCTCGAGCGCGACGAACCCGTGCACGGCCGCGCGGACCGCGCGGACGGCGTCGACGTGCCGCCGCGCCGGTACCCCGACGTCGGCGACGAGCGCGGCCAGGCGTGCCACGACGGCGGTGGCGGCGGTCTGCAGCGCGTCCGCGTCCGGGTGGTCGCGCCAGTCCTCCTGCACGGCCTGGTAGCGGCCCGGCCGGGCGTGCGCCCAGGCGCGCAGCGCGTGGGCCACGGCGCGCAGGCGCTCGCGCGGGGCCTCGGCGCGGGCGGCCGCCGCCGCGACGACGTCGTCCAGCTCGGCGATGCACCGCAGCGCGACCTCGCGCCGCAGCCCGGGCAGCCCGGCGACGTGCTTGTACAGGCTCGGGACGGCGACCCCGGCGCGCGTCGCGACCGCGGCGAGCGTCAGCCCGCGGAAGCCGTCGGGGCCGCCGGCGTCCACGGCGTCGAGGGCGAGCGCTGTGACGGCGTCGCGGTCCAGGCCGGCGCGCGGCACTCAGGCCTGCCCGGCGTCGGCGGCGGCCGGCAGCCCGGCGAGCAGCTCCAGCACGGCGGCCGTCACGACGTCGGCGCGCTGGTGCTGGGGGTAGTGGCCGGCCGCGGGCACGAGGAGCCCGGTGACGGGTGCGCGGTGCGCGGTCGCCACGACGGCGGCGTGCGCGGCTGCGGGGTCGGACGTCTCCGGGTCCTGCGCGCCGGTGACGACGAGCACGGGGCACGTGACACGCTCGAGCAGCGTCTCGTGACCGCCCGCCACCAGCGCGAGCGCGAGGGCGCGCAGCTGCTCGAGGTACCCCGGCCGGCGCAGGGCCGTGCGCATCGCCCGCAGGTGCTGGGCCGTCCACGTCGCGCGCCGGCCGCGCAGGAGCGACCGGTAGAACCAGGTCCACGCCAGCGGGCCCCAGGGGCGGCGCAGCAGCAGCGAGACCTGCGCGCGCACGGCCGGCGAGGCCGCGGCGTCGTTGGCCGCGTACGCGACCAGCACCACGGCACGCACCCGGGCCGGCTCGAGCGCCGCGACGCGGGCGACGGCGCCCGCCGCGAAGGAGGCGCCGACGAGCACGGCGGGACGCGTGGCGGCGGCGCCCAGCTCGTCGAGCAGCGCGGACACGTCCTCGGCGGTGGCCGTGACGCCGTGCCGGTCGAACGTCGGGTCGCTGTCGCCGTGCCCCCGCACGTCGGTGACCACGACGCGGTGCCCGGAGGCGACGAGCCCGGCGGCGACGTCGCGCCAGGAGGAGCGCAGGTCGCCCATGCCGGGGACGAGCACGACGAGCGGCCCGTCCTGCGGCCCGCGGGTCTCGTACGCCACGCGCCCCTCGGGCGTGGCCAGGTGCTGCAGGGTCGAGGAGGAGGTCATGGCTCGAAGCTAATGCCATTAGCCAACGGTGGCAAGAGGTCGACGCGCTCTCGGCAGGGCAGGATGGGCGGGCACTGTCGTCCCACGAAGGAGAGCACGTCATGGCCGCAGCACTGCCCGAGGTCTCGGGCTCCTACGGCACCAAGCCCACGCTCACGTTCCCGGACTCCGCCGCGCCGGACGAGCTCGAGGTCGTGGTGCTCAGCCGCGGCGACGGCGAGCTCGTCGAGGCGGGCCAGGACATCGAGGTGCACTACCTCGGGCAGTCGTGGCAGGGCGGGGTGTTCGACAACTCGTACGACCGCGGCTCGTCGATCAGCTTCCCGATCGGCGTCGGCGCGGTCATCGCCGGCTGGGACGAGGGCCTCGTGGGCCAGCAGGTCGGCTCGCGCGTCCTGCTGTCGATCCCGTCGCACCTCGGCTACGGCGACCGCGGCGTCCCGCAGGCCGGCATCAAGGGCGGCGACACGCTCGTGTTCGTCGTCGACATCGTCGGGGTCTCCTGACCCGATGAGTCCGCGCCGCGCCGCCGGTCGACCCGAGGAGGGCGCCGGCGGCGCGGTCGCGAGGACCGCGGGACGACGACGTCCCGGGACGGAGGAGCGGATGGGCGGCACGGAGGTCGCGGACCCGGCCTGGTGGGCGGAGCACTCGGCGTACAGCGACCCCCGGGAGCACGCCGGCCTGCTCGCCGGTCTGTGCACCCGGCCGCAGGACGTGCAGGCGGCTGCGACGGGACTGATCGCCCACTACCGCGCCGACGCCGAGACGCTCGACCCCGCGCGCCTGCCGACGATCGACCTGCGCTGGCTCGACCGCATCCTCGCCGCCGGCCTCGAGGCGTCGCCGGCGCCGCTGCCGGGGCGGCCGCACGCGGACCGCATCGCCGGCTGCTGCCGGGACCACACGCTGTTCGCGGTCGGGCTGCTGCGCGAGCACGCCGTGCCGGCGCGGTCGCGCATCGGCTTCGCGCGCTACTTCGAGCCCGGCTTCGGCGTCGACCACGTGGTCGTCGAGCGCTGGGATGGGCAGCGGTGGGTGCGCAGCGACCCGGAGCTCGGCGCGGAGTTCGGCGCCGCCCCCGCTGCCGGCGACCCCTTCGACCCGTTCGACGTGCCGACCGGCCTCGACAGCCCGTTCCCGACGGCGGCGGAGCTGTGGTCGGCGCACCGCCGCGACGGCCTCGACCTGACGGACTACGGGGTGGCCGACGTGCCGCAGCTGCGCGGCCGCGACTTCGTCCGCCACTACGTGTTCCTCGAGGTCGCGCACCGCCGCCGCGACGAGGTGCTGCTGTGGGACGTGTGGGGCGCGGCCCTCGACGGTGCGACGGCCGAGGAGACGGACGCGACCGCGGACGAGCTCGCGGACCTGCTGCTGCGCGCCGACGCCGGGGAGCCCGGTGCCGAGGAGGCGCTCGCGCGCCGGTACGCCGAGGACCCGCGCCTGCGTCCCGCCGGACGCGTGCGGACCCTCTCGCCGCTCGGGCGGGAGGGCTGGACGGACCTGGAGGCCCGCACCACGACCTGGGACGGCACGACCCGCGACGGCTGACCGGCGTCGGCGCCGCCCCGTCGTGGCAGGCTGACCGGGTGCGACCCTTCCGTCACCGCCCGCCCGTGCCCGCGCACGTGGGCGAGGGCTTCCTCGCCGCCGAGGCGCCCGCGCTCCAGCGGTCGTTCCGTGCGGCGCTGCACGCGACCGAGCGCGCGGCCGGGCAGCCCGTGCCGGCCGACGTCGAGGTGTCCCGGGGAGCCGGCGACCGCGTCGTGCTGGCGTGGCGCAACGTGCTCGTGGGGTTCGTCCCCGAGTCGCACCGCGCGCTGCTCGCCGCGCAGGTGGACGCCGCCCGGCCCGCCGCGCTCACGGCCCCGGGCGTCGTGCACCGCTCGGGCGACCTGTGGCGCCTGTGGGTCGGACCGGGGCCGGACGGCGGCTTCCCGCCCCCGGAGCCCGGGCTCGACACCCTGCCCGAGCCGGAGAACACGATCCTGGGGATCCGCCTGCCCCGCCCCGAGGGCCACTGACGACGGTTCCGGAAGGGGCCGGGGACCTCCCGGGCGCCCCGGACCCCGTCAGGCGTCGGCGCCTCCCGTGCTGACGAGGTCCGGGGCGGGCGAGGCAACGGGTGCCTCCGCGAGCGCGTGCTCCGCCGCCGCGAGCGCGTGCACGCGTGCCGAGTCGACGAGCGGCACCGGCCCGCCGGCGGCCGGGAGCGCCAGCTCGAGCTCCGTGCAGGCCAGCACGACCGCGTCCGCGCCGGCCGCCCGGAGCCCGTCGACGACCGCGAGCAGCCGGGCGCGCGAGTCCTCGCGCACCTCGCCCTGCGTGAGCTCGTCGAAGATGATCCGGTCGACCTCCTCCTGCTCGGCGGCGGAGGGGACGAGCGCACCGATCCCGTGCCGGGCGAGGCGGTCCGCGTAGAACGTCTCGGCCATGACCCAACGCGTGCCCACCACGCCGAGGGTGCGGTGGCCCGCGGCCGTCGCGACCCCCGCCACCGCGTCGGCGATGTGCAGGAGCGGGACGCCGATCGCGGCCTCCACCGCCGGCGCGACCTTGTGCATGAGGTTGGTCGCGATGAGGACGGCGTCCGCCCCGGCCGCCTCCAGGCGCCGTCCGGCGGCCGCGAGCAGCTCGCCCGCGCCGTCCCAGTCGTCGGCGAGCTGCAGCTCCCGGACCGCCGCGAAGTCGAGCGACTCCAGCAGCACGTGCGCGCTGTGGTGCCCGCCGAGCCGCTCCTGCACCGCGGTGTTGAGCACGCGGTAGTACTCCGCGGTCGAGTACCAGCTCATGCCGCCGATGATCCCGATGGTGCGCATGCCGGGACGCTACGGGCGCAACCTGGACGAGGGCTGGACGCCGTGCGGACGTTCGGCGGCGGACGTCCGGCGGCGGACGTTCACCGCAGCCCCACCCGCCGCAGGAAGTCGTTCGCGAACCGGCCCTCGGGGTCGTGCCGCTCGAGCAACGCACGGGCGTCGTCCCACCGCGGGTACAGGTCCTGCCACGTGCGGCCGGCCCCCGGGCCGGAGAACAGCTTGCCCCAGTGCGGGCGGGCGTCGAAGGGTGCGAGCGCCTCCTCGATGACCGGCAGCGCGGCGTCGACCTGCGCGCGCAGCGGCTTCCACGTGAAGTGCAGGCCGATGCGGTCGCCGCCGTGCGCGGTGGACAGCCACAGGTCGTCCCCGGCGATGGAGCGGATCTCGCTGATGAGCAGCAGCGGCGAGACGAGGTCGCGCAGGCCGCGCAGCGCCTGGACCGCCGCCACGGCGTGCTCGCGGGGGACCAGCCACTCGGACTGCAGCTCGGCACCGGCGCTCGGCGTGAACTCCAGGCGGAAGTGGGGGAGGCGCTCGTGCCAGGGGCCGGGGACGCCGCCCTGCTGCGTGCACGCCGCGGGGTCCTGGCCGGGCACGGGGTGCATCGGCCCGGGGGCGGGCCGGGCGCCGGCGACCTCCGGGCCGAGCGTGCCGGCGTCGACGCGGTGCTTGCGCCACACCTGGTCGACGGCGTCGCCCGTCCAGTCGGTGAAGAGGCTGACCGACCACGCCGAGCCCATGATCTCCTCGAAGCGGTCGAGCGCCTGCGACCACGGCAGGTCGGTCCACACCTCCTGCGCGACCTCGTACGTCGGCTCGATCGCGAGCGTGACCCGCGTGACGACGCCGAGCCCGCCCAGCGCGACGACCGCACCGGCCAGCTCCTGGTCGTCCGGGCCCAGCGTCCGCACGGTGCCGTCCGCGCCCACGAGCTCGAGGCCGCGGACCGCCGCCGACAGGTTCGCCGCGTGGTCGCCCGACCCGTGCGTGGCCGTCGCGACCGTGCCCGCGACCGCGATGTGCGGCAGCGACGCCATCGTGTGCAGGGCCCAGCCCTGCGCGTGCAGGTGACGCGCCAGCTCGCCGTAGCGCACGCCGGCGCCGACCGTGACCGTGCGGGCGTCGGCGTCGATCGTCGTGGGGACGTCGAGGCGGTCGAGCACGACGAGCGTGCCGGGGGAGTCCGCGAGGTCGTGGAACGAGTGCCGCGAGCCGAGGGCGCGCACGTGCCGCGCGTCGGCGACGACCGCGGCCACCTCCTCGACCGTCGTCGGGCGCACCACGGGCCCGCCGCGGAACGTGTGGCTGCCGGCCCAGGTGGTCAGGGTGTCGGTCATGCTCGAGCCTCCTCGCTCGTCGGGGTCGTGCTCGTCGGAAGGTCTGTCGGCGCGCACGGCGGGACGTCAGCCGGTGCGCGCGGGCGCGGTGACGAAGATGTCGAACAGCTCGGGCGTGTGCGCGTGCACGAGCACCATGAACACGACGGCGTCGAACAGCAGGTGGACGACGAGCACGTACGTCAGCGACTTCGTCAGAGAGAACGTGAAGCCCTGGATCAGGGCGAACGGGATCGTCAGCAGCGGGCCCCACTCGCGGTAGCCGAGCTCCCACAGGAACGACACGAACACGACGGCCTGGAGGACGTTGGCACCCCACAGCGGGAAGTGCCGCCGCAGCAGCGCGAACACCGTGCAGACGAAGAACAGCTCGTCCCACGTGCCGACCGCGTTGACGCCGACGAACAGCCGCGCGACCTCCTGCCCCTCCACGACCGTGGGCCAGTTGCGGTACGCGCCGGACGACAGGAAGTAGTACGGCAGCAGCAGGTAGCCCGCCGCCTGGACGCCGATGAGGTACGCCCACTGCGTGCGCGTCCAGCGCCGACCCGTCCGCCAGGGGAAGCGGATGACGTCGTCGCCGAGCACGTGCCGCGACAGCACGTAGGGGATGACGACGGCCAGCCCCAGCGCGACCGTGAACCGCACCATGCTGGCGTCGGACAGGTCGGCGCCCAGCGGGATCGTGCTGACGATGCCCATGCCGGTGCCGATGATGAGCAGGTCGCGGCCGAGCACGCGGTCGGCCGCCCAGCCGACGACGATCCCGACGACGAGCGGCAGGTACGCCAGCGGGCGCACGTGCAGCGCGAACAGCAGCACGGCCGACCCGCACACGAGCGCGGCCCCGACCCAGCGCCACGCGCCCGGCAGGGACGCGTCCGGGCGCGCGGGCAGGACGTCGGCGGTGGCGGTCACCCGCACACGATGCCAGGCGCGGCGGTGCGACGCCCACGGGCGCGCGCCGGGCACGTGCGGGCCCTGCCCTACGCTGGCGCCCGTGCTCCGGCCCACGACGACCCGCGCCGGCGGGGTGCTCCTGCTCGCGACCCTGCTGCTGACGGGGTGCTCGGCGAGCGCCGAGGACGTCGCCCACAGCCGTGCCGAGGTGCGCGGCGCCGCCGAGGACGAGCTGCCGCGGCTGGCGGACGCCCTGGACGTCGGGGTCGTCCGTGCGACCGGCAGGTTCAACCTGTACGGCATCAAGACCGCGACGATCGGGTACCGCGTGCAGGTCGTGCTCGCCGGGGACGAGGCCGTCACCCAGGACGAGCTGGCGGCCGCCGTCGAGGACCTCGGCTACGACGTGACGCAGTACTCCGAGTTCACCGAGACCGTCGCGGGGGAGCGGAGGGACGTCGTCCTGTCGGCCGTCGCCGACGACCGCGGTGAGGTCCGGATGACGTACTCGGGTCCCGAGCTGCACGTCCCGAAGGACCGGTGGCCGTCGCGCGACCCGGAGGACCTCGACCTGCCGTCGTCCCTGTTCGTCCCGGCGATCCCGCCGCCTCCGGGGGCGCCGGGCAGCGCGGAGGAGATCGCCGAGGTCCGCACGCAGGCGCGCGCCGCGCTGGAGGAGGAGCTGCCACCTCTGGTGAAGGCCCTCGGGGTGGCGGTCCTGCGGGCGGACGGCCGGTTCTGGTCCGAGGACGGCGCCGACCCGGTGGTGTCCGGCTACCGGGTCACCGTGCACCTGGTCGGGGAGGGGCCCGCGTCGCTGGACGTGCTCGCCGACGCGCTGCGGGACCTCGGGTACGACGTCGAGGTCGAGAGCCGCTCCTACGGCGAGGTCCTGGAGGGGGCCCGCGGCGACCTCACCGTGTCCGGCGAGCTCGACGACCGCGGGGACATCCGCCTCTCCTACCGGAGCCGGGACATGCAGGTACCGCCCGACGCCTGGCCGGAGCGGGGCCGCGAGGCCGAGGAGCTCGACCTGCCCGAGGAGCTGTACGTCCCGGGCGGGGACGTGGAGATCGGCGGGTAGCACCGGAGGACGAGCCGCCGGACGGTCCGACGGCCCCCGGCCCGGTGTGCGGCCCGGCCCTAGACGACCAGCCCCCGCACGGTGTCGATCGTGTCCGCCTCCGACGCCGGCTTGTCGTCGCGGTACCGCAGCACGCGCGCGAACCGCAGCGCGAGCCCGCCCGGGTAGCGGGTCGAGCGCTGCAGGCCGTCGAACGCGATCTCGACGACCTGCTCGGGCCGCACGACGACGCCCCACGGCTCTCGCCGCTCGGCGAGCTCCGTGAACCGCTCGGTCTGCCACGCGAGCATCTCGTCGGTCATGCCCTTGAACGTCTTGCCGAGCATGACGAACCCGCCGGCCGGGTCGCGCGCCCCGAGGTGGATGTTCGACAGCGTCCCCTTCCGGCGCCCCGAACCCCACTCGACGGCGAGCACCACGAGGTCGAGGGTGTGCCGCGGCTTCACCTTGACCCACGCGGCGCCGCGCCGGCCCGCCTCGTAGGGCGCGTCGGACGCCTTGACGACGACGCCCTCCTGGCCGTCCGCGACGACGGCGCGGAAGTGCTCGGTCGCGACGGCGGGGTCGCTCGTGACGACCCGGTGCACGACGTGCGGGGAGGCGACCTGGTCGAGCACGGCGAGCCGCTCGCGCAGGGGCGCGTCGAGCAGGTCCCGCCCGTCGACGTGCAGCAGGTCGAAGAAGAACGGGGTCAGCGTCGCGGAGGACGCGAGCTCGGCGTCGCGGGTCGCGCTGCGGGAGGCGGTCTCCTGGAAGGGTCGCGGGCGGCCCTGCTCGTCCAGGGTGAGGGCCTCGCCGTCGAGGACCAGCCGCTGCGCGGGCAGCAGGCGCACGGCCCCGACGATCTCCGGCACCCGGCTGGTGATGTCGTCGAGCGAGCGCGTGTAGACGCGGACCTCGTCGCCGTCGCGGTGCACCTGGATCCGGATGCCGTCGAGCTTCGTGTCGACGACGACCTCGCCCGCGGGCCCGTCGGCGTCGCCGGTGCGCTCCGCGAGGCCCGCCAGGGCGGCCGGGACGTCGGGTGCGGACTGCGCGAGCATCGGCCGCACGGGCCGCCCCACCGTCAGCGTGAACGCGTCGAGCGCGGCCACGGCCTCCTCGGGTCCCGCGGCCCCCAGCGCGGCCACCGCGACGGCCTCGGTCTCGCCCGCCAGCATCGCGGCCCGTCGCACGCTCGCCGCCGGGACGCCCGCCGCCTCCGCGACCGCGTCGAGCAGCAGCGCGTCCAGCGCCCCCTGCCGCAGCTCACCGGTGACGAGCCCGCGCAGCAGCCGCTGCTCGTCCCCGGTCGCGGCGCCGAACAGCGCGGCCGCGGCCGCCGTCCGGGCCCCCGCGGACCCCGGCCCCGAGAGCCCGGCCATGGCCGCGAACGCGGCGTCCACCTCGGCGACCGTCAGCGAGGGCTCGTCCGCCGGCCCGGGCAGCGCGCCCAGCGACCGCCAGCCCAGCCCCGTCCGCCGCTGCCGCAGCTCACCGCCCAGGTACCGGGACACGATGGCCACGTCCTGCGGCCCGTCGGCCGCCGCGCGCCGCAGCACGTCCACGAGCACGGCCCGCTTGGCCAGCCGCGACCGGGTCGCGGCGACGGCGGTGGACGCGGCGGCGACGTCGGCGAGCAGCATGCGCCTCATCCTGGCCGCGCCCACCGACAGCCGCACGGGGACGGTGCCGCCTCCCGCGGACGGGGTGCCGTGAAGCGTTGCGGACACCAGGCGTCCACAACGCTTCACGTGCCGGACGCGCGTCTCCCGGACGCGGCACGTCGGCCGGACGCACGAGGGCCCGCCCCGCGCGCGGCGGGACGGGCCCTCGGACCAGGTGGTGCCGTGCGTCAGGCCGACGGCACCGGGCAGGCGACGCCCGTCGAGTGCACCGGGCAGTAGCCGTTCGGGTTCTTCTGCAGGTACTGCTGGTGGTACGCCTCGGCGTAGTAGAACGGGCCGGCCTCCTCGGCGGGACGGATCTCCGTCGTGATGTCGCCGTAGCCGTTCGCCTTCAGGCGCGGGCCGTACTCGGCGGCGGTGGCGCGGGCCGCCTCGCCCTGCTCGGGCGTCGTGAAGAACACCGCGGAGCGGTACTGCGTGCCCACGTCGTTGCCCTGGCGGAAGCCCTGGGTGGGGTCGTGCTCCTCCCAGAAGTGCCGCACGAGGTCGACGTCGGACAGGACGGTCGGGTCGTACGCGACCATCACCGTCTCGGTGTGGCCGGTGCGGCTCGTGCACGTCTCCTCGTACGTCGGGTAGGGCGTGTAGCCGCCCATGTAGCCGACGGCGGTCGTGACGACGCCCGGCAGCTGCCACGCCTCCTTCTCGGCACCCCAGAAGCACCCCGACGCCAGGTACAGCACGCGCGTGCCCTCCGGCCACGGGCCCTGCAGCGGCGTGCCGAGCACGGTGTGCGTCTCGGGGATCGCGTACGCGTACCCGTCGCGGCCCTTCAGCGCCGTGTCGGGCTCGACCATCTGCGTGCGCAGCGACGAGCCGAGCAGCGTCTCGAACAACGAGGCCATGACCGTCTTCTCCTTCTCCCGGGGGACGCCTGGCACAACCCGTCCGGACGCCCGCGTGTTCCCCGCCGCGGGGGTCCCACGGCCTAGCCTGGGACCGTGACGAGCCACCCCTTCGCCGAGCCCCACGACTGGTCCACGACCGGCTTCTCGACCCGCGCGATCCACGCGGGTCAGGACCCCGAGGCGCGCACGGGCGCCGTCGTGCCGCCCATCCACCAGGTGTCGACGTACAAGCAGGACGGCGTCGGAGGCCTGCGCGAGGGCTACGAGTACTCGCGCTCGGGCAACCCGACCCGGCACGCGCTCGAGGAGGCCCTCGCGGCCGCCGAGGGCGGCGCCGCCGCGTTCGCGTTCGCCTCGGGTCTCGCGGCCGAGGACGCGCTGCTGCGCTCGGTCCTGCGGCCCGGCGACCACGTCGTGATCGGCAACGACGCGTACGGCGGCACGTACCGGCTGATCGCGCGCGTGCTCGGGCCGTGGGGGATCGACCACACGCCCGTCGACATGCTCGACCCGGACGCGGTGCTCGCGGCGATCCAGCCGGGGCGGACGAAGGCGATCTGGGCCGAGACGCCGACGAACCCCCTGCTCGGCATCGCGGACGTCGAGGCGATCGCGGTGCACGCGCGCTCCGCGGGCGTCGTGCTCGTCGTCGACAACACGTTCGCCACGCCCTACCTGCAGAACCCGATCGCGCTCGGCGCGGACGCCGTCGTGCACTCGACGACCAAGTACATCGGCGGGCACTCCGACGTGGTCGGCGGCGCGGTCGTCGTCGCGGACGGCGCGCAGCTGCCCGCCGGCATGGAGGGGCCGACCGGCACCACCACGCTGCGGGACGCGGTCGGCTTCCTGCAGAACGCGTCCGGCGCGGTCGCCGGCCCGTTCGACGCGTGGCTCACGCTGCGCGGCCTGCGGACCCTCGCCGTGCGCATGGACCGCCACCAGGCGAACGCCGGGCGCGTCGCACGCTTCCTGCTCGACCACCCCGGCGTCACGCACGTCCTCTACCCTGGCCTGCCCGACCACCCCGGCCACGACGTCGCGGCGCGGCAGATGAGCGGCTTCGGCGGCATGGTCGCGTTCCGCACGGGCGACGCCGAGAAGGCCGTGGCCGTGTGCGCGCACACGCGCGTGTTCACGCTCGCGGAGTCGCTCGGCGGCGTGGAGTCGCTCATCGAGCACCCGGGCCGCATGACGCACGCCTCGGTCGCCGCCACGGCGCTCGAGGTCCCGGACGACCTCGTGCGCCTGTCGGTCGGCATCGAGGACGTCGAGGACCTGCTCGCGGACCTGGCGCAGGCGCTCGAGGCGGCCGGGCTCGGGGGCGGCGCCGCGTGACCGAGCAGGAGACGTCGACGAGCGTCGTCGTCGCGGACCGGCCCGCGCACCCCGTCCCGCCGTCCGTGCAGGCCGCGGCCTCGTGGTCGTGGCGGCTGCTGCTCATCGGCGCGGCCGTGGCCGTGGGCCTCTGGCTCCTCGCGGTCACCAAGGTCATCGTGGTGCCGGTCGCGGTCGCGCTGCTGCTCACGGTGCTGCTCGCGCCGTTCGTGACGTTCCTGCAGCGGCGTGCCCGCCTGCCGCGGGCGCTGGCCGCGGCGGTGGCGCTCGTGCTGATGCTCGGCGTGGTCGGCGGGCTCCTCACGCTCGCGGGCCGCTCGATCGTCGCGGGCATCGCCGCGCTCGCGGACCAGGCGCGCGAGGGCGCCGACACGCTGCTCACGTGGCTGTCGGACGGGCCGCTGGGCCTCGACCAGGCGCAGCTCGACGGCTACGTCGACCAGCTGCAGGAGACGGTGGCCGGCAGCAGCCAGCAGATCGCGACCGGGGCGCTGTCGGTCACGGTCACCGTCGGGCACGTGCTCGCGGGCACGCTCGTCGCGCTGTTCTGCACGCTGTTCTTCCTCATCGACGGCCGGCGCATCTGGGCGTGGGTCGTCGGCCTGCTGCCGCGCGGGTCGCGCGAGAGCGTGCACCAGGCGGGGCGCCGCGGCTGGGTGACGCTCGGCGCGTACACGCGCACCCAGATCCTCGTCGCCGGCGTCGACGCCGTCGGCATCGGGCTGGGCGCCGTCCTGCTCCAGCTGCCGCTCGCCGTACCGCTCGCGGTGCTGGTGTTCTTCGGCTCGTTCATCCCGTTCGTCGGCGCGATCCTCACCGGCACGATCGCCGTGCTCGTCGCGCTCGTCACGCAGGGCTGGGTCTCCGCGCTCGTCATGCTCGTGATCGTCCTGGCCGTGCAGCAGCTCGAGGGGCACGTGCTGCAGCCGTTCCTCATGGGGCACGCCGTCTCGCTGCACCCGGTGGCCGTGCTGCTCGTCGTCGCGACCGGGTCGTTCGCGGCCGGCATCGTCGGCGCGCTGTTCGCGGTGCCCGTCGCGGCCGTGCTCAACACGGTCGTGCTGTACCTGCACGGGCACGACAAGTTCCCCCAGCTCGGCACGGGCGACCACGTGTCCATCCGGCCGCGCGCGCACCCCGTGCTCGCACGTGCGCTCGCGGCGGCGGCGGAGGCCGAGTCGGCCGTGCGGGCCGAGCGCGACGGCGACCGCGGCACCCGGCCGGCGGACCCGCCCACGGCCGCGACGCACGGCCCGGCCGCGCCGTGATCGGAGCCGACGACGTCCGGGCGGCGGCCGCGCTGCTCGGGGGCGTGGCGGAGCGCACGCCCGTGCAGCGCAGCCGCGCGCTGTCCGAGCTCGTGGGGGCCGACGTCTGGCTCAAGTGCGAGAACCTCCAGCGCGCCGGTTCGTTCAAGATCCGCGGCGCGTACGTGCGCATGGCGCGCCTCTCGGGCGCGGAGAAGGCGCGCGGCGTCGTCGCGGCCAGCGCGGGCAACCACGCGCAGGGCGTCGCGCTCGCGGCGCGCCTGCTCGGCCTGACCGCGGTCGTGTTCATGCCCGTCGACGCCGCGCTGCCGAAGGTCGCCGCCACCAAGGGCTACGGCGCGCAGGTCGAGCTCGTCGGGACGTCGGTCGACGAGGCGCTCGTGGCCGCGCGTGCGCACGCGGACCGCACGGGTGCGGTGCTCATCCACCCGTTCGACCACCCGGACGTCGACGCCGGGCAGGGCACCGTCGCGCTCGAGGTGCTCGAGCAGGTGCCGGACGCCGGGACGCTCGTGGTGCCCGTGGGCGGCGGCGGGCTCGCCGCCGGCATGGTGGCGGCGCTGGACGACCGGCCGGACGTGCGCGTCGTCGGGGTGCAGGCGGCGGGTGCGGCGGCCTACCCCGCGTCGCTCGCGGCGGGGCGGCCGGTCCGCGCGCCCGAGCTGCGCACCATGGCGGACGGCATCGCCGTCGGGACGCCCGGTGAGGTGCCGTTCGAGCTGCTCGCGCACCACCGCGTGCCGGTGCGCACGGTCTCCGAGGAGGACCTGTCCCGTGCGCTGCTGCTGGTCGCGGAGCGCGCGAAGCTGGTCGTCGAGCCGTCGGGCGCGGCCGCGGTCGCCGCGCTCATGGCCGACCCCGCGGGGTCCGCGGCCGACGGGCGGCCCGTGGTGTGCGTGCTGTCGGGCGGCAACGTCGACCCGCTGGTGCTGCTGCGCGTGGTCCGCCACGGCCTGGCGTCCGCCGGCCGGTACCTGCACGTGCACGCGCGGGTGGAGGACACGCCGGGCGCGCTCGCGGGCCTGCTGCAGGACGTGGCCGCCCGCGGCGGCAACGTCATGCACGTCGCCCACACGCGCACCGGCGGCGACCTCGCGCTGAGCGAGGTCGCGGTCGACCTGCAGATCGAGACGAAGGGGCCCGAGCACTGCGGCGAGCTGCTCGCGGGCCTGCGCGCGGCGGGCTACCGCCTGGGCGACGGCTGACCCTGCCGCCGCACGCCGACGGCGCCGGACCCGGGGCGGGTCACGGCGCCGTCGTGCGTGCGTGGGCGGGCGTCAGCCCGTGAACGGGCGCGCGTCCGTGATCTCCACCGGGATCTGCCGGCCGTTCGGCGCCTCGTACGTCGTCGCGTCGCCCACCTTGCGGCCGTAGATGGCCGCACCGAGCGGCGACGTGGGGGAGAAGACGTCGATGTCGGCGGTGCCGGCGATCTCGCGCGAGCCCAGCAGGAACGTCATCTCGTCCCCGGCCACGACGGCCGTGACGACCATGCCGGCCTCGACGACGCCGTCGTCCGGCGGCGTGCCGATCTGGACGTTGCGGAGCTTCTCCTTGAGCTCGCGGATGCGGGCCTCCTGCTTGGCCTGCTCCTCGCGGGCGGCGTGGTAGCCGCCGTTCTCCTTGAGGTCGCCCTCGTCGCGGGCCGCCGCGATGCGGTCCGCGATCTCCTTGCGGCCCACCGTCTCGAGGTGCGCGAGCTCCTCCTTGAGGCGGTCGTAGGCCTCCTGCGTCAGCCACGTGGCCGCAGTCGTGTCGGTCACGATCGCTCCTTCCCTTGCCTCGGGTCCACCGCCTCGCGGCGGCGGGTCGTGCCCGCCCCGGCGCGCACGGGTGCGACGCGGTGCGTGCGGGACGGGGTGGTGTCGCCGTCTCAGCGCGGCCGCGTCGACCTGTCGTACGACGCCGGACCGGGGCGGCGTAAACGTCCATGGTAGCCGGGAGGCCCGCCGCGCGGTGGACGCGCGACCGGAACCACCCGCCCGCCGGGCCCGGCGCCGGGGTGCGGGCGTCGCGCGCCGCGGGCTGCGGTGCAGGTCAGCGGCAGGTCAGCGGCAGGTCAGGGCAGGTGAGAGACAGGTCAGGGCAGCGGCGCGCAGGAGTCCACGACACCGCTGACGCCCTCCCCGACCGTGGAGACGGTGACCGTCACGCGGCGCGTGCGCTCCTGCGCGGGCGGCACCTCGACGTCGAGGACGCCCACCTGCGCGTACGACTCGGACAGCACCTGGACGCGGCACGTCGCGGCCACCCCGGGGTCCGTCGTGACGTCGAACGTGACGTCGGTCGACGCGGGTCCGTCCACCCGGAACCCGACGGTCTTCCACTGCACGGGGTCGCGCAGCACGCCGCTGCCGATCCACCCGAGCACGAGCATGGCGAGGACCACGAGCGCGGCGAGCCCCCACCGCTGCAGCCGGCGCGCGGCGTCGGTGGGCTCCGGTCCGTAGCGCCCGACGGGCGTGCGGGGGCCGGTGCGACCACGGGACCTCCTGGGGCGGGACGAGCGGCTCGTCGTGCGGGTGGCGGGCGTGCGTAGGGGATCATTGTCCCTCGTCCGACGACCTGTGACGGGAGGCCCTGGGTGAGCACGGAGCGGCTTCGGCTCATGGCGGTGCACGCGCACCCCGACGACGAGTCCAGCAAGGGTGCCGCGACGACCGCGCGGTACGCGGCGGAGGGCGTCGACGTCCTCGTCGTGACCTGCACGGGTGGTGAGCGCGGGGACGTGCTCAACCCGCACTACGGCCCGGCCCCGGCGGGGCTCGAGGAGATGCGCGCGGTCCGCCGCGAGGAGATGGCGACGGCGGCCGCCGCCCTCGGCGTGCGCCAGCACTGGCTCGGCTTCGTCGACTCGGGCCTCCCGGAGGGCGACCCGCTGCCCCCGCTGCCCGACGGGTGCTTCGCGCTCACGCCGCTCGAGGAGGCCTCCGCGCCGCTCGTCGAGCTGGTCCGCGAGTTCCGCCCGCACGTCATGACGACGTACGACCCGACCGGGGGCTACCCGCACCCGGACCACATCATGTGCCACCGCGTCTCCGCCGAGGCGTTCGCCGCCGCCGGCGACCCCGAGCGCTACCGCGGGCGCGGCGAGCCGTGGGCACCGCTGAAGCTCTACTACAACCACGGGTTCTCCCTGGAGCGGATGCGCACGGTGCACGACGCGATCGTCGCGGCCGGCGGCGAGTCGCCGTTCAGCGACTGGATCGACTCGCGCCAGGCCCGCGAGGTGCCCGAGCGGCCGGTGACGACACGGGTCGAGTGCGCGGACTTCTTCCCCCAGCGGGACGCGGCCCTGCGCGCGCACGCCACGCAGATCGACCCGGAGGGCTGGTTCTTCGCGGTCCCGCGCGAGGTGGAGCTCGCGCACTGGCGCACCGAGGAGTTCGAGCTCGCGGAGTCGCGTGTGCCGACGACGGTGCCCGAGGACGACCTGTTCGCCGGGATCCGCGGGACGGAGGCGGCCCGGTGAGCGGCGCCGTGCACGGGGTCCTGCTCGCGGCGGTGGTGCACGCCGAGCGGCTGCCCGGACCGACCATCGAGTCGCCGGAGGAGGGCTCGCCCGGGTTCCTCGGCTTCGTCGTCACGTTCCTGCTGGCGGCGGCGGTGATCGCCCTCGCGGTGTCGTTCAGCCGGCGGATGCGCCGTGCGGACCACCGGGCCCGGCTGCGCGCGCAGGAGGAGGAGCAGCGCGGCGCCGCGGCGGGGCCCGCTCCCGTGACCGCGGAGGAGGCCGTCGCCCAAACCGAGCTCGACGCCCGGACCGAGGCGGGGCGTCCCGCGGCACCCGCCCCGGACGCGTCCGCGGACGGGGACGCGGACGACGGCGGCGGCCAGGACACCCCGGGCCGCGACGTCCCGCGGGCGCCGTGAGCGACGGTCGGGGCGCGCCGGTGCGCCCCGCGGTGCGGGTCACCGTCGCGCAGCTGCAGGTGGGCACGGACCGCGCCGCGAACGTCGAGGTCGCGCGCGACGCCGTGCGCGAGGCCGCGCGCGTCCGCGCGGACGTCGTGGTGCTGCCCGAGTACGCGTCGGCGTTCGACCCGCGCGGCGTCGGGCCGGACCTGGCCGAGCCGCTCGACGGCCCGTTCGTCACCGCGCTGCGGGAGGAGGCGGCGCGCGGCGGTGTCGCGGTGCTGGCGGGCACGACGCTGCCCGGTACGACGCTCACGGGCACGACGCCCACGGGCCAGGACGGTGACGGCGCCGCCCGCGCGGTCAACGCCGTGGTGGGGGTCGCCGCCGACGGGTCCCTGGCGGGCGTCTACCGCAAGGTGCACCTGTACGACGCGTTCGGCCAGCGCGAGTCCGACCGCTTCGTGGCCGGCCCGGCCGACGCACCGCCCCTGGTGCTCGACGTCGCCGGGCTGCGGTTCGGCGTCATGACCTGCTACGACCTGCGCTTCCCCGAGTCGGCGCGTCGCCTCGTGGACGCGGGTGCGCACGTGCTCGTGGTCCCCGCCGCGTGGGCGCCCGGTCCGCACAAGGCGATGCACTGGCGGACGCTCGCCGCCGCGCGCGCGATCGAGAACACCGCGGCGGTCGTCGCGGTCGGCCAGGCCGGGCGCGGCGTCGTGGGGCGCTCGCTCGTCGTGGGGCCCGACGGCGTCGTCGGCCTCGAGCTCGACGAGACGCCGCAGGTGCGCACCGTGGACCTGGACGCGGCGGCCCTGACGGCCGTCCGCGAGCGCAACCCGTCCCTCGCGAACCGCCGCTACACGGTGGTCCCGCGCACCTGAGCGCCCCACCGCCGACCGCGCCGGTCGTCGGGCGAGCGCGGCGGTCGTGACCGGTGCGCTCGCCCGGTACCCGGTGCCCTCGCGCGGTACCCGGCGCGCTCGGTGGGGCGAGGGAGCGGGGTCAGGCGGCCCGGGCGGCGGCGATCCACACGGCGGCGTAGTGGCAGCCGTACCCGACGACCGTCAGGGCGTGGAAGACCTCGTGGAAGCCGAACCAGCGGGGGCTGGGGTTCGGGCGCTTGAGGCCGTAGACCAGGGCGCCGACGGTGTACGCCAGCCCGCCGGCCGCGACGAGCCACACGATCCCGGGCCCGCCGGTCCGCCAGAACTGCGGCAGGAACCCGACGGCGACCCACCCCAGCGCGACGTAGATCGGCACGTACAGCCAGCGGGGTACGTTGAGCCAGAACACGCGCGCGAGCAGGCCCACGAGGGCCCCGGACCAGACGACGGCGAGCAGCACCCGCGCGGTCGACGACGGCAGCAGCAGCACCGCGAGCGGCGTGTAGGTGCCCGCGATGATGAGGAAGATGTTCGTGTGGTCCAGCCGCCGCAGGACGGCCGCGACGCGCGGTGACCAGCGGCCGCGGTGGTAGACCGCGCTGGTGCCGAAGAGCAGCACGGCGGAGACCCCGAAGACGGCCGTCGACCAGCGTGCGGCGGCGGTGGGGGAGACGGCGACGAGGACGACCGACGCGACGAGCACGAGCGGCGCGACGCCGGCGTGGATCCAGCCCCGCAGTCGCGGCTTGACCTGCTCGACGACCTGCTCGACGGCGTCGCCCACGGCGTCCGCCGCGCGCTGGACGCCGCTGTCGCCGCTGCCTCGCTCGTGCCCTGCGGGGGTGCTGCTCATGCGTGCGTCCGCCTCCGTCCCTCCACAACCTACGTCACCGTAGGTTACGCGCCCGTAGGGTCGCTGTCGACGCGGTGCGGCCCCGCACGGGCCCGCGCGCGGGGTCCCGGCGAGTAGCGTGAGCGCGTCCCCGCCTCGTCCCACCGGGAGGATCCGCGTGCGCCTGCCGCACCCGCTGTACGGACTCTACGAGCGACGGCTCGCGGCGTCGCTGCCGGCCGCGCAGATGCCGCGGCACATCGGGGTCATCCTCGACGGCAACCGGCGGTGGGCGCGCAGCAGCGGCCTCTCGTCCGCGCACGGGCACCGGCGCGGGGCGGACAAGATCAGCGACCTGCTGCACTGGAGCGAGGACGTCGGGGTCGAGGTCGTGACGCTCTGGATGCTCTCCACGGACAACCTCGCGCGCGACCCGGAGGAGCTCGAGCCGCTGCTCGCCGTCATCGAGGACGTCGTGGGCGAGCTCGCGGCCGAGCGGCGCTGGCGGATCCAGGCCGTCGGCGCGCTGGAGATGCTGCCGCCGCGCACCGCGGCCGCGCTCAAGGCGGCGGAGGAGGCGACGGCGGACGTCGAGGGGCTGCACGTCAACGCCGCGGTCGGGTACGGCGGGCGCCGGGAGATCGCCGACGCCGTCCGCTCGTTCCTGCGGCACCACGCCGAGGCGGGCACGAGCCTCGACGAGCTCGCCGAGGGCTTCGACGTCGAGCACATCGCCGAGCACCTGTACACGAAGGGTCAGCCCGACCCCGACCTGGTCATCCGCACGTCGGGCGAGCAGCGGCTCGGCGGCTTCCTGCTGTGGCAGAGCGCGCACTCGGAGTTCTACTTCTGCGAGGCGTACTGGCCCGACTTCCGCCGCGTCGACTTCCTGCGCGCGCTGCGCGCGTACGGGCAGCGGGAGCGCCGGCTCGGCCGCTGACCGGCGGCCCGTCGAGGCCCCGGCGACCGCCGGGTGAACATCGCGTGACGGCACGAGCGTGTCGTGCGTCACGTGCGCAGCCGCCCCCGGGCGCGGGGTTACGTTCCTGCCCGAGGACGACGCCCGTCGTCCCGGGAGGCCAGCCCATGGAGCCAGTGCTCCGGGAGGAGGGCCGGACCCGGCCCTCGGCCGGCCGACCCCGTCCCGTCGCCGACTGCCGGACGCGGTACGCCGCGTGCCCGTGCAGGAGGCGCCCGACCAGGCGCTGACGCGCCGGAGGGAGCCTGCCGTGGACCACACCTCGCAGCACGACCCGGGGGACGCCCGCACACCGCGGACCGACGCCCACCTGGGTGGCACCGCTCCCGACCGCGCCGCCCCCGACGACGCCACCCTCGACGACGGCCGCCTCACGTACGTGCTCGACACGTCGGTGCTGCTGTCCGACCCGCGCGCGATCCGCCGGTTCGCCGAGCACGACGTCGTCCTCCCGGTCGTCGTCATCACCGAGCTGGAGGCCAAGCGGCACCACGCCGAGCTCGGCTACTTCGCGCGCACCGCCCTGCGTCTGCTCGACGACCTGCGGGTGCGCCACGGCCGCCTCGACGCACCCGTGCCGGTGAGCGACGAGGGCGGCACGCTGCGCGTCGAGCTCAACCACGTGGACGACCGGGTGCTGCCGGCGGGCTTCCGGCTCGGCGACAACGACACGCGGATCCTGTCCGTCGCCGCGAACCTGGCGGCGGAGGGGCGCGACGTCACGGTCGTCTCGAAGGACCTGCCGATGCGGATCAAGGCGTCGGCGGTCGGCCTGCGCGCCGAGGAGTACCGCGCCGAGCTCGCCGTGGACTCGGGGTGGACGGGCATGGACGCCCTCGACCTGACCGAGCAGCAGATGGCCGCGCTGTGGGAGCACGAGTCGCTGCCGCTCGCCGAGGTGCCGGTGCCGGCGTCCGCGCTCGCGGGCTCGCCGCAGGACCTGCCGTGCCACACGGGCCTGGTGCTCCACAGTCCCCGCGGGTCGGCGCTCGGCCGGGTCACCGCCGACAAGCACGTGCAGCTCGTGCGCGGCGACCAGGACGTGTTCGGCGTGCACGGCCGCTCGGCGGAGCAGCGGATCGCGATCGACCTGCTGCTCGACGAGTCGGTCGGGATCGTCTCGCTGGGCGGCCGGGCGGGGACGGGCAAGTCGGCGCTGGCGCTGTGCGCGGGCCTCGAGGCGGTGCTCGAGCGGCGTCAGCACCGCAAGGTCATGGTGTTCCGGCCGCTGTACGCGGTGGGCGGGCAGGACCTCGGGTACCTGCCCGGCAGCGAGGCCGAGAAGATGAACCCGTGGGCGCAGGCGGTGTTCGACACGCTCGGCGCGCTCGTGAGCAAGGAGGTCGTCGAGGAGGTCCTCGACCGGGACCTGCTCGAGGTCCTGCCGCTCACGCACATCCGCGGGCGGTCCCTGCACGACGCGTTCGTCATCGTCGACGAGGCCCAGTCGCTCGAGCGCAACGTGCTGCTCACGGTGCTGTCCCGGATCGGGCAGTCCTCGCGGGTCGTGCTGACGCACGACGTCGCGCAGCGCGACAACCTGCGCGTGGGCCGGCACGACGGGGTCGCGGCGGTGATCGAGGCCCTCAAGGGGCACCCGCTGTTCGCCCACGTGACGCTCACCCGCTCCGAGCGGTCGCCCGTCGCGGCGCTCGTCACCGAGCTGTTCGAGGGCATCGAGGCGTAGCGCCGCCCGTCCCGCGACGAGGGCCGTCCCCCCACCGGGTGGGCGGCCCTCGTCGCGCGGTCCCGGGTCGGTCCGCCGGCGCGCGAGGACGCCCGCCGCGCTGGCTGCGGGCAGCGTCGGCCGCTCGCCGGGCGGGGCGACCGGTGCGCCTGCACGATGCGAGGGACGGCCGCGCCGTGGGTCTGCGCTCGCCCTGCCCGGCACTCCGAACTACAGTTTTCGGTATGCCGAACTTCGTCCGCAGGGCCGCTCCGGTGCCCGCCCTCGTGGTCGTCCTCGCGCTGCTCGCGGCGTGCGTGCCGGCCCGCGCGCGCGGTGCGGACGACGGCCGTCCGCTCGTCCTGACGACGTTCACGGTGCTGGCGGACGTCGCCCGCAACGTCGGCGGCGAGCACGTGCGCGTCGAGTCGCTGACGAAGCCGGGCGTCGAGGTGCACGGGTACGAGCCGACCCCGGGCGACCTGCGCCGTGCCGCCGGCGCGGACCTCGTCCTCGACAACGGCCTCAACCTCGAGGCGTGGTTCGCGCAGTTCGTGCAGGACGCGGACGTGCCGCACGTCGTCGTCTCGCAGGGCGTCGAGGTGATCGACATCGCCGACGACGCGTACGCGGGCACGCCCAACCCGCACGCGTGGATGAGCCCGGCCAACGTCGAGCTCTACGTCGAGAACATCGCCGACGCGCTCGTCGAGCTCGTGCCCGAGCACGCCGACGACGTGCGCGCGAACGCCGACGCCTACCGCGCCGAGCTGCGCGAGGTGCAGGCCGAGCTCGTCGACGGGCTCGCCGCCGTGCCCGAGCCGCAGCGCGCGCTGGTCACGTGCGAGGGCGCGTTCTCCTACCTCGCCCGGGACGCCGGGCTGGCCGAGCGCTACGTGTGGCCGGTCAACGCCGAGCAGCAGGCGACGCCGCAGCAGGTCGCCGCCGTCATCGAGTTCGTCCGCGAGCGCGACGTGCCCGCCGTCTTCTGCGAGTCCACCGTGTCCGACGCCGCGATGCAGCAGGTCGTGGAGGCCACCGGCGCACGGTTCGGCGGCGTGCTCTACGTCGACTCCCTGACCACCGAGGACGGGCCCGTGCCGACCTACCTCGACCTCGTCCGGCACGACGTGCGCACGATCGTCGACGGCCTCACGGGCGGGGCGTCGTGACGTCCGCGCTCGACGTCGCGCACGTCACCGTCCGCTACGGCGACGTGCTCGCGCTCGACGACGTCTCGCTGCGGCTCGCCCCGGGGCGGGTCTGCGGACTGGTCGGCGTCAACGGGGCGGGGAAGTCCACGCTCCTGAAGGCGGTCACCGGCACCGTCCGGCCCGGCACGGGCGACGTCCGCGTCCTGGGGGAGGACCCGGCCCGCGCGCGGCGGCGCGGCGCGATCGCGTACGTGCCCCAGCAGGAGGCCGTGGACGTCACGTTCCCCGTGAGCGTGCGCGACGTCGTCGCGACGGGCCGGTACGGGCACCTGGGCCCGACCCGGCGGCTGCGCCCCGCCGACCATGCCGCCGTCGACGCCGCGCTCGAGCGGGTCGGGCTCACGGCACTGGCGCAGCGGCAGGTCGGCCGGTTGTCCGGCGGTCAGCGGCGGCGCGCGTTCGTCGCGCGCGCGATCGCGCAGGAGGCGGACCTGCTGCTGCTCGACGAGCCGTTCGCGGGCGTCGACAAGGGCTCTGAGGCGACCGTGGTGCGTCTGCTGCGCGAGCTCGCCGCCGACGGCCGGACGGTGCTCGTCTCGACGCACGACCTGCACGCGCTGCCCGACCTCGCCGACGAGGCGGTGCTGCTGCACCGCTCGGTGGTGTTCCACGGACCCGTCGCCGACGCGCTGCGGCCCGACACCCTCGCGCTCGCCCTCGGCCTCGCGGCGGGACCGGGCACGACGGGGGAGGCGGCATGACCCCGCTCGACCTGCTCCTGGAGCCGCTCGGCTACGAGTTCATGGTCCGTGCCCTGGCCACGACGGTCCTCGCGGCGGTCGTCTGCGCGCTGCTGTCGTGCTGGCTCGTCCTCGTCGGCTGGTCGCTCATGGGGGACGCGGTGTCCCACGCCGTCCTGCCGGGCGTGGTGCTCGCCTACGTCGTCGGCGCGCCGTTCGCGGTGGGGGCGCTCGTCTTCGGGCTGCTCGCGGTGGTCCTGGTGGGGGCGGTGCGCGGGTCCGGCCGCGTCAAGGAGGACGCCGCGATCGGCATCGTCTTCACGACGCTGTTCGCCCTCGGGCTGGTGCTCGTGTCGGTGACGCCGAGCGACACCGACCTGAACCACATCGTGTTCGGCAACGTGCTCGGCGTGTCGACGTCGGAGCTCGTCCAGGTCGCGGTCCTCGCCGCCGTCGCGGCCGTGACGCTGCTGGTCAAGCGGCGCGACCTCGTGCTGTTCGCGTTCGACCCCACGCACGCGCACGCGATCGGCCTGTCGCCGCGGCGGCTCGCCGCGCTGCTGCTCGGCGTGCTCGCGGTGACGGCCGTCGTCGCGCTGCAGGTGGTCGGGGTCGTGCTCGTCGTCGCGATGCTCGTCATCCCCGGTGCCACCGCCCGCCTGCTCACCGACCGCTTCGGGCGGATGCTCGTGCTCGCGCCCCTGCTGTCGGCGACGTGCGCGGTCCTCGGGCTGTACCTCAGCTACTGGTACGACCTCGCGTCCGGCGGCATGGTCGTGCTGGTGCAGGGCGTCGTGTTCGGGGTGGTGCACCTGCTCGGACCGCACGGGGTGCTCGCACGCCGGCGCGCGGTGCGCCCGGGGCGGACGGCGGACCGGGAGGGCGCCGTCGCACCGGCGGTGCCCGCCTGACGTCCGGTCCGCGGGCCGCGGCTGCGCGACCTCCCGCCGGCGGGACCGGACGGCGTCGGCGGGTCAGCCCTCGACGAGCCGCCCGTCCGCGAGCCGCACCACCCGGTCCGCCAAGGCGACCATGACCGGGTCGTGCGTCGACACGATCGCGGTCATGCCCTCTGCCTCCACGACCGCGCGGATCAGCGCCATGACCGCCCGCCCGGTCTCGGAGTCGAGCTGGCCCGTCGGCTCGTCCGCGATGAGCAGGCGGGGGGAGTTCGCGAGCGCGCGGGCGAGCGCGACACGCTGCTGCTGCCCGCCCGACAGCTGCCCCGGGCGCTGGCGCGCGTGCGGCCCGAGCCCCACGAGGTCGAGCAGCAGCGCCACGCGCGCCTCCCGCTCGGCCACCGGCGTCCGGCGCATCCGCAGCGGCACGCCGACGTTCTCGGCGGCCGTCAGGACGGGCACGAGGCCGAAGGTCTGGAAGACGAACGACACGACGTCGCGACGCAGCGCCACGAGGCCCCGCTCGTCGAGCGACGACACCTCGCGGCCCGCCACGAGGACGCGGCCCTCGTCCGGCCGGTCCAGGCCCCCGATCGCGTTGAGCAGCGTCGTCTTGCCGGAGCCGGAACGTCCGACGACCGCCACGAGCTCACCGGGCCGGACCTCGAGGGAGACGTCCTGCAGCGCGTGCACGCGGGCGCGGCCCGTGCCGTAGCTGCGGTGCAGGTGCTCGACGCGCACGAGCGGCTCGGCGGCGTCCGGGCGCCCGGGGGTGGTGCCGGCGGTGGCGGCGGTCATCGGGCGTCCTCCGGTCCCGCGGCGCGCGGACGGTCGGGGTGGATCTCCACGTGCGAGCGCTCGAGGGCGAGGCGCACCCGCCCCACCAGGTCGAGCGTCTCGCGGTACTCGCGCGGCAGCTGGACGCGCCCGGCGCGGTCCAGGACCGCGAACTCCTCCGCGACCACGTGCTCGCTGCCGTCGTCGCGCGTCGCGGTGCGGCGCAGGACCTCGGTGCTCGTGCGGCCGTCGCGGATCTCGACCGTGCGCTGGACGTGCTCGCTGACGCCCGGGTCGTGCGTGACGACGACGACGGTCGTGCCGAGCTCGCGGTTGACGGAGCGCAGCGCCCCGAGCACGTCGGCCGAGGTCGCCGTGTCCAGCTCGCCGGTCGGCTCGTCGGCGAACAGCACCTGCGGGGAGTTCGCGAGGGCCGTCGCGATGGCCACCCGCTGCTGCTCGCCGCCGGACATCTGCGCCGGACGGCGGTCCGCGCAGTAGCCGACGCCCAGCACGTCGAGCAGGCCGGTCGCGTCCGCGCGGCGCGCGCGCCCGGGCCGCCCGGCCAGCGCCATCGGCAGCGCGACGTTCTCCGCCGCGGTCAGGTACGGCACGAGGTTGCGGGCCGTCTGCTGCCACACGAACCCGACCATCGAGCGGCGGTACTGCACGCGCTCGCGGGCGGTCATCGTCATGAGGTCCCACGGGCCCACGCGCACGCGTCCGGCCGTCGGCACGTCCAGCCCCGACAGCACCGACAGCAGCGTCGACTTGCCCGAGCCCGAGGCGCCGACCACCGCGACGAGCTCGCCCGCCTCGACGAGCAGGTCCAGGCCCTGCAGCGCCTGCACCTCGATGCCCTCGGCCTGGTAGATGCGCACGAGCGACTCGCACACGATCAGCGCCGTGCGCCCGAACTCCTCCGGGCGCGCGCGGGCCCGCTCCTCGAGCGCCGACAGCGTCGTCGTCGCAGGCGCGTCCTGCACGCTCAGCTCGTCCACCGGGTCCATGCCGGCTCCCTCCTCGTGGTCCGCGTCATCGTCGTCCCTGCCTCACCGCTCGCCCACGCGCAGCACCTCGCCCAGCCGGTCGCGCCGGCGCACCGCCTGCTCGACGGCGACCGCGACGACCAGGGCCACGAGCAGGGCACCGCCCGCCACCGCGACCGACCACGGGGCGGGGACCGTCCGCGCGGCCGGACCGCCCGTCAGCGACTCCAGCCCGAGGCTGTCGGTGACGAGCCACGGCACCACCAGGCCGATCGCGGTACCGCCCAGGAACCCGCCGAGCACCAGGGGCGCGAGCTCGCCGAGCGTCGCGGCGCGCGCCGCACCGGCGTCGAGGCCCAGGGTGCGCAGGGTCGAGAGCGTGCGGCCCCGCTCCCGCGCCGTGGCCACGACGACGAGCACCAGCGCGAGCACCAGGAGAGCGACGAGCACGGCGATGCCGAGCGCCTGGAGCCCGAGCAGGGCCCCCGTCAGGGGTTCCGCGGACCAGGCCCGCCACCACCCGTCGCGCGTGGTCACCGTGACCCCCGACCACGTCGGTGCCGCGAGGCCGAGCGCGGCGACGGCCTCCGCCGCTCCCGGCCCGGCCACCCACGCGCGGTCCGTGGCGGGCAGCTCCATACCCGCGGCCACGAGCGTGCGGCGGTCGAGCACGACCACGCCGTCGTCGGCCGCGCCGACGGGGACGGCCGCGCGCGCGTCGAGCGGCGGCGCACCGGCGTCGGCCGGCATCGCGGTCGTCCCGCGCACGTCGAGGACGACCTTCTCCCGCAGGTACGACACGTCGGGGGGCCCCGTGACGCCGTGCTCCGCGAGGCGGTCGAGCAGCTGCGCGCTCACGAGGGCCGGCACCCGCCCGCCGGCCGCCTCCTCCTGCGCGAGGCCCGCGAGCCCCGCGTCGACCGGCAGCCCGCGCGCGGTGCGCGCCGCGGCGAGCTCGGCGCTGTCGACGACCAGCAGCGTGACCGACAGGCCCGTGCCCTCGCCGAAGCGGCGGTCGGTGAGCTGGCTGCCCGTCGCCACGGTGTCGACCCCGTCGGCCTCGCGCAGCGCGGCGAGCGCGGCGCGCCCGGCCGGCCGGTCGAGCGCGCCGTCGAGCCGGGCGTCGGCACCGACGAGCCGGTCGGCCGCCTCCACCTGCCCCGTGCGCACCGACTGCGCGAGCGTGCCGGAGAGCACCACGAGCGCGACGGCCACGGTGACCGTGAGCAGCGGGACGACGGCCGTCGCGGCCCCCTGCGCGCGCGCCGCGGCCAGCGGTGCCGCGATCCCGCGGGAGCGCGCGGCCAGCCGCCCGGCGACCCGCACGAGCGCGGGCGCGACCCGGACGACGACGAGGGACGCGGCGGCGGCGACGAGCACCGGCGCCGCCGCGAGCAGCGGGTCGACCTCACCCGCGCCGACCGGGACCAGCCCGCGCGTGCGCACCGAGGCGAGCGCCGCGACGGCGAGGACGACCACGAGGGCCTCGCTCGCGAGCCGCCGCGCGCCGCGCTGCGCGGCGAGGCGCGCGCGCTCGCGGCGGTCGGCGGGGACCCGGCGTCCCGCCCACGCCGCGCGCGCGGCCCGCGCGGCGAGCACGGGCGGAGCCAGCGCGGCGGCGACGGCGACCACGACGGCGACCGCCGTCGTACCGCGGTACGTCCCCAGCGCCCACTCCACCGCGCCGTACGCGACGCCGCCGACGGCGAGCGCGACGGGGACGGTCTCGACGAGCGCGCGCAGGACGACCGACGCGAGCGACGCACCCCGGGCCCGCTCGGCGGCCAGGAAGGCCCGCCGCCGCTCGACCAGCAGCCCGGCGGCCAGGACGAGGCAGAGCGCGCCGGTGGCGGCGGCACCCACGACGACCAGCGAGGCCTGCGCCCGGGCGGCCACGAGGCGCGTCTCGAACGCGTCGACCACCGCGGGCAGGTCGCTCACGAGCACGCCGCTCGAGGCGGCGAGCGCGACGACGTCCCGCCGCATCGCCCGCGCGTCCTGGAGCGTCAGCCCTGCGGTCTCCACCTGCGCGCGGACGGTCGCCTGCAGCAGGGCGGTCGGGATGACGCGCTGCAGGTCGGGGGCGTTGTCCGGCGGCACGTACAGGCCGTGGACGTCCCCCCGGTCGGCGTCCGTGCCGCTGGCGGCGACGGGTGAGACGAGCCACGGCGCCTCGCGCCACATGACGGAGTCCGGGTCGACGGGCTCGTACAGCCCGGTCACCACGTACTGCGTCTCGCCGCCGACGTCCTTGACGCCCCGGGCGAGGACGAGCGGGCCCGCGTCGAGCGTCACGCCCAGCCGCTCCGCCGACTCCGCCGGCATGCCCACCTCGACGCGAGGCACGAGGTCCGGCTGCGTGGGCCCGGCCTGCTCGGTGTCGGGGACCGGGCGCGGCTCCTGCCCCGCGACCCACCGCACGGCGTCCTGCGGCTCGTCGCCGTCGCCGACGGTGGCGACGACGCCCACCCGGGCGGCGAAGCTGCCGGACGGGAGGCGCGCGGTGAACGCGCTCGACCGCACGGTGAGCACGGGCACGCCGATGCGGTCGCCGAAGGAGTCCAGGAGGAACTGCGCGGACTCCTGCACGACCGACCCCGCGCCAAGGCTCATGCCGGTGGTGGGCAGGGTCGGCACGGCCACCACGTCCGCGGTGGTGCCCGCGTTCTCGACGGCACCGCGCACGCCGAGGTCGCCCGCACGCTCGACGAGCCGGGGGAGCGCGAGCGCGAGCACGAGCGTGCCGAGCAGCAGCACGGCGGACCCCACGAGCAGGGCCCGGTCCTGCGCGGCGCGGCGGCGGGTGACCAGGACGGCCCCCGCGGTCGTCGCGCGCGCGGCGGTCCGCAGGGCGGTGGGTGCGGTCACCGGTCGTCCCCCAGTCGCAGGAGGGCCCCGGACGCGCGCCGGACGAGGAGCCCGGCGACGACGCCCACGGCGAGGCAGGCGCCCACCGCGAGGGCCGCGGTGAGCAGGATCTGCCCGCCCCAGGGCCAGGCGACCCCCGGTGCGGGCACGGGTCGCAGCCCCTCGCCCGAGACGGTGAGCACGGGGGCGACGGCGTGCGCCAGCCCGAGGCCGATGGCGAGGCCGGCGAGGGCGCCGACGGCCACGAGGAGGGCGTGCTCGCCGAGCAGCCCGCGCACGAGCGAGCCGCGGTCCGACCCGAGCGCCTGGAGGCGGGCCAGCTCGAGGCGGCGCGAGCGCACCGCGACGCTGGCGCTCGCGCCCAGGCCGACGACGACGAGCAGCCCGGCGCCCAGACCGACCAGCGAGAGCGCGACGGGAACGCTGACCCGCAGCGGACCGCGCGTCGCGGTGACGCGCTCGTCCGCCCGCACGGTGACCTCCCCGAGGCCCTCGGTACGCAGGTCGGCCGCGAGCGCGCGTGCCGTCGCGTCGTCGGGCGGTGCGAACCACCAGCCGTCGAGCAGCGTCTGCGGGGAGCCGACGTCGACCAGCAGACGGGTGAGCGCGTCGGAGTCGACGAGCATGCCCGGTCCGCGCGGGGTGCCCGGCAGGTAGGGGACGACCGCCTGCACGCGGGCGACGACGTCCAGACCGCCGACGGTGACCAGCACGCGGTCGTCGGGCCCGACGAGGGCCTCCTCGGCGAGGTCCGCCGTGAGCACGGCGCGCAGCTCGTCCGCGCTCTCCCACGCCGCGATCGTCGTGTGCCCGCCGATCGTGGGCTCGGACAGCGCGTACGGGTCCGTCTCGGCCGCCACGGTCAGGTCGGTGCCGGAGACCGCGACGTCCACCGGGAACGGGACCGACCCGCTGAACGCCGTACCCGACCACCCGGCGACCTCCGCCAGCGCCAGCGGCGTCGCGGGCGCGCTGTCGTCGAACGAGAGCGCCTGCGCGGAGCGGTCGACGGCGCGGGCCGACGCGAGCGTGACCGCCGTGCGGCTCGTCCCCTCGCCCCGTTCCTCCGCCGCCGCCCAGTCGGCGGGCAGCTCGGCGAGCCGCACGCGCGCGGACACGCCCACCACCGTGACCGGGAGCGCCAGCTCGGGGACGCGGAACCAGGCGCTGCCCGGCTCGGCGAGCGAGGGCACGTGCGAGCTGAGCCACGTCCGGACGCCGTGGGCGTCCTCGACCACGAGCGACAGGCCGACCTCGCCCGGCGCGGGGTACTGCTGCTCGACGCGCACGTCGGCGACCACCCACTCGGTGTCGCCCGGGAGCGGGACGCCCGGCAGGGCCTCGGCGGGGGCGAGCGGCGCCACGACCTGCGCCCAGGGGACGTCGGCACGCCCGCGCAGGACGTCCGGACGTGTGGTGTCCACCGCGAGCAGGCGCGTGTCCTGCGCGGAGGACCGCGTGAACGAGTCGATGGCCAGCCCGATGCTCGCGGTGCGGTCGACGACGGGCGTCCCGAGCACGTCCGGGTGGGCGGCCAGGACGGCGCCGGTGCGCCGCGCACCCGGGACGCCGTCGCCCTCGAGCCCGTCCAGGCGCACGTCGGTGCCGACGGCCAGGTCGACCTGCTCCTGCTGGGACGCGCGCCAGGTGGCGAGGAAGGACTGGGAGAACGTCGCGGAGGCGACGGCCAGGACGAGCACGAGGACCGCGCCGGTCGCGGCGGCCGGCCGCCGCGCCACCTGCCACGCCGCGAGCGGCGCGACGAGGGAGCGGCTGCGTCCGGCCACCGCGTCGGCCGCGCGGCCCACCACGGGGACCAGGCGCAGGGCGAGGACGGCGGCGCCGAGCGCGACGAGCGCCGGGGCCCCCGCGAGGACGGGGTCGACGGTCGCCGCGGCCGACGGCACCGCGAACGGCGCGCCGTACGTGAGCAGCTGCCAGAGCGCGACGCCGGCCAGGGCGACGAGGGCGAGGTCGGCGCCGGCCCGCACGAGGCCGGCGTGCGCGGAGGGCGCGGACGAGCCGGCCGCGTGCCACTGCGGGACGACGAGGGAGACGGTGAGGACGGCCCCGACGAGCGCGCACGTGGCCACGAGCAGGACGGGGACGCCCGCGGGCACCGCGAAGCCCGCCGCCCCCAGCAGCTCGCCGCCGACGAGGAGCCCGTACAGCGCCCGGGACGCCCACGGGGCGAGGAGCGTCACGGCGACGAGGAGCCCCACGGCCTCGAGGACCGCCAGCGAGCGCAGCTGCCCCGGGGCCGCGCCGCGGGCGGCGAGCAGCTCGCCCTCGGCGGCGCGCCGCTCGCCGAGCAGGCGGGCGGCCAGGAGCATGACCGTCGTCGCGAGGACCGTGAGGAGCAGGCCGACGACGACGACGCCGGCGCGCGTGACCGCGAGCTCGCGCCACGCCCCGTCGATCGTCCGGTCGACGCGCGTGCGGACGGCGCCGCGTGCGTCGGTGGGGCGCAGGTCGGCGGCGAGCGCGACGTGCATGTCGGGCACGGCGGCGCGCAGCCGTGCCACGGCGCCGCGGGGTGCGTCGAGCAGCCGGGGCACGACGACGAGCTCCACCGACTCCACGGAGCCGGGTGCCGCGAGCGCCGCCGGGTCGACGAGGACCGGTCCCCACGCGTCGGTGGTGGACATGCCGGCGGATCCGGGCACCGGGAACGCGGGGTCGTGGCCGCGGCCGTCCAGCCGGTCCCGGTCCCACGTCCCGCGCGGTCCCTCGAGCTCGTGGACGCCCACGACGACCCACTCGTCACGGCTCTCGCCGTGCTCCGTGCCGACCGGTACGACGGTGCCGACCTGCCACCCGTACGCCTGCGCGGCGACGGCCGGGACGGCGACGGGCAGACGCCCGGAGCCGTCGCGGGCGCCGTCCGGCCAGGTCCCCGCGACGAGCCGCGCGTTCTCGTCGAGGCCCGGGTACGCCGCGGTGTAGGCGAGCGGGACGGCGCCCGCCGCGGTACGGCCCGGCAGCCGCACGAGCGGTCCGCTGCGCCACACCTCCTCGTCGCCGGGGATCCCGCTCAGCGTCTCCTCGACGACGTCGCGCGCGATCCCGATCGCGACCTCGGGGTCCTCGTCGTTCGGGCGGACCGTGGCCAGGAAGCGGACCGACTCGTCGTCGGCGCGGTGCAGCGCCTCGTCGAGCGCGTCGTTCTGGGTGCCGTCGAGCAGCAGGGCGAACGTGCCGAGCAGGGTGGTGGCGACGAGCGCGACGACCGCGACGGTCGCGAGGACGGCGCCCTGGTCGCGCACGCGTCGCGTGAGGACCCGCCATCGCCAGCCCATCGGCACCTCCTCGTTCCGGCCCGCGACGTCGCGGGTGCCGCCGGGAAGCCACGCTAGGGAGGCGCACGAGGGCTTGGGACCGCTTCCACGTCACGGAACGGAAACGGTTCACACCCTCCTCGTGCGCACGGGCGGCCGCCGGCGGTGGCGCCGCACGTCGCCCGGCTGCGTGGTGACGTCGCCATTCCTCCTCAGCCACGGCCCGCGCGAGCCGATGGGCCGTCGACGCCACCGACGGCCGGGGGCGTCCCCGGGCGTCGACGCCACCGACCCGGGAGCTCTCGTGACCTCGCCCGCCGCCACCGGCGCCCCTCGCACGTCCACCGCCGCAGCGGTCCCCACGCCGCGGCCGCCCGCCGACGCGCCGGCTCCGCGGCGCACCCGTCCGGCAGCGGCCGCACCCGCCGACCGCAGGCGCGTCCCCGGGCTGCGCGCCCGCCTCGTGGTCGCCGGCGGCGGCGCCGTCGTGGCGACCGCGCTCGTCCTGTCCGTCGTCGGCGGCGTCCTCACGTCGAACCTGGCCGAGCGCGCCGCCGACGAGGTCGCCGGACTCGTCGGCACCTCGCTCACCGAGTCGGCCGACAACGCCGTGACCCTGGTCGGCACGCAGGTCGACACGGTGGGGGCGCACGTGCTGGCCCAGCTGCGGGTCGCCGAGCAGCTGGTGGAGCAGCGCGGGGGCGTGGGCTTCGGCGAGCCCGTCGCGTGGACGGCCACGGACCAGGTCACCTCGGCCCGCCGCGACGTCGAGCTGCCGGCGCTGGAGGTCGGCGGCGAGTGGCTCGGCCAGAACCGCGACCCGGCCGCACCCACGCCCGTGGTGGACGAGGTCGCGGCCCTGCTGGGCGGCGCCGTCACCGTCTTCCAGCGGGTCGACGAGGCGGGGGACATGCTGCGCGTCGCCACCACCGTCCCCGCCGCGGACGGGAGCAGGGCCGTCGGCACCTCCATCCCCGCGGTCGGCGCGGACGGCGTCCCGACGCCCGTCGTCGAGGCCCTGCTCGCCGGCCAGACCTACAGCGGCGTGGCGACCGTCGTCGGCACCCCCTACGTGTCGGCCTACTCGCCGCTCGTCGTGGACGGTCAGGTCGTGGGTGCGCTGTTCGTCGGGGTCCCGCAGGCGGACGTCGACGCTCCGCTGCGGGCCTCGCTGGCCGACGCGCACGTGGGGGAGGGCGGCGGGCTGACCGTGCTCGCCGCGGACGGCTCCACCGTGGTGCCCGACGCACCCGTGCTCGGCGACGCCGACGCGGCGGACGTGGTCGCCGAAGGCGCGAGGCTCGCGGAGGGGGACCACGCCGTGCGCACGCTGACGGTGGACGGTGCGCCCGCCCGGGCCGTCGTGACCCGCGCGCCGGCCTGGGGCTGGACGGTCGTGGCCTGGGCGCCGGAGGCGGAGGTCGGCGCGGTGGCCGCGGAGCTGCGCGCCGGGTCCCGCACGCTCGTCACGACGCTGCTGCTCGTCGGGCTCGGGGTGGCGCTGCTCGCGGTGGCCGCCGTCGCCCTCTACACCCACCGCCTGGTGGGACGGGTCCTGCGCCTGACCCGCGCGCTCGAGCGGGTCGCCGCACGTGACCTCGGCGTGCAGGTGCGGGCCGAGGGCCGGGACGAGATCGGCGCCATGGGTGCCGCGCTCGCCGTGGCGGTCGAGGGCATGCGCGGCGCGGTCGCCCGCATGCGCGAGGGCGCGGCGGACGTGCGCGGGACCGCGGACCGGCTCGCGGAGTCCAGCGCGGCCCTCGCCGCGGCCGCCCGTGAGTCCGCCACCGGCGCCGCCGGCGTCTCGGAGAGCGCCGGTGCCGTGTCCGCCGAGGTCGCGGCCGTGACGGCGGCGACGACCGAGATGCAGACGACCATCGCGTCGGTGGCGCGCGACGTCTCCTCCGTCCGGCAGCAGACGGGCGACACCGTCGCCCTCACGGGCGAGGCCGCCCTCGCCGCGCAGCGCCTCGCGGCGTCGTCGTCGCAGATCAAGGACGTCGTGGCCACCGTGACGGCCATCGCGGGGCAGACCCACCTGCTGGCGCTCAACGCGACCATCGAGGCCGCCCGCGCCGGGGAGGCCGGGCGCGGCTTCGCCGTCGTCGCCGGTGAGGTCAAGGAGCTGGCGGAGCAGACCTCCACGGCGCTGGGCACGATCGCGCCCGTGCTGACGGCCGTCGAGCGCGACGCCGGGGACGTGGGCGGCGCGGTCGAGCGCATCGCCGGTGCCATCCGCGCCGTCGACGACCACCAGTCGTCGATCGCCGCGGCGGTCGAGGAGCAGGCGCTGACGACGGCCGAGGTCGAGCGCAACCTCGTCGCCGCCGCCGGGGCACGCAGGACATCGCCGCCGCGATGCAGCAGGTCGCGGACGAGGCGGCGCGCTCGCAGGCCGAGGCCGACCAGGTGCACGACGCGGTCGGCGGCCTCACCGGGGTCGCCGCCGTGCTGCGCGAGGAGGTCGAGCGCTTCCGGCTCGACGGGGCGCCGGCGGCCGGCTGAGCCCTCTGTGCCGGCCCCGTCGTGCTGGCCCCGTCGTGCTGGCCCCGTCGGGCGCACGACGACCGCGGCCCGCCCGGTGGGACCGGGCGGGCCGCCGTGGCGTGGTGTCAGGCCTGCGGGGGACGCGTCATCGACAGCACGTCGAGCGCGGCGTCGAGCTGCTCGAGCGTGATCTCCCCGCGCTCGACGTGGCCCAGGTCGAGCGTCGCCTGCCGGATCGTGACGCCGTTCTTCACGGCGTGCTTGGCGATCGCGGCCGCGGCCTCGTACCCGATCACGCGGTTGAGCGGGGTGACGATCGACGGCGAGGACTCCGCCAGCGCGCGGGCGCGCTCGACGTTGGCCGACAGGCCCGCGACGGTGCGGTCGGCCAGCACCCGTGACGCGTTCGCGAGCAGGCGCACCGACTCCAGCACCGCCGACGCGATGACCGGGATCTGCACGTTGAGCTCGAACGAGCCGCTCGCCCCGGCCCACGCGACCGTCGCGTCGTTGCCGACGACGCGCGAGCACACCATGAGCACGGCCTCGGGCACGACCGGGTTCACCTTGCCCGGCATGATCGACGAGCCCGGCTGCAGGTCGGGGATCGCGAGCTCGCCCAGGCCGGTGTTCGGGCCCGAGCCCATCCAGCGCAGGTCGTTGCAGATCTTGGTCAGGCTCACCGCGATCGTGCGCAGCGCGCCCGACAGCTCGACGAGGCCGTCGCGCGAGCTCTGCGCCTCGAAGTGGTCGCGGGCCTCCGTCAGCGGCAGGCCGGTGTCCTCGACGAGCAGCGCGATGACCCGCTGCGGGAAGCCCGCGGGCGTGTTGATGCCGGTGCCGACGGCGGTGCCGCCGAGCGGGACCTCCGCGGCGCGGGGCAGCGCGGCCTGCAGGCGCTCGACGCCGTAGCGGACCGTCGCGGCGTACCCGCCGAACTCCTGGCCGAGCGTCACCGGGGTCGCGTCCATCAGGTGCGTGCGCCCGGCCTTCACCACCTCGGCCCACGCGGTCGCCTTCTCCTCGAGTGCGCCCGCGAGGTGCTCGAGCGCCGGCACGAGGTCGCGCACGACGCCGGCGGTCGCGGCGACGTGCACGGACGTCGGGAACACGTCGTTGGACGACTGGGAGGCGTTGACGTGGTCGTTCGGGTGCACGTCGCGGCCGAGCCGGCGCGTGGCCAGGGTCGCGATCACCTCGTTGGTGTTCATGTTCGAGCTCGTGCCCGAGCCCGTCTGGTACACGTCGACGGGGAAGTGCGCGTCGTGCACGCCGCTCGCGACCTCGTCCGCGGCCGCGACGATGGCGTCCGCCACGTCCTGGTCGAGCACGCCCAGCTCGGCGTTCGCGCGCGCCGCCGCCTTCTTGACGCGGGCGAGCGCCTCGACGTGGCCGCGCTCCAGCGTGCTGCCGGAGATGGGGAAGTTCTCGACCGCGCGCTGCGTCTGCGCCCGGTAGAGCGCCTGGGCGGGCACGCGCACCTCGCCCATCGTGTCGTGCTCGATGCGGAACTCGGCCGGGGGCACGGCGGACCCCTCCGGGCCGGCCGCGACGTCGGGTCCGGTGCTGGAAGTCATGCGTCGCATCCTCCCACTGGTGGACCCGCGTCCGCTCCGGTGGCGCGACCGGCCGACTGGTAGTCGGATAAGTCCCACCCACCCCCTGGAAGGGAGGCAGCGACGGTGCGACGACGAGCAGCGCTGCTCGCCGCGGTCGTCCTCGCGGCGCCGCTGGCGGCCTGCGCCCCGGCCGAGGCAGGACCGCCGACCCTCACCTGGTACATCAACCCCGACTCCGGCGGGCAGTCGCGCATCGCGCAGCAGTGCACCGACGAGTCGGGCGGCGCCTACCGCATCGAGACCGCGCTGCTGCCCCGGGACGCCCCGGGCCAGCGCGAGCAGCTGATCCGGAGGCTCGCGGCGAACGACGCGTCGATCGACATCATGAGCCTCGACCCGCCGTACATCCCGGAGTTCGCCAACGCGGGCTTCCTGGCCCCGATCCCCGAGGACGTCGCGCAGGCCGTGACGCAGGACGTGGCCGAGGGCGCGATCGCGGGCGCGACGTTCCGCGACGAGCTCGTGACCGTGCCGTTCTGGGCCAACACGCAGCTGCTCTGGTACCGCAAGTCGGTGGCGGAGGCCGCGGGGCTCGACATGACGCAGCCCGTGACCTGGGACCAGCTCGTCGAGGCGGCCGCGGGCCAGGACAAGACGGTGGCGGTGCAGGGCGTGCGCGCCGAGTCGCTCATGGTGTGGGTGAACGCGCTCGTGGAGTCCGCGGGCGGTCACGTCCTGGAGGACTCCGAGGCCGACGAGGGCGAGGACGTCACGCCCGACCTCGACTCCGACGCCGGGCGGCGCGCGGCGGAGGTCATCCGCACCCTCGCCGACGCGGACGTGGGCGGCCCCCAGCTCGCGAACGCGAACGAGGACATCAACGCGAGCATGTTCGAGAACGACGAGACCGCGGGCTTCATGGTCAACTGGCCGTTCGTCTGGCCCCGCGCGAACTCCGCGGTCGAGGCCGGCACGCTCGACGCGTCGGTCGTCGAGGACTACGGCTGGGCGCTGTACCCGCAGGTGGACGAGGGCCAGCAGTCCCGTCCGCCGTACGGCGGGATCAACCTGGGCGTCGGGGCGTTCAGCGAGCACGTCGACCTGGCCTTCGAGGCCGTGCAGTGCATCGTCGACCCGGCCAAGCAGGCGGAGTACTTCGTGACGGACGGCAACCCGCCGTCCAGCCTGGTCGCGTTCGACGACCCGGAGGTCCAGGAGGCCTTCCCCATGGCGGACGTCATCCGCGAGTCGCTGCAGAACGCGGCGCCCCGCCCGCAGACGCAGTTCTACAACGAGGTCTCGTCCAGCGTGCAGCGCACGTGGCACCCGCCGCGCGGCGTCGGGCCGGACACGAGCCCCCGTGAGGCGGACGAGCTCATCGCGGCCGTCCTGAGCGGGGAGGCCCTGCTGTGAGCAGCGTCGCCGGGGCGCCCCCGGCCCTCGCCGAGGACGACCGCCCGCGCGGCCGCTCCGCGCGCAGCGGCGCGCCGCGGCGCTCGGACCGTGCCCGGCAGGAGGCACGCCTGGGCATGCTGCTGTGCGCGCCGGCCGTGCTCGTGCTCGTCGCGGTCGTCGGCTACCCGATCCTGCAGGCCGTCTGGGACTCGCTGTTCAGCTACCGACTGACGAACCCGGACGCGCGCGAGTTCAACGGCCTCGCGAACTACGCGCTGATCCTCACGGACCCGATCTGGTGGCAGGCGCTCGGCGTGACGGTGCTCATCACGGTGATCACGGTCGCGATCGAGCTCGTGCTCGGGTTCGGGCTCGCGCTGGTCATGAACCACGCGCTGAAGACGCTCCGGCCCGCGCTGCGCACGGCGATCCTCATCCCGTACGCGATCATCACGGTGGTCTCGGCGTTCGCGTTCCTCTACATGTTCGACCTGACCAGCGGGTTCGTGAACAGCTGGCTGCCGTTCGTCGCCGACGGCAAGGACTGGTTCGCGACGTTCGGCTCCGCGGTGAGCGTCATCATCCTGTCGGAGATCTGGAAGACGACGCCGTTCATCTCGCTGCTGCTGCTGTCGGGCCTGGCGCAGGTGCCGGGCGACCTGGCGGAGGCCGCGAAGGTCGACGGCGCGACCGCGTGGCAGCGGCTGTGGCGCGTGACGATCCCGAACATGAAGGCCGCGATCATGGTCGCGCTGCTGTTCCGGACGCTCGACGCGTTCCGCATCTTCGACAACATCTTCATCATGACGAACGGTGCCGCGGGCACCGAGTCGGTCGCGTTCCTCGCGTACCGGCAGACCATCCAGCGGCTCGAGATCGGCGTCGGGTCGGCGGTGTCCGTGCTGCTGACGATCCTCGTCGCGCTCATCGCGCTGCTGTTCGTCAAGGGGTTCAAGGTGAACCTCGCCGCGTCGACGAGGGGTGGCCGATGAGCGGCTCGCGCACGAAGGTCTGGTGGTGGGTCGGCGGCCTGCTGATCATCCTGTACTGCCTGTTCCCGGTGGCCTGGATCGTCTCGCTCAGCCTCAAGGCGCCGTCGGACCTGGACAACGGCTCGTTCCTGCCCACGCAGGTGACGTGGCAGAACTACCAGCTCATCCTCACGGGGCAGGCGTCGGACCTGTTCCTGCCGGCGCTGCGCAACTCCGTGGGCATCTGCCTCATCGCGACGCTCATCGCGGTCGTGCTCGCGGCGCTGACGGCGTACGCGATCGCGCGGCTCGACTTCCCCGGCAAGGCGTTCGTGCTCGGCCTGTCGCTCGCGGTGTCGATGTTCCCGGTGATCTCGATCGTCACGCCGCTGTTCAACATCTGGCGCTCGATCGGCCTGTACGACACGTGGGCCGGCCTGGTCATCCCGTACCTGTCGATCACCCTGCCCCTGTCGATCTGGACGCTGACCGCGTTCTTCCGCGAGATCCCGTGGGAGATGGAGCAGGCCGCGCAGGTCGACGGCGCCACGACGTGGCAGGCGTTCCGCAAGGTCATCGTGCCGCTGGCCGGACCGGGTGTGGCGACGACCGCGATCATCGCGTTCTTCCTCGCCTGGAACGACTTCGTCTACGGCATCTCGCTCACGTCGACCGAGGCCGCGCGGCCCGTGCCCGCGGCGCTCGCGTTCTTCACCGGCGCCTCCCAGTTCGAGGAGCCGACCGGCGCGACGTCCGCCGCCGCCGTCATCGTCACCATCCCCGTCGTCGTCCTCGTGCTGCTGTTCCAGCGGCAGATCGTCGCCGGGCTGACCCAGGGCGCGGTCAAGGGCTGACCGCCCGCCGCCCGTCACGCGAAGGAGTGCGCAGATGGCCGCGATCACGCTGAGCCACGTGGTGAAGAGGTACGGCGACGGGTACCCCGCCGTGAACGACGTCAGCCTGGACATCAAGGACGGCGAGTTCGTCATCCTCGTCGGCCCGTCGGGGTGCGGGAAGTCGACGCTGCTGCGGATGGTCGTCGGCCTGGAGGACATCTCCGACGGGGAGATCGTCATCGACGGCGACGTCGTCAACGACAAAGCGCCGCGCGACCGGCGCCTGGCGATGGTGTTCCAGAACTACGCGCTGTACCCGCACCTGACGGTGTTCGAGAACATCGCGTTCCCGCTGCGCCTGGAGAAGGGCAAGTTCTCCGAGGAGGAGATCCGCACCCGCGTCGAGAAGGCCGCCGACACCCTGGAGCTGCGCGAGCACCTCGACCGCAAGCCGGCGAACCTGTCCGGCGGGCAGCGCCAGCGCGTCGCGATGGGCCGCGCGATCGTGCGCGACGCGCGCGCGTTCCTGTTCGACGAGCCGCTGTCGAACCTCGACGCGAAGCTGCGCGGGCAGATGCGCACGGAGATCTCGCGCATGCAGCGCCGCCTCGGCACCACGACCATCTACGTGACGCACGACCAGACCGAGGCGCTCACGCTCGGCGACCGCGTCGCGGTGCTGAAGAAGGGCGTGCTGCAGCAGGCCGCGAGCCCGCGCGCGCTGTACGAGCAGCCGGTCAACCTGTTCGTCGCCGGATTCATCGGCTCCCCGCCGATGAACTTCCTGCCCGGCGAGGTCACCGGCGACGTGCTGCGCCTGCCGCTGGCGGACGTGCCGCTGTCGGCCGACCTGCGGTCCCGCATCGGGGACCGGTCGCTGGTCATCGTCGGACTGCGCCCCGAGCACCTCGAGGACGCGGACACCCTCGACGACGACACGCGTGCCAGGGGCGTGACGTTCGAGGCCGACGTCGACGTGGTCGAGTGGCTCGGCGCGGAGCTGTACGCGTACGTGCCGTTCGAGACCCGCGCCGAGGTGGCGGGCACGCTCGAGGAGCTCGACCGCGACCTCGACGGCGAGGGCATGCGCACGCAGCTCGTCGCCGCGCTGGGCGCCGAGAGCCACGTGCGCGACGGCGACGTGGCGGACCTGTGGTTCGACCCGGGCCGGCTGATGATCTTCGACCCGGAGACGGGGGAGAACCTCACCTACGACGCGGAGGCGGCGCGGGCCGCGGACGAGGAGAGCGAGACGGAGCGGCGACGCGCGGTCGAGCGGGCGCACGCCCGCGAGAGCCGGCGCGCGCAGCGCAGCACGCCGGCGGCCTGACGGGCGCAGCGGGCGGACCGGCCGTGCCGACCACCCGCCCCCGGCGGACGCGTCACGGGTCTGCGGGCGCGTCGCGAGGGCGGACCCTCATCCGGGCTGTCCGCACGCCGTCCGCACGGCTGTCCGCACGCCGTCCGCACGGCCGTCCGCACGGCTGTCCGCACGCCGTGCGGACGGCCGCGGAAGAGGTGCCCCGCCGCCCCGTCCGGCGCGCGGCCCGTCGCCGGCGAGCCGGAGGCGGGCCGAGGCGGTGGCTCGTGGGGCGCCACCCGCGCAATCACGTGGCCGCGCGGGTGCGCGCCGCGGACCATGAGGGCATGCACCCGTCCACCCCCGAACCGGTCTGCGACGCCGCCCGCTTCCTCGTGCGCGGGCGCTTCGTCACCACCCCGCGGCGCTCGCGGGACCGCGACGCGCTGGTCGAGCACGTCGCGGCGATGCTCGTGGCCCCGGGGGAGGAGCTCGACGAGGCCGAGCTCATGGCCCGGCTCGCGCCCGTCGCCGACGACCCCGTGCGCCTGCGGCGCGAGCTCGTCGAGGCGGGCCTCGTCGGCCGGCGCGCCGACGGCTCTCGCTACTGGCGGGAGCGGCTGACCACGCACGACGACGAGCCGGACGCGCGCGGGCGCCCGAGGGCCTGACGCGACGAGGGCGCCGCACCGGTCGTGGTGCGGCGCCCTCGGCGTGCGCGTCAGGCGCTGACGGCCTGCCCCGGCTCGACGCCGATGTCGCCGATGACGTGCGCGAGCTTCGCCCGCCCGTCGGCGAGCGTGTACTCGACGGCGACGATCGCGCAGCGGCCCTCGGCGACCGCGTCGGCGAGCGACACCGAGTACCCGTGCAGCTGGTTCGCGGTGTGCAGCACGTGCTCGTGACCGAGCTCCGCCGCGTCGAACGTCCCGACCGCCCGGCCGTGCTGCGACAGCCCGATGATCGACGGGATGACGCGGTCGACGACGGCCTGCACGAAGCCGGCCGGCACCGTCCCGCCGTTCAGCGCCTCGGACGCCGCCGCGACCGCGCCGCAGCGGTCGTGCGCGAGCACCACGACGAGCGGCGCGCCGAGCACCTCGACGCCGTACTCGATGGAGCCGATCACGGTCGTGTCGAGCACGTGCCCCGCCGTGCGCACGACGAACAGGTCGCCGAGCCCCTGGTCGAAGATGATCTCCGCCGCGACGCGGCTGTCGGAGCAGCCGAAGACGACGGCGAACGGGTGCTGCTCGGCGCTGATCTCGGCCCGCCGGTCGATGCCCTGCGAGGGGTGCTCCATGCGGTCCTCGACGAAGCGCGTGTTGCCCGTGGCGAGGGCGGTCCACGCCTCGGCAGGCGTCAGCGGCTGGGTGGTGGTGCTCATGCGGGACCTCCGTCGGGGGCGTCGGCGAGGACGGCGGCGAGCAGCGACGGGTCGTCGAGCTCGGCCGCGGTGGGCGGGTTCGCGCCGTGGCGCGAGACGGTGAGGGCGGCGATGCGCACGCACCGCGCGAGCACGTGCTCGGCGGTCGCGGCGTCGATCTCGTGCAGCGCGTCACGGCGGTCCGCGCCCAGCAGGCCCGCGGACCACAGGCCGTCGACGAGACCCGCCATGAAGGAGTCCCCGGCCCCCACCGTGTCCGCCACCCGCACGTGCGGCGCCGCCACCTGCAGGCGCGCCCCCGCGTCCGTGCACGCGAACGCCCCCTCGCCGCCGTGGGTCACGACGACGAGCGCGGGGCCGCTGCGCGACCACTCCTCGGCGATCTCGGCGGGCGCCACACCGGGCAGCAGCCACGCCAGGTCCTCGTCGCTGACCTTCACCACGTCGGCGGTGCGCACGAGCCGCTCGACGACGGGGCGCACGTCCTCGGCGCTGCCCATGAGGGCCGGGCGCAGGTTCGGGTCGTAGGTGACGGTCGACGTGGCGCGACGTCCGTCGAGCAGCTCGGCGACGCGGGGGCCGCCCGGGCGCAGCACGGCGCCGATCGAGCCCGTGTGGACGACGAGCGGCGCGTCCGCGTCCTCGTCCCAGGCGTCCGGCAGGTCCCACTCGAGGTCGAACTCGTACGTCGCCGCACCCTGCGCGTCGAGCCGGGCCGTCGCGACGGGCGTGCGCACCGGGGAACGGTCGCCGGCCAGCACGCGCACGCCCGAGCCCTCCAGGTGCCGGCGCACGAGGGCGCCGTGGGCGTCCGGCGCCAGCCAGGTGAGCAGGTCCGCCCGCCGGCCGAGCCGTGCCAGCCCCACCGCGACGTTGGCCGGGCTGCCGCCCGCGATCTCCTCCCGGCTGCCGTCGGGCCGCTCGACGACGTCGACCAGCGCCTCGCCGACGACGAGGGCGCGCGACCGCTGCGGGGCGTCGGCGGTCACGACGCGTCCCCGTCGACGTCCCGCCCCTGGCCGCGGGCGGCCGCGAGCCGCTCGCGCGCCCCGTCGAGCCACTCCTGGCAGCGCGCCGCGAGGGCTTCACCGCGCTCCCACAGCGCGAGTGACTCCTCGAGCGTCGCCGCGCCCGTCTCGAGCCGGTCGACGACGGTGACGAGCTCGTCGCGCGCCTGCTCGTACGTGAGGGTCGCGGGGTCGGGAGCGGCCGCGGGGGAGTCCCCGCCGGCGGCCGCACGGTCGGTCGGGCGTGCCACGCGCACAGTCAACCAGCAGGGCCGGGCAGCGGCGCGGGGGTGTCCGGGGGACGGGAGCACGGCACGTCCCGACCGCGACGGCCGGCCGCGGGGGACGCCGCGGGCCTCGTCAGGTCGACGCGCCCGCCGGGCCGCCGTCGCCGACCGTCGCGCCGATCTCGCCCTCCGCCAGGCGCACGCGCAGCGCGTCCCCCTGCGCGACGTCCTGCGGGTGCCGCACGACGGCGCCGTCGGCACGCTGCACCACGGCGTACCCGCGCTCGAGCGTCGCGGCGGGCGACAGCGCGCGCACCTGGGCGGCGAGGCGCCCGACCTCGCCGGCCGCCCGGGCGAGCGAGGCGTCGAGGAGGGTGCGCCCCCGGTCGACGGCACGGTGCAGCCGTACCTCGTGCGGGTCGACGAGCGTCCACGGCTGCGCCAGCACCGGGCGCGAGCGCAGCTGGGCCAGGTGGTGCTCCTCGCGGGCCAGCCGGTGCTGCAGCGCCGCCTGCCCACGGGCGCGCGTCTGCGCCAGCCGGGCCCGCTCCTCGGTCACGTCCGGCACGACGCGCTTCGCGGCGTCCGTGGGCGTCGAGGCGCGCAGGTCCGCGACGAGGTCGAGCAGGGGCGAGTCCATGTGGTGGCCGATCGCGCTCACGAGCGGCGTCCGGCAGGCGGCGGCGGCCCGCACGAGCGTCTCGTTGCTGAAGGGCAGCAGGTCCTCGAAGGACCCCCCGCCGCGCGCCACCACGACGACGTCCACGCGCGGGTCGGCGTCGAGCTCCGCGATCGCGGCCGTGACCTCCGGGACCGCGGACGGGCCCTGCACGGTGACGCGCCGGACCTCGAACTGCACGGCGGGCCAGCGGGCCCGTGCGTTCGACACCACGTCGTGCTCCGCGTCGCCCTGCTGGGCGCAGACGAGCCCGATCACGCCGGGCAGGAACGGCAGCGGCCGCTTGCGGAACGCGTCGAACAGGCCCTCGGCCGCGAGCACGCCCTTGAGGTGCTCGATGCGCGCGAGCAGCTCGCCCAGCCCCACGAGCCGCACGCGGTCCGCGGCGAACCCGAGCGAGCCCTTCTTCGGCTGGAACTGCGGCCTGGCGTGCACGACGACGTGCGCACCGTCGTGGAAGCGGTCGCCGAGCGACATCGCGGCGACCGCGGGCAGCGTCACGGACAGGGACATGTCCAGGTCGGTGTCGCGCAGCGTGAGGAAGAGCAGCGAGTTCCAGCGGCGCAGGTTGAGCACCTGCCCCTCGACCCACACGGGCGGCATCCGCGCGACGTACTCGGCGACCTTGGGGGCGAGGTGGCGCACCGGCCACGGCCGCTCCGGCGTCGTCTCGGCCGCCTTGAGGGGCAGCGGCAGGCGCTCGGGCGCGGGTGCCCCCTCGTCCGGCGCGGGCCCACCACCCACGGCGCTGCCCCGCATGCTGTCGACGTCCACGTCCCCAGCCTGCCGCACGGCACCGACGCCGCCGTGCACGGCCGTGCCCGGGGGGCGTCCGTCCGCACAGGATCACCACGTGGCGCCCACCACGTGCCCGGGAGTGCGGCCCCCGCGCGACCTAGACTGGCGCGGTGACCTCCCTCGCGACCGACCGGACCGACGTGCGCCGGCGTGTGCTGCTCGCCGCGCCCCGCGGCTACTGCGCCGGCGTCGACCGTGCGGTCGTCGCCGTCGAGAAGGCGCTCGACCACTACGGCGCCCCCGTGTACGTCCGCAAGGAGATCGTGCACAACAAGCACGTCGTCGAGACGCTCGCGGCGCGCGGCGCCGTCTTCGTCGACGAGACGGACCAGGTGCCGGAGGGGCGCGCGTCGTGTTCTCGGCGCACGGCGTCTCGCCGGCGGTCCGCGAGTCCGCCGCGGCGCGCAACCTGCTGACGATCGACGCCACGTGCCCCCTCGTGACGAAGGTGCACAAGGAGGCCGTGCGGTTCGCGGCGGACGACTACGACATCCTCCTCATCGGCCACGACGGCCACGAGGAGGTCGAGGGCACGCAGGGCGAGGCACCGGAGCACATCCAGGTGGTCAACTCGCCCGACGCGGTCGACGACGTCGTGGTGCGCGACCCGGAGCGCGTGGTCTGGATCTCGCAGACGACGCTGTCGGTCGACGAGACCATGGAGACCGTGCGCCGCCTGCGCGAGCGGTTCCCGCACCTGCAGGACCCGCCGAGCGACGACATCTGCTACGCGACGCAGAACCGCCAGGTCGCGGTGAAGAAGCTGGCGCCCGAGTGCGACGTCGTGCTCACCGTCGGCTCGGCCAACTCCTCGAACTCGGTGCGCCTGGTCGAGGTCGCGCTCGACGCGGGCGCCCGCTCCTCGTACCGCATCGACGGCGCCGCCGAGATCGACCCGGCCTGGTTCGAGGGCGCGACGACGGTCGGCGTGACGTCGGGCGCGTCGGTGCCCGAGGTCCTCGTCGACCAGGTGCTGGCCCGTCTCGCCGAGCTGGGCTTCGGCGACGTCGAGGAGGTGCGCACGGCCACCGAGGACCTCATGTTCTCGCTGCCCCGCGAGCTGCGCGCCGACCTCAAGGCCGCCGGCAACGGCGACCCGCGCCCCCGCCGCGAGGGCCGGCGGGCGCTGGACGTCCAGCCCGTCTGACCGGCTCCGCCCGTCACCGCGCGCCGCTGCGCGCCTGCTCCTCCACCGGGTCGGTGTGGCCCGTGCGCTCGTCGAGCACGACCGCCTGGGCCGTGGAGAACGCGACGAGCTCGGGCGCGCTGACGGTCGCCAGGCGCGGGTCGGCGGGGGGAGGGGTCGGCAGGTCGGCGTCGACCACGTGCAGGTCCGCGAACCGGCGCGCGCTGACCAGCACCCGGGTCTCGAGCGACGCGACGGTCTGGTTGTAGGCCCCCGCGGCGGAGTCGATCGCCCGGCCGAGCCGTGTCAGGTGCCCGCCGAGCGTCGCGAGCCGCCCGTGCAGCTCCTTGCCGAGGGTGAGGACCTGCTGGGCGTTCGCGGCCAGGGCGTCCTGCTTCCAGGCGTAGGCGACCGTGCGCAGGAGCGCGAGCAGCGTCGTCGGCGTCGCGAGCACGACGTTGCGCTCGAACGCGTGCTCGACCAGCCCGGGGTCCTGCTCGACGGCCGCGTGCAGGAACGACTCGGCGGGCACGAACATGACGACGAACTCGGGCGCGGGCGCGAACTGGTCCCAGTACCGCTTGGCGGCGAGCGCGTCCACGTGCGCACGCACGTGCCGGGCGTGCGCCGCCATGCGCTCGGCGCGCACGCGCTCGTCGCTCGCCTCGCTGGCCTCGAGGAAGCCGAGGAACGCGACCTTCGCGTCGACCACGACGTTCTTGCCGCCCGCGAGCCGCACCACCATGTCCGGTCGCAGCACGCCGTCGTCCGTGCGGACCGACGCCTGCTCGACGAAGTCGACGTGCGCGAGCATCCCCGCCGCCTCCACCACGCGCCGCAGCTGCACCTCGCCCCAGCGGCCACGCACGTGCGAGGACCGCAGCGCGGTGACGAGCTGGGCGGTCTGGCCCCGCAGGTGCTCGGACGCCTCCCGCATCGCGCGCACCTGCTCGCCGAGCGCCGCCTCGCCGGCGGCGCGCGCCCGCTGCGCGGAGGCCAGCTCCCCGCGCACCTGCTCCAGCGTGCGCGCGATCGGCTCGACCATCGTCCGCACGGACTCCTCGCGCCGCGCCAGCTCCGCCGCGCTGGTCTGGTGCTCGGCCGCCATGCGCTGGTGCGCGAGGGCGAGGAACTGCTCGCTCGTCGCGCTCAGCGCGTCCGCCGCCAGCGCGCGGAAGCGCTCGTCGTCGCCGTCCCCGCGCGCCTCGAGCAGGGAGCGCGCGCGGGTCGCCTCCAGCTCCGCGGCGCGCACGCGGCGCTCCGCCGCCCGGGCGGCACGCGCACCGGCGGCGACCCAGGCGGACCCGCCGCCGAGCAGCGCGCCGACGAGGACGCCGGCGAGCAGCGTGAGGACGAGCGTCGCGACGGACATCTGCACCATGGTCCGGCAGCCTGCCAGCGGGCACCGACAACGCCCCGCGCCGACGCCGCGCGCGACCCCCGGCGCACGAGTGCGCTCGCCACGGGCGGGTCGCGGCGTGGCGAGGGCGTCAGGACCTGCACCTATGCTGGCCGGATGGTCTCAGAGCACCCGCCGAGCCCGTCCCCGCAGCCTCAGCCCCAGCAGCTCCCGGCCGCGCCCCCCGTCGCCGTGCCGACCGCCACGGCCCCCGCCGGCTCCCCGGCGCCGGCCCCGTGCCGTCGGCGCCCGCGCTGGAGCTGCGCGGGCTCTGGCGGCGCTTCGGCGACAAGATCGCGGTCGCCGGCGTCGACCTCGCGATCCCGGCGGGCTCCTTCTACGGGCTCGTCGGGCCGAACGGCGCCGGCAAGACGACGACGCTGTCCATGGCCACCGGTCTGCTGCGCCCCGACTACGGCACGGTGCTCGTGCAGGGCGTCGACCTGTGGGCCCACCCGGTCGAGGTCAAGCGCGCGCTCGGCGTGCTGCCCGACGGCGTCCGCCTGTTCGACCGCCTCACGGGCGCGCAGCTCATCACGTACGCGGGCCTGCTCCAGGGGCTCGACCGGCCCACCGTCGAGGCACGCACGCGCGACCTGCTCGCGGCCATGGACCTCACCGCCGACGCGAGCACGCTCGTCGTCGACTACTCGGCGGGCATGACCAAGAAGGTCGCCCTCGCGTGCGCGCTCGTGCACGCGCCGCGCCTGCTCGTGCTCGACGAGCCGTTCGAGGCGGTCGACCCCGTCTCCGCGGCCAACATCCGCGAGATCCTCGCGCGCTACGTCGCGGGCGGCGGCACGGTCGTCGTCTCGTCGCACGTCATGGACCTGGTCCAGCGCATGTGCGACCACGTCGCGGTGATCGCGGGCGGGCACGTGCTGGCCGCCGGCACCGTGGACGAGGTGCGCGCGGGGCGCTCGCTGGAGGAGAGGTTCGTCGAGCTCGTCGGCGGTCGCGTCACGGGGAGGGGCTGGAGTGGTTGGGCACCTCGTCGGTCTGAAGCTCGCGCTGCTGCGCAACGGGCTGCGCCGCAGCGCGTGGCAGCTCGTGGGTCTGCTCGTCGGGGCGCTGTACGGGCTCGGCGTCCTGGTGCTCGCGGCGGCCGGTCTCGTGGCCCTGTCGTTCCAGGACGCGGCGCTGCGGGAGACGGTGCTCGTGCTGCTCGGGTCCGCGGTGGTCCTGGGCTGGTGGGTCGTCCCCCTCGTCGCGTTCGGCGTCGACGCCACGCTCGACCCCCGCCGGTTCGTCACGTTCGGCGTCCCCCGCCGGGACCTGCTCGTGGGGCTCACGCTCGCCGGGCTGATCGGCGTCCCCGGCGCGGTGACGGCCCTGCTCGCCCTCGGCACCGCCGGCACGTGGTGGCGCGAGCCGCTCGCGGTGCCGGCGGGTCTGGTCGGTGCCGCGCTCGCCCTCGCGGCCTGCCTCGTGGGGGCACGTGCGAGCACGGCCGCCTTCGCCGGGGTCGTCGGTCGCCGCCGCGTCCGCGAGCTCGTCGCCGTCCTCGCGGTGCTCCTGCTCGCGATGACCGGCCCGATCGTCGGCGGCCTCACGGACGGCGTGGCGGCGCTCGGCGCGGGTGGGCTCGCACGCGTCGTCGACGTGCTGGCGTGGACGCCCCTCGGGGCGGGCTGGGCGGTGGCCCCGGCCGTGGCCGCCGGTGACGCCGGCGCCGCGGCGCTGCGCCTGCTCGTCGCCCTCGCGACCGTCGCCGTCGCCTACCTGGTGTGGGACCGCGCGCTCACGCGCACGCTCGTGGAGCCCGTCTCGGCGTCGCACGAGGTGAAGGCCCGCGGGCTGGGCTGGTTCGCCCGCTTCCCCGCCACACCGGCGGGGGCGATCGCGGCGCGGGCCGCGACGTACTGGGTGCGCGACCCCCGGTACGCCATGGCCGTGGCGATCGTGCCGGTCGTGCCGCTGGTCATGGTCGTCTCCGGTGCGGGGGACGTCGTGCTGGCGGCGGGACCGCTCACGGGCATGCTCGTGGGCTGGAGCGTCTCGGCCGACGTCGCGTACGACGGCACCGCGTTCTGGACGCACGTCGCCGCACCCGTGCGGGGCGCGGTCGACCGCCGCGGCCGCGTCGTGGTGGCCGGCGTCCTGGGGGTGCTCGCGACGGTGGTGGTCACGGTGGGCACGGCCGCGTGGGCGGACGCCCTCGAGCACCTGCCCGCGCTGCTCGGCGCCGGGCTCGGTCTGCTGCTGACAGCCCTGGGGGCGGCGTCCGTGGTCTCCGCGATGGTCGTCTACCCCGTGCAGCAGCCGGGGGAGAACCCGTTCTCGACCAAGCAGGGGACGAGCGCGGTCGCGTTCACGTCGCAGCTCGTCGGCGGCACGGCGGTGTTCGTGCTCACGCTGCCGGCGATCGTGCTCGCGGTGCTCGCGATCGTGCAGGGGTCGGCGGTGCTGGGCTGGACGGCGTTCGCGGTGGGCCTGCTGCTCGGTGCCGCGCTGCTCGTCGGCGGCGTCGTGCTGGGCGGGCGGCAGCTCGACCGCCGCGCTCCCGACCTGCTCGCGCGCATGCGCTCCTTCCCCTGACGCGCTCCTGACCCGGCCCGGCACGGCCACCGGCGGTGCCCGGGCTGGGCGGGGCGCGCGCCCCGCGTAGAGTGGAACCCCGTGGCGCTCACCATCGGCATCGTCGGACTGCCCAACGTCGGCAAGTCCACCCTCTTCAACGCGCTGACGCGCGCGCAGGTCCTCGCGGCGAACTACCCCTTCGCGACGATCGAGCCCAACGTCGGCGTGGTCCCGCTGCCGGACCCGCGCCTGGACCGGCTCGCGGAGATCTTCGGGTCCGAGCGGGTCCTGCCCGCCACGGTGTCGTTCGTCGACATCGCCGGCATCGTGCGCGGCGCGAGCGAGGGCGAGGGCCTGGGCAACAAGTTCCTCGCCAACATCCGCGAGGCCGACGCCATCTGCGTCGTGACGCGCGCGTTCGCCGACCCCGACGTCGTGCACGTCGACGGCCGCGTCTCGCCGAAGGACGACATCGAGACGATCCACACCGAGCTCGTCCTCGCGGACCTGCAGACGCTGGAGAAGGCGGTGCCGCGCCTGGAGAAGGAGGTGCGGGCGAAGAAGGCGGACGCCGCGGAGCTCGCCGCGGCGCAGAAGGCGCTCGCGGTGCTCGAGCAGGGCACCACCCTGTTCCAGGGTGCGGCGGCGGCCGGCCTGGACCTCGCGGACCTGGCGTCCTTCCAGCTGATGACGACGAAGCCGTTCATCTACGTCTTCAACACCGACGACGCCGGCCTCGCGGACACCGCGATGCAGGACGACCTGCGCGCGCACGTCGCCCCGGCCGACGCCGTGTTCCTCGACGCGAAGTTCGAGTCGGAGCTCGTCGAGCTGGAGCCGGACGAGGCCCGCGAGATGCTCGAGGCGAACGGCCAGGAGGAGGCGGGCCTCGACCAGCTCGCCCGCGTCGGCTTCCACACCCTCGGCCTGCAGACGTACCTGACGGCGGGCCCGAAGGAGTCGCGCGCCTGGACGATCCGGCGCGGCTGGACCGCGCCGCAGGCGGCCGGCGTGATCCACACCGACTTCCAGAAGGGCTTCATCAAGGCGGAGGTCGTCTCGTTCGACGACCTCGTCGAGGCAGGGTCGGTGGCCGCCGCCCGCGCGGCCGGCAAGGCGCGCATCGAGGGCAAGGACTACGTCATGGCCGACGGCGACGTCGTGGAGTTCCGCTTCAACGTCTGAGCCCGGGCTCTCCCGTCCGCCGGTGGACGCGGCAGCCGTGGCCCAGCAGCAGCGACCCCGGCCCGAGGCGGAGCCCTCGAGGGACCGCGTCCCGCGCCGCCGAGGGGGCGGCAGGCACGGTGGTCCACCGCCGGATGCTCGCCGGCCTGCGCGCGGGGGCCGTCCTCGCGCGCCCGTGTGGCGCACGGCACACGTCCGTGGTAGGTGTCAGCCGTGTTACGCGGCTGTTTCGCTTGCAGTCGTCTCGTATGATGGACGGTACTCACCAGTATCAATCAGGTAACGATCGATCTGGTCACCTGTCCGTGCCCGGTTTGTCCGTTGGGGCGGGGCTAGCGTTGGCGCAATTCCCGGCGGGCGTGTACGCCCACGGGACCCTCCGTGCGACGCGCCGGGGGACCCGTGCAGGGCCACGCCCACCACGTCACAGGAGGAACATTGAGGATCACACGCAAGGCCGCGCTCGCGTCGGTCGCTTCGGTGAGCGTCCTCGCACTCGCGGCCTGCTCCGGCTCGGACGGCGGCAGCGGCGGCGGCGACGACAACGCGGGCATCAACACGAACACCGCGGTCAACATCGCCTGGAACCAGCCGATGTCCTCGTTCAACGGCGAGAGCATCACGGGCAACGCGACGGCCAACAACATCATCACGTACATGGCCAACTCGCGCTTCAACGACTACAACCTCGACCTCGAGCTGGTCCAGGACGAGTCGTTCGGCACGTACGAGAAGGTCTCGGACGACCCGCTGACGATCAAGTACACCTACGCCGACACGGCGAAGTGGTCGGACGGCGTCCAGGCCGGTCCCGCGGACCTCCTGCTCGAGTGGGCTGCCCAGAGCGGCAAGTTCAACACGGTCGCGCCGGAGACGAACGAGGAGGGTGAGGTCACCAACGAGGAGGCCGTCACCGCCGGCGTCTACTTCGACGCCGCCAACCCGGCCGTCGCCCTCATCACCGAGACGCCGGAGATCGAGGACAACTCGATCACGCTCGTCTACTCCAAGCCCTTCGCGGACTGGGAGACGGCGATCGACAACAACCTCCCCGCGCACATCGTCGCGCAGCGTGCCCTCGGCATCGAGGACCCGGAGGAGGCCACCGAGGCCCTCGTCACGGCGATCCAGGACAACGACACCGCGGCGCTCTCGAAGATCTCGAAGGTCTGGAGCGACGACTGGAACTTCGCCTCGCTCCCCGAGGACGAGGACCTGCTGGTCACCTCGGGCCCGTACACGATCACGGAGTTCGTCGAGGAGCAGTACCTCACGCTCACCGCGAACGAGAACTACGAGGGTGACAAGACCCCGGTCTTCGAGCAGGTGACGGTCCGCTACAACGGCGACCCGATGGCCCAGGTCCAGGCGCTGCAGAACGGTGAGGTCGACCTCATCAGCCCGCAGTCCACGGCCGACGTCCTGACGGCGCTCGAGGCCATCGACGGTCTCGAGGTCGAGACCAACGTCGAGGGCACGTACGAGCACGTCGACCTGCAGCAGGGCAACGGCGGCCCGTTCGACCCCGCCACCTACGGCGGTGACGCCGAGAAGGCCAAGGCGATCCGCCAGGCGTTCCTCAAGACGATCCCGCGCGAGCAGATCGTCGAGAACCTCATCAAGCCGCTGAACCCGGACGCCGAGGTGCGCAACTCGTTCACGCAGGTCCCCGGCTCGCCGATGTACGACGGCATCGTCGAGGCGAACGGCCAGGCCGACCAGTACGGCGAGGTCGACATCGCGGGCGCCCAGGCGCTGCTGCAGCAGGCCGGCGTCACGACGCCGGTGCAGGTCCGCATGCTGTTCGACCCGAACAACACGCGCCGCCAGAACACCTTCGAGCTCATCAAGGGCTCGGCGGCCGAGGCCGGCTTCGACGTCGTCCCCTACACGGTCCAGACCGACTGGGGCACGGACCTGTCGAACGCGACGACGTTCTACGACGCGGCCCTGTTCGGCTGGCAGTCCACCTCGACCGCCGTCACCGAGCCGGACGCCAACTACCGCACGGCTGCGACGAACAACTACTTCGGCTACTCGAACCCCGAGGTCGACGCGCTGTTCGACGAGCTCCAGACGGAGACCGACCCCGCCGAGCAGGAGCGCATCCTGGGTGAGGTCGAGAAGCACCTGGTGGACGACGCCTTCGGCGTGACGATCTACCAGCACCCGGGCATCACCGCGTACAACCCGGAGAAGATCACCAACGTGCAGAAGCTCGGCATCGCGCCGACGATCTTCTACGGCTTCTGGGAGTGGTCCGCGGGCGACGCGGCCACCCAGGACGCGGGCGAGTGAGTCCTCGGGTCCCCGGCGCGCTCACCGCGCGCCGGGGACCCGGCACCGTGCACGCACGACGGAGGGCGCCGAGGGTCCGCCCACGGCGCCCTCCGTCGTGCGCGTACGCTGCCCCCTCGTGATGTCCTCCACCACCTCAAGCGGAGGCCGGCGGGATACGATCCCCGACGACCGGCTTCCCGTCCCTGCGAGGTAGCCCTCCGTGCTCAACTTCCTCCTGCGCCGCCTCGCGGCGGGAGTCGTCACGCTCTTCGTGGCGCTCTTCATCATGTACATCCTGGTCGACGCGGCCATCGACCCCCTGGCCGACCTCGTCGAGAGCACTGCTCCCAACAAGGAGCAGCTCATCGCGCAGCGCACGGCCGAGCTGAACCTCGACACCAACGTCGTGATCCGCTTCTTCTGGTGGATCGGTGACGTCGTGACGGGCGACCTGGGCGAGGCCTGGCGCTCCGGCCAGGACGTGAGCGGCCTGCTCACCCGCGCCATCGGCTCGACGCTCGAGCTCGTCGCCGCCGCGACGGTCCTCTCGCTGCTCGTCGGCGTCACCGTCGGCATCGTGTCGGCGCTGCGCCAGTACAGCGCGTTCGACTACGTGATCATCTTCCTGTCGTTCCTGCTCTACTCGCTGCCCTCGTTCTGGGTCGCGGTGCTGCTCAAGCAGTGGGGCGCGATCGGCTTCAACGACTTCCTGCGCGACCCGGTCATCGGCTGGGGCGTGGTCGTCGCGCTGTCGCTCGTGGTGGGCCTGCTGTGGTCGCTCGCCGTCGGCGGCTCCGCGCGCCGCCGCGTGCAGGTCTTCGCGATCGCCGCGGCCGCCAACGTCGCGCTGTTCGCGTACATCCAGCTCACCGGCTGGTGGGACCGCCCGCAGATCGGCCCCGTGCTGCTCGCGCTGCTCGGCGCCGGCACGGCCTTCGCGGTCGCCGGCGTGTTCGCGGGCCTGCACAACCGTCGCGCGCTCTACACGGGTCTGACGGTGGTCGTCCTCGGTGTCGTCCTCTACTTCCCGATGCAGGTCGTGTTCGACTCGATCGACGAGTCCCACCTGCTCATCGCGGGCCTCGCGCTCCTGACGGTGGGCGTCGGGTACCTCGTCGGACGCCTGTTCGGTGGCCCGGACTGGCGCACGTCGGCCCGCACCGGCGCGGCCGTGGCGCTCGTCATGGGCACGCTGATCTTCATCGACCAGGTCATGCAGGTCTGGGGGCCGTACTTCCAGGCGCTGAGCGGCCGCCCGATCCCGACGTTCGGCGACCGCACGCCGAACCTCGGCGGCAACTACTGGGTGCAGGTGCTCGACTCCTACACGCACCTCGTCCTGCCGACGGCCACGCTCGTGCTGATCGCGTTCGCGTCGTACACCCGGTACTCGCGCTCGAGCATGCTCGAGGTGCTGAACCAGGACTACATCCGCACGGCGCGCGCCAAGGGCCTGCCGGAGCGGCTCGTCGTGGTCCGCCACGGGTTCCGCAACGCGCTCATCCCGCTGGCGACCATCGTGCCCATCGACGTCATCACGCTGCTGGGCGGCGCGGTCATCACGGAGAACGTGTTCGCACGTCCCGGCATGGGCCAGCTGTTCGTGCGGTCCCTGATGGACGCCGAGCAGGCACCGGTCATGGCGTACCTGATCGTCGTCGCGACCCTCGCCATCATCGCCAACATCGTCGCGGACATCGTCTACGCGGCGATCGACCCCCGGATCCGGTTGGACGCATGAGCACCCCCACCACACCCCAGCCCACCGGCGAGCCCGAGGAGCGGCTCGAGAACGCGATCGAGCTGCAGGAGGTCGCCGGCCTCTCCCAGGGGCAGATCGTCCGCCGGCGGTTCTTCCGCCACCGCGGCGCGATGGCGGGTCTCGCCGTCCTCGCCCTCACCACGCTGCTGGCGTTCACCTCCGTCGGCGTCGGGCCGATCCCCGGCTGGTGGTCCTACACGCCCTACCAGACCGGCTCCGTCGTCAACGCGGGCGGCGCCCCGACGCTGTCGCTGCCCACGTGGCTGGGCGGCGACGGCTTCGCGATCGGCTCGCACCCGTTCGGCCAGGACGAGCTCGGGCGCGACATGTTCGCGCGCGTCATGGCCGGCGTGCAGACGTCGCTCATGGTCATGGTGGTCATCGGTGTCGTCGCCGCCGTGATCGGTGTGCTCGTCGGGGCCGCGGCCGGGTTCTTCCGCGGCCGCGCCGACACCCTGCTCATGCGGGCGACCGACCTGGTCATCACGGTGCCGACGATCGTCATCGGCGCCGTGGTCGGCAAGATGGCCGGCACGGTCAGCGGCGTGGTCTTCGCCGTGGCGCTCGGGCTGATCCTGTGGACGACGCTGGCCCGGCTCGTGCGCGGCGAGTTCCTCTCGCTGCGCGAGCGCGAGTTCGTCGACGCCGCCCGCGTCGCTGGCGCGAGCAACCTGCGGATCATCTTCAAGCACATCCTGCCGAACGCGATCGGCACGCTCATCGTGGCGGTCACGCTGCTCATGAGCTCGGCCATCCTGCTCGAGACCGCGCTGTCCTACCTGGGCTTCGGCATCGTGCCGCCCGAGATCTCGCTCGGTCAGCTCATCAGCCTGTACCAGCAGGCGTTCTCGACGCGGCCGTGGCTGTTCTGGTGGCCGGGCCTGTTCATCGTGCTCATCGCGCTGAGCGTCAACTTCATCGGCGACGGCCTGCGCGACGCGTTCGACCCGCGGCAGAAGCGGATCCCGTCCGAGCGCAAGATGGCCAAGGCGATGGCGGCCGACGGCACCGCCGAGCGCGGGCGCGTCAGCACGGTGCGCCCCGACCTCGACGGCCGGAACGCCGGCACGGGCGGCGGCGCGTGACCTGCACGCGCGACCGCTCACGCGGTGACGAGCACCGCCACGGCGGCGGCCGCGAGGGCCACCGCCGTGGCGATGCCGGCCACGTGCACCCGACGCACCGGGCGCAGGCCGTGCTCGGTGCGCAGCCGCTCCGCCCCGTCGAGGTGCCCGGCGCGCACCAGCGCGTCGTGCCGGGCCTCGACGGCGTCGCCGACGCTCTCGGCCGTCGCGTGCAGCGAGCGGACCGGGCGGCCGTCGGCGGGCACCGGACGCACCCCGTCGTCGTCCCGGCCCCGGCGCACCCACTGCGCCGTGGCGCTGGAACGCGGTGCGGCGAAGACCTGCACGTCGCCGTCGGTCGTGTGCAGCACGAGGGACCAGCCGCGGGTGACGCCGCGGTAGGTCGGCCAGGGCACGTGCACGGTGCTCAGCACGTTGCGCACGACGACCTCGCCGTCCGCGACCTCGACCCCCGGGCGCCAGAACAGCGCCCACACGACGAGCACCACGAGCGCGACGAGCGGCAGCACGCGCAGCGCCGCCACGGCGCCGTCCTGCGCCGCGACCGCGACGAGCGCCGCGGCGCCGGCCGCGGCCGCCGCGACGGTCAGTCCTCGTCCGTACCCCGATGTGAACTCCTGCGTGGCACCCACGGCGCCATGCTCGCAGACCCGCACCCCGCCGCCCCGACCGGGCCAGCGGACCGCGTGCAGGAAGGACGCTGAACGGTGGCCCTCGACACGAACCACGCCCCGACCACGACGCCCGTGCTGTCGGTGCGCGACCTGAACGTCGACTTCTACGTCGACGGGCGCTGGCACCCGGCCGCCGTCGACGTCAGCTACGACGTGCGCCCGGGCGAGGTGCTCGCGATCGTCGGTGAGTCCGGCTCCGGCAAGACGCAGTCGTCGATGGCCCTGCTCGGCCTGCTGCCGCCCAACGGCCGCGCCCGCGGGTCCGCCCTGCTGGGCGACCGCGAGCTCGTCGGCATGCCGGCCAACCGCCTGCGCCGCATCCGCGGCCGCGAGGTGTCGATGATCTTCCAGGAGCCGATGACGGCCCTGAACCCGGTGTTCACGATCGGGTTCCAGATCATCGAGACGCTGCGCGCGCACTTCGAGATCGGCCCGACCGAGGCGCGCGAGCGCGCGGTCGAGCTGCTGCGCCTCGTCGACATCCCGAACCCGGAGAAGCGGGTCGACTCCTACCCGCACCAGCTGTCCGGCGGGCAGCGCCAGCGCGCGATGATCGCGCAGGCGCTCGCGTGCGACCCGACGCTGCTCATCGCGGACGAGCCGACGACGGCCCTCGACGTCACCGTGCAGGCGGAGATCCTCAAGCTCATGCGGGACCTGCGCGAGCGCATCGACGCGGGCATCGTGCTCATCACGCACGACATGGGCGTCGTCGCCGACATGGCGGACAACATCATCGTCATGAAGGACGGGCGGGTCGTGGACCAGGGCCCGGCGCTCGAGGTGTTCCGCAACCCGCAGCACGCGTACACGCAGCGCCTGCTCGACGCCGTCCCGCACCTCGGCCGCTCGGCGTCCGACGTCCCCGCCCGTGCCCGGGTGAGCGAGCCCGCGCCCGCGTCCACCCCGGTGGACGAGCGTGAGCTCGTCCTCGAGGCGCGCGACATGGTCATCGAGTACCCGGGCCGGCGGCGCACGCCCGCGTTCCGGGCCGTCGACGGCGTCTCGCTGGAGATCCGTCAGGGCGAGGTCGTCGGCCTCGTCGGCGAGTCCGGGTCGGGCAAGACCACGATCGGCCGCGCCGCGGTGGGCCTGCTGCCGGTGACCGGCGGCTCGCTGAAGATCGTCGGGCACGACATGGTCGGCGCGACCATGAAGGACCTGAAGCCGCTGCGCACGAAGGTCGGCATCGTCTTCCAGGACCCGGGCTCCTCCCTGAACCCGCGCCTGCCGATCGGCGAGTCCATCGCCGAGCCGCTCCTGCTGCACCGCGGCGTCAAGGGCGAGGCGCTGCAGCGCGAGATCGAGCGCCTGCTCGACCAGGTGCACCTGCCGCGCGCGATGCGCAACCGCTACCCGCACGAGCTGTCGGGCGGGCAGCGCCAGCGCGTCGGCATCGCCCGGTCGCTCGCGCTGGAGCCGCGCCTGCTCGTCGCCGACGAGCCGACGTCCGCGCTCGACGTGTCCGTGCAGGCGGCCGTGCTCGACCTGTTCCAGGAGCTGCAGCGCGAGCACGGCTTCGCGTGCCTGTTCATCAGCCACGACCTCGCGGTCGTGGAGATCCTGTCCGACCGCATCGCGGTCATGCGCAACGGCCGCCTCGTCGAGGTCGGCCCGGCCGCGCAGGTCGTCAACGCGCCGCAGGACCCGTACACGCAGCGCCTCATCGCGGCCGTGCCGGTGCCCGACCCCGAGGCGCAGCGCGAGCGGCGGATCGCCCGTGACGCCCTGCTCGAGGCGCAGCACGCCGAGCTGCTCGCGGAGGAGGCGCGCCAGGCGGAGGAGGCCGGCCGCGCCGACGCGCTCGGCGTCGACGAGATCGACAACGAGCGGATCCAGCGCCCGGGCATCTGATCCGGCCGTCGCGTCGCAGCGACGAGAGCCCGGTCCCGCACGGCGGGACCGGGCTCTCGCGCGTCCCGTCGCGTGACGCGGTCCGGCCGTCGGTGCGCGTGCGTCCTGCTCGCCCCGGTCCGCTACGGTCCGACGGGATCCGTCCGATCTGCCACTTCAGTCCGGGCCGGTCCCGGCCGATGCACGGGTGGAGCGGCGGACGGGTGACCGCCGGACGGGTGGTGGTCCGGCCGGGGCGAGGTGCGGTCGGGTCGAGGCACGAAGCGGAGGACGGTGCGGATGGACGGGACCGGTCGGGTGCGCGGGAGCGGGACGTACGTCGTCGCGGGGCTGGTGGCGGCGGTGCTGGCGACGGCGGGCTGCACGCAGGACGCGGCCGACCCGGCGCGTGCGGGCACGGTCGTGGTCGCGGCCGACCTGCCGTTCACGTCCCTCAACGGGGGGACGGTCGCGGGTCGGGCGCCCGGCAGCGTCCTGGTGCGCGGCCTCGTCCAGTCGGGCTTCGTCACGCTCGAGGCCGACGGGTCGGTCTCCACCGACCCGTCGTTCGGGACGGTGGAGAAGGTCGGCGACGCGCCGCTCACCGTCCGTTACACGATCGCGCCGACGGCACGGTGGTCGGACGGCGTCCCCGTGACCCCGGCCGACCTGCTGCTCGAGTGGGCCGCCCGCAGCGGGCAGCTCGACGAGGTGGTCCCCGAGCTCGGTGCCGACGGCCGCCCCGCCGACCCGGCGGCGCTGGACGCCGTCGTCGCGTTCGCCGCGACGTCGCCGGTCCTCGCGCACGCGTCGGCCGTACCGGTGGTCGACGGTGCGACCGTGACCGTCGTCTACGACCGGCCCGTCGCGGACTGGCAGCTCGCGCTCGACGTCAACCTCCCCGCGCACGTCGTGGGACGCCTCGCGCTCGACCCGTCCGCGCCCGCGCTGCCGGGCGCGCAGGCGACGCCCGCCGCCACCGCGGGGGCGAGCGCGACGGCGACGGAGACGGCGACGGCGACGGCGTCCCCGACCGCGACGTCGACGCCCGGTCCCGCCGCCTCGTCCGCGACGCCCGCACCGCCGGCGGGTGGCGACGACCCCGAGGCCGCCGCCTGGGCCGCCGCGGTGACCACGGCCGTGCAGCAGCAGGACCGCGCGGCCCTGCTCGCGATCTCGCGCGTGTGGCGCGCGGCGGGCACGGCGGCCGACGTGGCGGCGGACCCCACGCTGACGACGACGACCGGCCCGTACGTGCTCGACCGCGTCGGGGACGACGGTGTCGAGGTGGTCCGCAACGACGCCTACGCGGGCGCGCGCCCGGCGCGCTGGGACCGGGTGCGGGTACGCACGGACCTGGCCCCGCTCGCGCAGGTCGACGCGCTCGAGGACGGGGATCTCGACGTCGCGGCACCCCTCGCGACGGCGGACGTCCTGGAGGCGGCGCAGGACGCGGACGACGTGCGCACCCGCGCGGGCGGTGACGCGGTGCTCCAGCTGGTGCTGCGGGCGGGTGCCGGCAGCCCGTTCGACCCGGCGTCGTACGCGGGCGCGTCGGACCCGGCGGCCGCCGCGGCCGCGGTGCGGGCCGCGTTCGTCGGTGCGGTGCCCCGGGGCGAGGTGGTGGCGGAGGCCGTCGCGCCGCTGCGGTCCGACGCGGAGCCGTCGGACGTCGTCGCGGCCCAGGTGGGCCCGGACGCGCCGCCGGCCGACGTCGACGCGGCGCTCCCGCCGGCCGACGGGGCGCCGGAGGGCGCACCCGTCACGGTGCGGCTGCTCGCGGCGACGGACGACCCGGTGCGGGGCGCGGCTGCCGCGGTGCTCACGGACGCCGCGGCCGACGCGGGCTTCGAGGTCGTGCCCGCGGACGTCGACGACCCGGTGCCGGCGCTGCGCGCCGAGCCGGACGCGTGGGACGCCGCGCTCGTCCCCGTCACGCAGGGGGACCTGCCGGTGGCGTCGTGGGTCGCGCGCTGGCGCAGCGGCGGCGCGGCGAACGTGAGCGGGCACGCGGACCCGGCGCTCGACGCCGCCCTCGACAACCTCGCCGGCACGGTCGACCCGGCAGCGGTGCCGGCGCTGGTGGAGGCGACGTCGGGCGACCTCGTGGCCGCGGGTGCGGTGCTGCCGCTCGTGCGGGTGCCGGTGCTGACCCTGACGGCCGACCGCGGCGCGGACGACGACGCGCTGCCGCGGGTGGGGGACGTCGCCGTGCTCGAGCCGGCGCGGGCCGACCTCACCTCGTGGTGGGACTGGGCGCGGGCGGACGGGTGACGTCGGCGCCGGCCTGCAGCGCGTCCCCGCGGGAGCGGGGAGACCGGCGTCACCGCCGCCGGTGCGGCCCGGACCGGTAAGATGGAGCCGCGCCGCCGTCGGCGCCTCCCCCTCTTCCTCGTGAGATGAGCACCCGCATGCCCGCAACCGGCCAGGCCGCCGCCGTGCGTTCCGACCTGCGCAACGTCGCGATCGTCGCCCACGTCGACCACGGCAAGACCACCCTCGTCGACGCCATGCTGTGGCAGTCGGGCGCGTTCGGCGCGCACGACCACGTCGACGAGCGCGCGATGGACTCGGGCGACCTCGAGCGCGAGAAGGGCATCACGATCCTCGCGAAGAACACCGCGATCCGGTACTCCGGACCCGCGGCCGCGGCGGTCGGGCAGCCCGACGGCATCACGATCAACGTCATCGACACCCCGGGGCACGCGGACTTCGGCGGCGAGGTCGAGCGTGGCCTGTCGATGGTCGACGGCGTCGTCCTGCTCGTCGACGCGTCCGAGGGTCCGCTGCCGCAGACGCGGTTCGTGCTGCGCAAGGCGCTCGCCGCGAAGCTGCCGGTCATCCTCGTCGTCAACAAGGTCGACCGCCCCGACGCGCGCATCGACGAGGTCGTGCACGAGGCGACCGACCTCCTGCTCGGGCTGGCGTCGGACCTGCACGAGGACGTCCCGGACCTCGACCTCGACGCGATCCTCGACGTGCCGGTCGTCTACGCCGCCGCCAAGGTCGGCCGCGCGTCGCTCGAGCAGCCCGCGGACGGCGGGCTGCCGGACAGCCCGGACCTCGAGCCGCTGTTCGCGACGATCCTCGAGAAGATCCCGGCGCCCACGTACGACCCCGAGGCGCCGCTGCAGGCGCACGTGACGAACCTCGACGCCTCGCCGTTCCTCGGTCGTCTCGCGCTGCTGCGCATCCACAACGGCACCCTGCGCAAGGGGCAGACGGTCGCGTGGGCCCGCCAGGACGGCACGACCCAGAACGTGCGCATCACCGAGCTGCTCGAGACGAAGGCCCTCGAGCGCGTCCCCACCGAGCAGGCGGGCCCCGGCGACATCGTCGCGGTCGCCGGCATCGAGGACATCACGATCGGCGAGACCCTGACGGACCCGGACGACCCGCGGCCGCTGCCGCTCATCACGGTCGACGACCCGGCGATCTCGATGACGATCGGCATCAACACCAGCCCGCTGGCCGGCAAGGGCGGCAAGGGCCACAAGGTCACCGCGCGCCAGGTCAAGGACCGCCTCGACCGCGAGCTCATCGGCAACGTGTCGCTGCGCGTCCTGCCGACCGAGCGTCCCGACGCGTGGGAGGTGCAGGGCCGCGGCGAGCTCGCGCTGGCGATCCTCGTCGAGCAGATGCGCCGCGAGGGCTTCGAGCTCACCGTCGGCAAGCCGCAGGTCGTCACGAAGAAGGTCGACGGCCAGGTCCTCGAGCCGACCGAGCGCATGACCATCGACGTCCCCGAGGAGTACCTGGGCGCGGTCACGCAGCTGCTCGCGCAGCGCAAGGGCCGCATGGAGACGATGAGCAACCACGGCACCGGCTGGGTGCGCATGGAGTTCGTCGTCCCGGCGCGCGGCCTCATCGGCTTCCGCACGCGCTTCCTGACCGAGACCCGCGGCACCGGCATCGCGTCCTCCATCGCGGAGGGCTTCGAGCCGTGGGCCGGCCCGATCGAGACGCGCACGAACGGCTCGCTCGTCGCGGACCGCGCGGGCGTCGCGACGCCGTTCGCCATGCTCAACCTCCAGGAGCGCGGCACGTTCTTCGTCGAGCCGACCTCCGAGGTGTACGAGGGCATGGTCGTCGGCGAGAACGCGCGCAACGAGGACATGGACGTCAACATCACCAAGGAGAAGAAGCTCAACAACATCCGCTCCTCGACGGCGGAGTCGTTCGAGAACCTGGTGCCGCCGCGCAAGCTCACGCTCGAGGAGTCGCTCGAGTTCGCGCGCGAGGACGAGTGCGTCGAGGTCACGCCCGAGATCGTCCGCATCCGCAAGGTCGTGCTCGACCAGACCGAGCGCGCCCGCATCACCGCCCGCAACAAGCGCGCGTGACCCACCCGACCGGCGGCCTGGTCGCCGTCCACGCCCACCCGGACGACGAGTCGCTCGCGACCGGCGCCCTGCTGGCGACGTGGGCGGCGGCCGGCCTGCCGGTCGCCGTGGTCACGGCGACGCGGGGGGAGCGCGGCGAGGTCATCGGCGAGCGGTGGGCGCACCTCGAGGGCGACGGCCCGGCGCTCGCCGCGCACCGCGTCGAGGAGCTCCGCGCGGCGCTCGCGGCGCTGGGCGTGCGTGACCACGTCTTCCTCGACGAGGTGGCCGGGACGGACCGGCGGTACGAGGACTCCGGGATGGCGTGGGTCGCCGGTGCGCGTGCGGGTGCCGCCGAGGACGTCCCCCGGGTGCGTTCGTGCGCGTCCCGGTGGGCGACGCGGCGGAGGCGCTGGCCCGCGTGCTGCGCCGCCGTCGCCCCGACGTGGTCGCGACGTACGAGCCCGGCGGCGGCTACGGGCACCCGGACCACGTGCGCGTGCACGAGGTGACCACCCGCGCGGTGGCGCTCGCGGCCACGGCCCCCGACGAGGGCGCCGCCGCCCACACGGTGCCCGTCGGGCTGTGGTCCGCGCAGGGCAGCGACGCGCTGCGTCGCGCCCAGGCTGCCCTCGCGGGCGGCGCGGTGCGCGCCGCGCTGGGTCCCGACGGGGCGGGCCTCGCGCTGCCCGACCCCGCGCAGGAGCCGGCCTCGGTGGCCGTGCCCGACGACGCGGTGGACGTGGTCGTCGACGTCGCGCCCGTGCGCGAGCGCGTGCTCGCGGCGCTGCGTGCGCACGCGACCCAGGTGCAGGCGGTGCGGGCGGTGGACGGCGAGCCGGCGCTGGTCGGGTGCTACGCGCTGAGCAACCGGCTGCTGGCACCGGTCCTGCCGGTCGAGTCCTACCGTCACGCCCCGGCAGCCCGCGTGCGCACGCCTCCGGCGCCGCGGCGCCGCTCGCCTGGCCCGCCGGTGCGCGGCCGGTAGCCTGACGCCGTGCAGCCGCCCACCACCGCGCTCCTCGGGCGCGCCGCCGTGACGTTCGTGCTGGGGGCCGTCGTCGGCGTGCTGGGCACCGTGATGCACCGCGCCGTCCGTCCGTGGGGTCTGGTCCTGTGCCTCGCGCTCGTGCTGGCGGCGCTGCTGACCGCGCGCGCGTGGCACGGCTGGGCGACGTACGTCGGGGCCGTCGGCGGCCTGTTCATCGCCGCCACGACGCTGGCGGGGGAGGGCCCGGGCGGCGACGTGCTCGTCCCCGGCACCGACCTGTGGGGCTGGGGCTGGATCCTGGGCGCCGCGGTCGCGGTCGTGCTCGTCGCGCTGGTGCCGCGGCGCTGGGTCCAGGACGACCCCGTCCGCACCGCGCCGGCGCCGCCCCCGGACCCCGCCACCCCGTGACCGACCCCGCCGACGTCCGCGCGGACGAGGACGCGTTCCGCGCCGCCGTCGGGCGCCTGCCCGCCGGCGTCGCCGTCGTGACGGTCGTGCGCCGCGGCATCGCCCACGCCACGACCGTCAACTCCGTCGTGTCGGTCTCGCTGGACCCGCCGCTCCTGCTCTTCTGCGTGCACGCCGACTCGCGGCTGCGCGACGTCCTCGACGAGGTGGACACCTGGGCCGTGAGCGTGCTCGGCGACGACCAGGCGGACGTCGCGGACTGGCTGGCGTCACCGGGACGTCCCGCCGTCGGCCAGCTCGACCGCGTGCCCCACGTGCCGGCACCCGTCTCGGGCGCGCCGTGGCTCGAGGGCGCTGCGGCGTGGTTCGACTGCCGCACGTCGGCGCTGCACCCCGCCGGCGACCACGACGTCGTCGTCGGGGACGTGCTCGCGGTCGCGCAGGGTGCGCCGGCCGCCGGCGGGCTCGTGCACCTGCGCGGCCGCGTGCGCCCGGTGCGCTGAGCCCACGGCGCGCACGGCGCCCGCCGGCCCCGTCCCGCGACCGGTCGGCGCGCGGGTGATCCTCCCGCGCGCCGCCACCGGCACCCTCGGAGCGGTGGTGGCGCACCGTAGACTCGCCCGGGCGCGGTCTGCGCGCTGCAGAGCACGACGGGGGATCGATGACGCACGGCACCGAGCGCGGCACCACGGCCGACGGGACGACGCAGGACGGCGGGACGCCGGACGGCGCGACCGGTGCGCCCGCCACGGGCGAGGCGGCGGGCGTCCCGGCGCCGCGCGTGCCGTCGTCGGTCGCGGACGGCGACGCCGACGCCGCCCGCACACCGGCCGCCCCCACCCCGGCCGCCGACGCCGACGCCGCCGGGCCGCAGGGCGCCGCGCAGGCGCCTGACGCCGACGAGGCCCGTGCCGCTCACGCGGGTCGTGCGGACCAGGCCCCCGGCGGCGGCGCGGCCGCGTCGCCGCGCACGCGTCCTGCCGACCGGCCGCGCCCGCTGCGGTCCGGCCCCGCGCTCGCCGCCTGGCCCTCGTGGGAGGACGTGGCCGTGACCGCACCGCCGGCGACCCCCGACGACGCAGCGGCAGAGCCCGCCGCGGCGGACGCCCGCGGGGCCGCGGAGGCGGGGTCGTCCGCGAGCGCGGGCGCACGTGCCGCCGACGCAGCCAGGGACGAGCAGGGCCGTGACGAGCAGGGCCGTGACGAGGACGGCTCGTCCGGGACCCCGGGCGAGGCCGCTCTCGGCGAGGCCGCGCGCCGACCCGCCCCCTGGACCTCGGCGGCCTGTCCGCGCTCGCCATGACGGCTCTCAACGCCGCTGCCGTCGGCGTCCCCGCGCACGCCCTGCGACGCGAGGAGGGCGAGCCGTCCGCGGCCGCCCCGGCGTCCGGGAGCGCACCGGCGTCCGCGGTGACCCCGTCCGACGGCGCCCCGCGCGAGGCGGCCGAGCCGTCCGCCGGTCCGGCGCCCGCCGACGACGCGGCACCGGGCTCGGACGACGCGGCTGCCCCGGTCCCGGCCAGCGCCGCCCCGTCCGACGTCGACCCCGCGGACACCGACGCCGACCCCGACGCCGCCGACGACGCCGACGCCGACCCCGCCGACGCCGACCCCGCCGACGCCGCCGGCCCCGCCGACACGGTCCCGGCCGAGGTCGTCCCCGCAGCCGCGTCGGACGGCACCACCCCGGACGGCACCACCCCGGACGGCACCACCCCGGACGACACGGCGCCCACGGGCACGCCCGCCGTGGCCGGCCCTGCCGACGGCCCCGCACCCGGCGCCGCGCCGGCCGCCGCGGCCGCCGCGTCCGCAGCAGCCACCGGCCGCGCCGCCGACGCCGCCCCCACGCAGGCCCTGCCGCCGGTCGACGACGCGACGCCGACCCCGGCGGACGCTCCCGACCGCGTCGCCGCACGCGACGACGCGGAGGGGCCCGCCACGCGCACGTGGCCCACCACCGACGCGGGTGCCGGCGCCGCCCGCCCCGTGCCGGGCGGACCGGTGCCGCACACGCCCGAGGCGGAGCGTGACCCCTCGCCGCTCGACGTGTTCGAGCCGGACGACGGCCGGCGACGCTGGCCGCGCACCCTCGCGGTCGTGGGCGGGGTCGTCGTCCTGCTCGGCGGCGCGTACGTCGGTGCGTCCTACGCGCTGGCGGACCGCGTCCCGCGCGGCGCGCACGTGGCCGGCGTCGAGATCGGCGGCATGACGGCCGACGAGGCGCGCAGCGCCCTCACCGCGGGCCTGCAGGACCGCGTCGACGCACCCCTGCCGGTCGTCGCCGAGGACGCGCAGGCGGAGCTGGACCCGGCAGCGGCCGGCCTGGCGTTCGACGCCGACGCGACGGTGGCACGCCTGACGGGGGTGGACCTCACCGAGCCCGTGCGCCTGTGGCGGCAGGTCGTCGGCGTGGACGCGCAGCCCCCCGTGACGCAGGTCGACGAGGACGCGCTCGAGACGGCTCTGGCGTCGCTGTCCGAGACGGTGCGCCTCGCCCCCGTCGACGGCACGGTCGTCTTCGCGGACGGTGCCGCCCACGCGACGGACGCCGTCGAGGGCTGGGAGCTCGACCTCGCCGCCGCGGCGACCGAGGTCCAGGAGGAGTGGCTCGTGGGGGAGCGGCCGCTGCCGCTGCCGACGACGCCCGTCGAGCCGGACATCACGCAGGAGGAGACGCAGCAGGCGCTCACCGAGGTGGCGCAGCGGCTCGCCTCCGCGCCGGTGACGGTGCAGGTCGGGGACCGGCAGGCGACGCTCGACGTCCCCACGCTCACGGCGAGCGCGAGCATGGTGCCGGTGGACGGCGCGCTGCAGCTGCAGCTCGACGGCCAGGCGCTGACCGAGGCGGTGCTCGCGCAGGTGCCGGACGTCGTGACGGCGGCGGCGGACGCGCGGTTCGAGTTCCAGGGCGACGCGCCGGTGATCGTCGGCGGCGAGCCCGGCACGACGATCGACCCGGCCGCGCTGGCGTCGTCGGTGGCGAGCGCCGTCACCGCGGAGCAGCGGCTCGCACCGGTGGAGCTGGTGCAGTCCGACCCCGCCCAGACGCGCGCCGCCCTCGAGGCGCTCGGCGTCAAGGAGGTCGTGTCCGAGTTCTCGACCCCGCTGACGAGCGAGCCGCGCCGCACCCAGAACATCGCGACCGGCCTCGCCAACATCACCGGCACGCTGGTGCGCCCGGGCGAGACGTTCTCGCTGACCGAGGCGCTCGGCCCGGTGGACGCCGCGCACGGGTTCGTCCAGGCGGGCGCGATCGTCAACGGCGAGCACACCGACGCGTGGGGCGGCGGCCTCTCCCAGGTCTCCACCACCGTCTTCAACGCCGCCTACTTCGCGGGCTTCGAGGACGTCGAGCACACGCCGCACAGCGAGTGGTTCCAGCGCTACCCCGAGGGTCGCGAGGCGACGATCTTCACCGGCGTGCTCGACATGAAGTGGAAGAACAACACGCCGTACGGGGCGCTCGTGCAGGGGTTCGTCGCCGACGGGCGTGCGCACGTGCGCATCTGGGGCACGAAGCACTTCACGGTGGAGACGGAGAAGAGCGGCCGCTCGGGGGTCGTCGCGCCGACCACGGTCTACTCGCAGTCGGCGACGTGCTCCCCGCAGAGCGCCGGCAACCCCGGCTTCACGGTGACGAACACGCGCCGGGTCTACCTGAACGGGGAGCTGGTCGACACCGAGTCCGACACGTGGCGGTACAAGCCGCAGAACCGCGTGGTGTGCGGCGCGCCGCCCGCGCCGACGCCCACGCCCTGACGCCGCCGACGACGCCCGCCCGGTCCGCCCGGGCGGGCGTCGTCGCGTCCGGCGCGTCCGTCGAGGGGCCCCGCGCCGCGGGCGGTCAGACGGGCGGGGCCGGGCGCGGGCGGCGCACGGGTGCGGGCGGGACGACCTTGCCGAGCAGCACGTCGGCGGCCGGCACGTGCACGTCGCCGCCGCGCGTGCGCACCGTGAGGCCGGCGTCGTCGACGGCGAGCAGGTCCCCGAGGACGTCCGTGTACGGGGGCTCGCCGAGGGTGCCGCCGTCCGCCGGGAGGTCGTCGCGCCGACGGCGGACGACGACGCGCACGCCCGGTGACCAGGCGCGCCAGGGAGCGTCACGGGGGCCGTTCATGCCGTCCGCCGGTCCCGCACCGTGTCGGACCATGGACGTCGGGTCGTCGTCGCCGCCACGTGGGGGATACTAGGTCGACCGCTGCACCTGTGGAGGACGAGCCGTGACGTATGTGATCGCCGAGCCCTGCGTGGACGTCAAGGACAAGGCGTGCATCGAGGAGTGTCCGGTCGACTGCATCTACGAGGGCAAGCGCTCGCTCTACATCCACCCCGACGAGTGCGTCGACTGCGGTGCCTGCGAGCCGGTCTGCCCCGTCGAGGCCATCTACTACGAGGACGACGTCCCCGAGCAGTGGTCGCAGTACTACGAGGCGAACGTGCACTTCTTCGACGAGATCGGCTCGCCCGGCGGTGCCGCGAAGATGGGGGAGATCGAGCACGACCACCCCATCATCGCGACCCTGCCGCTGCGCATCCACGGCGAGTGAGCCGCGCGCTCGCGCCCGCGCCGGTCGAGGGCTGACCGGCGTGGGCCTGCTCACCGGCGCCCTGCCGGACTTCCCGTGGGACACGCTCGCGCCGTACGCCGAGCAGGCGCGCCGGCACCCCGGCGGCATCGTCGACCTGTCGGTCGGCACGCCCGTCGACCCGACGCCGCCGCTCGTGCGCGAGGCGCTCGCCGCGGCCGCCGACGCACCGGGCTACCCGACGACCCACGGCACGCCCGCTCTGCGCGAGGCCGTCGTCGCCTGGTTCGCGCGTCGGCGCGGCGTGCCCGGGCTCGATCCCGCGGCGGTGCTGCCCACGGTCGGTTCGAAGGAGCTCGTCGCGCTGCTGCCCGCCCTGCTGGGGGTCGGCGCGGGTGACGCCGTGCTGCACCCGGCGACCGCCTACCCGACGTACGACGTCGGTGCGCGGCTCGCGGGGGCGGCCCCCGTGCCGACCGACGACCCGGCCGCCGAGCTCGCCGCGCGTGACGACGTCCGGCTCGTGTGGCTCAACTCGCCGGCCAACCCGCACGGGGCCGTGCTGGGCGTGGACGAGCTGCGCGCGGTGGTCGAGGCCGCCCGCGCGGCCTCGGCGCGCACCGGCCGTCCCGTCGTGGTCGCGTCGGACGAGTGCTACGCGGAGCTCGCGTGGGACGAGCCGTGGGCGTCGGCGGGGGTGCCGAGCGTGCTCGACCCGCGCGTCACGGGCGGTGACCTCACCGGGCTCCTGGCGGCGTACTCGCTGTCCAAGCAGTCGAACCTCGCGGGGTACCGCGCGGCGTTCCTCGCGGGCGACCCCGCGCTCGTCGCGCGCCTGCTCGAGACCCGCAAGCACGCGGGCATGATCGTGCCGGCTCCGGTCCAGGCGGCGATGACGGTCGCGCTCGGCGACGACGACCACGTCGCCGAGCAGCGCGAGCGCTACCGCCGCCGCCGGGCGGTGCTGCGCGCCGGGCTCGAGGCCGCCGGCTACGTCGTCGACCACTCGAGCGCGGGCCTGTACCTGTGGGTGCGCCCGCAGGGGCCGCGGCAGGACTCCTGGCGGACGGTGGCCGACCTGGCGGGCCTCGGCGTCCTCGTCGCGCCCGGTGCGTTCTACGGCGCCGCGGCGGCCGGGCACGTGCGCGTCGCGCTCACCGCCTCCGACGAGCGGGTCGCGGAGGCCGCTGCCCGCCTGCAGGGGGCGTAGGCGCGGCACACCGCAGCGCCGTACAGTGGTCACCCCGTCGTGTGAGGCGCCTCACACGGCGGCCAAGGGACGGTCGCTCATTCGTCAAGAGCGGCGTGCCGCGGGTACCGTCGCAGCGGGCCGACGGGGGTCATCCCTCGCGTCGGTCGTCGAGGAGCCCGGCCACCGCCGGGGCTGCTGCTCCCGTTGGTCGACGCAGGAAGGAACACCATGTCGGACGTCGTCACCGCCCCGGTCCAGGCCCCCGTGCAGCTCGTGGTGGGCGGGCAGGCGCGCGACCTGCCGGTCGTCCCCGCCACCGAGGGCAACGACGGGATCGTGGTCTCCTCGCTGCTGCGGGACACGGGCATGGTCACCGTGGACCCCGGGTTCATGAACACCGCCGCGTGCGAGTCGCAGATCACCTACATCGACGGTGACGCGGGCATCCTGCGCTACCGCGGCTACCCCATCGAGCAGCTCGCCGAGAAGTCCTCGTTCCTCGAGGTCGCGTACCTGCTCATCCACGGCGAGCTCCCGGACGCGGCGACGCTGTCGGCGTTCGAGGAGCGGGTCAACCGGCACACGCTCGTGCACGAGGACTTCCGCACGTTCCTCGGCTCGTTCCCGCGGCAGGCGCACCCCATGGCCGTCATGGCGTCCGCCCTGAACGCGCTGTCGACGTTCTACCCGGAGTCGCTCGACCCCTTCGACCCCGCGACGGTCGAGCTCGCGACGGTCCTGATCCTGGCGAAGACGCGCACGATCACGTCCTACGTGCACCGCACGTCCAAGGGTGAGCCGCTGCTGTACCCGGACTACTCGCGCGGGTACGTCGAGGACTTCCTGCGCATGACGTTCGCCGTGCCCTACCAGCAGTGGGACCCGGACCCGGTCGTCGTCAACGCGCTCGACAAGCTGCTCATCCTGCACGCAGACCACGAGCAGAACTGCTCCACGTCGACCGTGCGGATCGTCGGCTCGAGCCACGCGAACATCTACGCCTCGGTCGCCGCGGGCATCAACGCGCTCTCCGGTCCGCTGCACGGCGGCGCCAACGAGGCCGTCCTGGCGATGCTCGACGAGATCCAGGCGAACGGCGGTGACGCCACGGACTTCATGCGGCGCGTGAAGGACAAGGAGGACGGCGTCCGCCTCATGGGCTTCGGCCACCGGGTCTACAAGAACTACGACCCGCGTGCCGCGATCGTGAAGCAGAGCGCGCACGAGGTGCTGCAGGCGCTCGGCAGCAACGACGAGCAGCTCGACATCGCGATGCGCCTTGAGGAGATCGCGCTGCACGACGACTACTTCGTCTCGCGCAAGCTGTACCCGAACGTGGACTTCTACACGGGTCTGATCTACAAGGCGATGGGCTTCTCGCCGCGCATGTTCACGCCGCTGTTCGCGCTCGGGCGCATGCCCGGCTGGATCGCGCAGTGGCGCGAGATGATGAACGACCCGCAGACGAAGATCGGCCGGCCGCGCCAGGTGTACACGGGTGCGACCGAGCGGGACTACGTGGCCGTCGAGGACCGCTGAGCCACCCTCGAGCGCGCTGACCCCGCGCTGAGCCGCCGCCGGACCAGGGCGGCACGCACACGCACCGGAGCCGGTGCCGCCCCCTGGGGTGGCACCGGCTCCGTCGTCGTACCGGGCTCAGCCGGCGAGGGTGACCCGCACCTGACCGGCGGGCAGCGGTGCGGGCGCGGGCTCCCACGCCGGCTCGTCGCGGGACCAGGTCCGGTCGCCCACGGCCACCGCGTCGACGTCCACCTCGTCCGCCACGGCCACCGCCCAGTGCGCGACGACCCAGGCGGCGCGGTCCGGCGCGTCCGCCGCGAGGGCGTCGGCCGTGACGTCGACCGTGGCGGGTGCGCCCTCCGCGGCCGGGGTGAGGGCCACCGGGAGCTCGCCGAGGTCGCGCACGAGGCGGGCCAGGGCGCGGTCGGGGTCGGCGGGACCCTCGGCCGGGCGCAGGCTGCACGTGACCGTCGCGGGGGAGAAGCCCGTGAGGCCCGACGCCCAGGCACGGGCGCGCACCTCGTGCTGTGCGTACGCGTCGGGGAACCCGGAGCGCTGGACCGCCTGCGCGGCCACGGTGATCTCGAGCTGCTCGTAGCCGGACACCCGCACGAGCCCGTCGTAGAACCGGCCCGTCGAGTAGACGGGGTCCATGATCTGCTCGACCGTGCCCCAGCCCTGCGAGGGCCGCTGCTGGAACAGCCCCACCGAGTCGCGGTCGCCGTAGTCGATGTTCACCAGCCTCGACTCCTGCAGCGCCGTGGCGAGCCCGATCGTGACCGCACGTGCGGGCAGGCCGCGGCGCACCGCGACGGCCGCGACCAGCGCGGCGTTCTGCGCCTGGTCCGGCGACAGGGTCCAGTCCGTGCCGTCGAGGTGGGCGGTGCAGCGCTCGGCCAGCGGCGACGCCGGGTGCGTGCGGTCGAGCAGCGCGACGACCCCGGTGACGCCGAGCGCGAGCAGCGCCAGCACCGCGACGGACGTGACGAGCGCGGGCACGCAGCCGCCGCGGCGGCCGCGTCGTCGGCGGGCCGCCACCGTCAGTTGCTGTGCAGGGCGGCGTTCAGGTGCACGCCCGCGCCCGAGCGGGCCACGGCCTCGACGGCGCCGGTCGTGGAGTTGCGCCGGAACAGCACGTTGTCGGCCCCCGCGAGGTCGCGCGCCTTGACCACGCGCGCGCCGTCCTCGGTGGTCGTGGCCGTGGGCACGTCGAAGCCGACGAGGCGCACCTTCGTGCCGGCCGTGACGTACAGGCCCGCCTCGACCACGCAGTCGTCGCCGAGGGGGATGCCGAGACCGGCGTTCGCGCCGAGCAGGCTGCGCCGGCCGACCGAGACGACCTCGCGCCCGCCCCCGGACAGGGTCCCCATGATCGAGGCACCGCCGCCGATGTCGGACCCGTCGCCGACGACGACGCCGGCCGAGATGCGGCCCTCGACCATCGAGGTGCCCAGCGTGCCGGCGTTGAAGTTCACGAAGCCCTCGTGCATCACGGTCGTGCCGGCGGCCAGGTGCGCGCCGAGGCGCACGCGGTCCGCGTCGGCGACCCGCACGCCGGCCGGGACCACGTAGTCGACCATCCGCGGGAACTTGTCGACGCCGTAGACGGTGACGGGTGCGCCGGTGACGGCGCGCAGCCGCAGCCGGGTCGCCTCGAAGCCCTCGACGGCGCACGGGCCGTGGTTGGTCCACACGACGTTCGGCAGCACCGCGAACACGCCGTCGAGGTTCTGGCCGTGGGGGGCGACGAGCCGGTGCGAGAGCAGGTGCAGGCGCAGGTAGGCGTCAGCGGTGTCCGCCGGCGGCGCGTCGAGGTCGACGACGGTCGTGACGGCGCGGACGCGGACGTCGCGGACGTCGTCGTCGCGCTCGGCGGCACGCAGGTCCGCCGGGACGGCGGCGTCCGCGGGCGGCGCGCCCAGCGCGGGCGCCGGGTACCAGACGTCGAGGACGGTGCCGTCGGGGGTGAGGGTGGCCAGGCCGTGGCCCCAGGCCGTGCGGTCGGTCATGGTCGCCAAGCCTACGGTCTGGGCGCCGCCCGCCCGTCCCGGCGCTCCACGGCACCCGCCGGCGCGGCCCGGGCTCCGGCCCGGGCCCGCAGCGGTCCGCGGCGTAGGGTCGGGCACGTGGCCGTCGACACCCTGGACCTGTCCGCCGACGTCGTGACGCTCGCGCGCGAGCTGTGCGACATCCCGTCCGTCTCCGGCGACGAGACCCGTCTGGCGGACGCCGTCGAGGCGGCCCTGCGGGAGCACCCGCACCTGGAGGTCCTGCGCGACGGGGACGCGGTCGTCGCCCGCACGCGGCGCAACCGTGCCCGGCGGGTCGTCGTCGCCGGCCACCTCGACACCGTGCCCGTCACGGACAACCTCCCGACCCGGCTCGAGGACGGCGTGCTGTGGGGGCGCGGCACGGTCGACATGAAGGCGGGCGTCGCGGTGCAGCTGTCCCTCGCGGCCGCGCTGGACGAGCCCGTGCACGACGTCACGTGGGTGTTCTACGACCACGAGGAGGTCGACGCCGCGCTCAACGGGCTCGGCCGCGTCGCACGCCACCACCCGGACTGGCTGGCGGGGGACTTCGCGGTCCTGTGCGAGCCGACGGCCGGCGGCATCGAGGGCGGGTGCAACGGCACGCTGCGCGCCGAGGTGCGCCTGCACGGCGTGGCCGCGCACTCCGCACGCGCCTGGACGGGCGAGAACGCCGTGCACGCGGCGGGCGAGGTCCTGCAGCGGCTCGCGGCCTACCGGCCCGCGACGGTCGAGGTGGACGGCCTGACCTACCGCGAGGGGCTCAACGCGGTGCTCATCGCCGGCGGCCGCGCGACCAACGTCATCCCCGACGAGTGCGTCGTCACCGTGAACTACCGCTTCGCGCCCTCGCGGTCGGTGGAGGAGGCGTCCGCGCACGTGCGCGAGGTCCTCGCCGGGTACGACGTCGAGGTCGTCGACGCGGCCCCCGGTGCGCGCCCCGGCCTCGACGACCCCCTCGCGCAGGACTTCGCCGCCGCGGTCCTCGCCGTGACGGGCGGTCGCCCCGCCGCGAAGCAGGGGTGGACCGACGTCGCGCGGTTCACCGCCCTCGGGGTGCCGGCCGTGAACTTCGGCCCGGGCGACCCGCTGCTCGCGCACACGCAGGACGAGCGCTGCCCGGTCGACCAGGTCGTGCGCAGCCGCGACGCGCTCGCCGCGTGGCTCACCGGTGCCCGGCCCGAGGACCTGCCGCTCGGGCTGTCCTGACCCACCGGCGGGCCGTGCGACGTGCGCGCGACCCCGCCGCCTCGTCCTGCGCACACGTCCTGAGCGCTCGTCCTGAGCCCGCGGCACGGACGACCTAGAGTCGGCGCATGACCCACGACGACACGTCGGCACCGGCGCCGGAGTACCGGCGCGGCCCGGTGCTCCTGCGCGGCGACCAGATCCCGGCGACCACCTCGGACCAGGGGCTGCTGCGACGCGGCGAGGGCGCCGCGTGGCTGCACGAGGACCCGTGGCGCGTCATGCGCATCCAGAGCGAGTTCGTCGAGGGCTTCGGCGCGCTCGCGGAGATCGGTCCGGCGGTGAGCGTGTTCGGCTCGGCGCGCGTCAAGCCCGAGGACCCGTACTACGCGCTGGCGCGGGACGTCGCGAAGGGGCTCGTCGCGGCCGGCTACGGCGTCATCACGGGCGGCGGGCCCGGTGTCATGGAGGCGGCGAACCGCGGCGCGGCCGAGAGCGGCGGCCTGTCGGTCGGCCTCGGCATCGAGCTGCCGTTCGAGCAGGGCATGAACCGCTGGGTCGACCTCGGCGTCAACTTCCGCTACTTCTTCGCGCGCAAGACGATGTTCGTGAAGTACTCGGAGGGGTTCGTCGTGCTGCCGGGCGGCTTCGGCACGTTCGACGAGCTGTTCGAGGCGCTCACGCTCGTGCAGACGCACAAGGTGACGGGCTTCCCGATCGTCCTGCTCGGCGGGGACTACTGGACCGGCCTGCTCACGTGGCTGCGCGAGAGCGTCCTGGCGCACGGCATGATCGGCGAGGCGGACCTCGACCTGCTCCAGGTCGCCGGCAGCGCGCAGGAGGCGGTCGACATCGTCGTGCGCCGCGGGGCCGAGCTGCGGGCCGAGGAGCAGGCCGCCGTGCGCGCGGCGCAGCGGGCGCAGGCGGCGGCCGCCCGGGCGTCCGACGGCACGCCGGTGGCGCATCCCGTGGACGGGCAGCCGGCACCGGACGCGGACGGGGGCTGGTGAGCGGCCCCGACGCGAGCCCCCACACGAGCACCGACGCGAGCGCCCGCGCCGCGCCGGGGGCGCCCGATCCCCGCGCCGCCGCCGCGCGGCCGCCGGACGGGCCCCTGCCCGGGGTCCCCGCCGGTGCCGCCCCGCTGCGCCTGCGGGGACGCGCGTTCGGTCCCGACCACCCCGTGGTCATGGCCGTGGTCAACCGCACGCCCGACTCGTTCTACGCCGCGGCGCGGCACGACGAGCGGGGGATCGACGCCGCGGTCGACCGCGCGGTCGCGGAGGGGGCGGACCTGCTCGACGTCGGCGGCGTCCGGGCCGGACGGGGTCCGCGCGTCGACGTCGACGAGGAGGTCGCCCGCGTCGTGCCGGTCGTCGAGCGCGTGCGCCGGCGGCACCCGGACCTGCTGGTCAGCGTCGACACGTGGCGCGCACCCGTCGCCCGCGCCGCGGCGGACGCCGGGGCCGACCTCGTCAACGACACGTGGGCGGGCCACGACCCGGAGCTGGTGGAGGTCGCGGCCGAGCGGGGCCTCGGCGTGGTCTGCTCGCACACCGGCGGCGCCACGCCGCGCACCGACCCCTGGCGGGTGGCGTACGCGCCGCCGGCGGGCGACGAGGCCGCGGACCCGCTCGACGCCGTCGTCGCGGACGTCGTCGCGACGCTGACCGCGGCCGCCGCGCGCGCGGTCGCGCTCGGCGTGGACCCCGCCTCGGTGCTCGTCGACGCCACGCTGGACTTCGGCAAGACCACGTGGCACTCGCTGCACCTGCTGCGACGGACCCCGCGGATCGTGCAGATCGGGCACCCTGTGCTCATGGCAGTGTCGCGCAAGGACCTCGTCGGGGAGACCCTGGGGCTGCCGCCCGAGGAGCGTCTCGAGGGCACGCTCGCGGCCACCGCGGTGGCTGCCTGGCTCGGCGCCCGCGTCTTCCGCGTCCACGACGTCGCGGCCACGCGCCGCACGGTCGACATGGTCGCCGCCGTGCGCGCCGAGCGGGCACCCGCGCTCGCGGTCCGGGGCATGGTGTGAGCGGGCGCGACGGGGCGGTCCGCGCCGAGGGCACCGACGCGGCGGACGCGGACCCCGCCGTCGCGCGGCCGCCGTCCCCCTGGGAGCGCGTCCGGGCGTGGCCGTGGTGGGTGCACGTGCTGCTGGTGCACGCCGCGACGCGCGTGCTGGCCGCCGTGGCCTTCGTGTGGACCGCGCAGGTGCAGGAGGCGAACCTGTGGACCGGTGCGCGCCCGGACTACCTGTCGTCCGTCGCGCTCATGTACGACGGCTCCTGGTACCGGCAGATCGCCGAGGACGGCTACCCGGCGCAGCTGCCGCGCGGGGCGGACGGGCTGGTGCAGCAGAACGCGTGGGCGTTCTTCCCCCTCTTCCCGATGCTCGTGCGCGGGCTCATGACCGTCACGGGCGGCACGTGGGTCGTGCTCGCCCCGGTGCTGGCGCTGCTGCTCGGCGCGGCCGCCGCCCTCGTCGTGCACGAGGCGGTGCGGCACGGTGCGCCGCGGGCCGTCGCGGCGCGGCCCGGTCTGCCGCTGGCCACGGTCGCGCTCGTGTGCGCGTTCCCGACCGCCGCGGTCCTGCAGGTCGCCTACACCGAGTCGCTCGCGCTGCTGCTCGTGGCCTCGGCACTGCTGCTGCTCGTGCGGCGGCGCTACGCGTGGACGGCCGTCGTCGTCCTCGCGCTCGGCTTCACGCGCGCGGTCGCGCTGCCGATGGCCGCGGTCGTCGCGGTCCACCTGGCCGTGCGGTGGTGGCGGACCCGGCGCGGCGAGGACGACCTGCGCCCGGCGAGCGCGGCCGGCCTGGTCGGCCTCACCGCCTTCGCGGGCCTGTCCGGGTTCGCCTGGCCCGCGATCTGCGGGTGGGCGACGGGGGTCCCGGACGGGTACCTGCAGACGCAGGAGGCGTGGCGCGGCGTGCGCGAGGTCGTCCCGTTCTCGGGGTGGACCTACGTGCCGCAGTTCTGGTTCGGCGCCTGGGGGACGTGGATCACGGTCGCGGGGTTCCTGCTGGTCGCCGCCGTCCTGCTGGTGCCGGCGGCCTGGCGGCTGGGGCCGGAGCTGCACGCCTGGGGCGCCGCCTACGTCGTCTACATCCTCGCGGTCATCGAGCCGGGCAGCAGCCTCGCGCGGTTCCTGCTCCTGGCCTTCCCGCTCGGGGCGGTGACGGCCGGGGCGGTGACCCGCCCGGCGTGGGCGCGCCGCGCGTGGTTCACCGCGGTCCTGGTGCTCATGCTCGGCCTGCAGGTGCTGTGGGTGCGGCAGATGTGGGAGTTCAACCCCGGCGGCGACTGGCCCCCGTGACCCGTGACCGGTGCGCGCCGCGGTCCGTCGACCGGCCCGGACCACGCCCGTCCGGGCGTCACCGCCACCGGCTCCGCCCGCCGCCGTGCCCGGGTGAACTAGGATGGTCGGCGGACAACCGGCTGATCAGGGACTGATCCAGCGAGGGTCGGGCCTGCCCGGCGCCCGTCGGCCGGCCACGCACGAGGCGAAGGAGAGGCCGCATGGCCGCGATGAAGCCGAGGACCGGCGACGGACCGCTCGAGGTGACCAAGGAGGGGCGCGGCATCGTCATGCGCGTGCCGCTCGAGGGCGGCGGACGGCTGGTGGTCGAGCTGAACGCGACCGAGGCCGCCGAGCTCGGCGAGGCGCTGACCTCCGTCGTCAGCTGACGACCGCATGACCCCGCGCACCCCTGCGCGGCGCACCGGGGCGGACCGCGCCCCCGGGGCGTCCGCCGCCCGCGGCTCGGCCTCGGGTGTCGGCCGCACGCCGCCGACCGTCGTCCTGCACGGCGCCACGGTCGTCGACTCGCCCCTCCTCGAGGACGGGTCGGTCGACGCCGTGGCGGTGCAGGTCGCGCCGGCGCGCCCGGGCGACGACGTGCTCCAGCCGCGGACCGGGACGCCCGAGGCCGCCGCGCGGTACGGCATCGACCTCGCCGAGCTCGCCGAGCGGGCCGGCCTGACCGGCGCGGCGGGTGAGGCCTTCACCGTGCACCTGCCGCAGCCCGTGGGCTCGTCGGTGGTGCTGCCGTGGGCGGGCCTGCCCGCGCGCATCGTGCTCGTCGGCGTCGGCGACGAGAGCCCGACCGCCCTGCGGCGCGCCGGTGCCGCGCTCGCGCGGTCGACGCGCGGGCTGCGCCGGGTGGCGGCGACCGTCGGGGCGCAGACGCACCACGTGGTCCCGGCCGCCGCCGACGCCGCCCGGGCGGTCGTGGAGGGCTACCTGCTCGCGTCCTACACGGTGCCGCGCATGGCGTCGTCCTCGGACGACAAGGCCCCCGCGGAGCTCGTGCTCCTCGGACGGGACGCGCCCGAGGTCGCCGCGGCCGTCGACGCCGCGCGCGTCGCGGCCACCGCCACCTGGCTCGTGCGCGACCTGGCGAACACGCCCTCGAACGTCAAGGACCCCGCCTGGATGGCGGAGCGCGCGCGCCGCCTGGCCGGCCGCGCCGGCCTCGAGGTCGAGGTGCTCGGTCCGCGCGAGCTCGCCGCGGGCGGCTTCGGCGGCATCCTCGCCGTCGGTGCGGGCTCGGCCTCGACGCCGCGCCTCGTCCGCGTCTCCTGGACCCCGGCGGCCGGGCCCGGCCGGCACGTCGTCGTCGTCGGCAAGGGCATCACGTACGACACGGGCGGCCTGTCGATCAAGCCGCGCGAGGCCATGGTGCCGATGAAGACGGACATGGCCGGTGCCGCCGTCGCGCTCGCGACCGTGCTCGCCGCGGCGCAGGCCCGCGTCCCGCACCGCGTCACGGCGGTGCTGCCGCTCGCGGAGAACCACGTCGGCGCGGCGTCGTACCGGCCGGGCGACGTCCTGCGCCTGTACGGCGGGACCACCGTCGAGGTCGCGAACACCGACGCCGAGGGCCGGCTCGTGCTCGCCGACGCCCTCGCCTGGGCGGACGCCACGCTCGACCCCGACGTCCTCGTCGACGTCGCCACGCTCACGGGCGCGGCGACCCTCGGCCTGGGCAAGCAGCACGCCGCGCTCTACGGCACCGACGACGCGGTCGTCACGGGCCTGCTCGCCGCCGCCGAGCGCACGGGCGAGCTCGCCTGGCACATGCCCCTCGTCGACGACTACGAGGAGGCGGTCCGCTCGAGCGTCGCGGACCTGCGCCACGTGCCCGTCGACCGGCACATCGGCGGCGGCTCGATCACCGCCGCGCTGTTCCTGCGCCGGTTCGTCGGCGCGCGCGCCTGGGCGCACCTCGACATCGCCGGGCCGGGGCGCGCCCCGGCGGACAAGCACGAGGTGACCGAGGGGGCGACGGGCTACGGCGCCCGCCTGCTCCTGGACTGGCTCACGCGGCTCGACTGACGGCTGGTGCCCGGCCCGCGCGAGAGCGTGGGCCGGGTGACCGCGGCGGGCGGCCGGACGCCGGCTGCGTCAGCGGCGGACCGCGACGAGGAGCCCGTCGCCGGCCGGCAGGAGCGCCGGCACGAGGCGGTCGTCGGCGCGCACCTGGCGTCCCACGTCCCGCATCGTCGTCGTCGCCTCGTCCCGGCGGGCGGGGTCGGCGACACGGTCGTGCCAGAGCGCGTCGTCGACCGCGAGCACGCCCCCGCGGCGCAGGAGGCGGACCGCCTGCTCGACGTAGCCCGGGGTGCCCTCGACGTCCGCGTCGACGACGACCATGTCGTAGCCGCCGTCCGTGAGGCGGGGGAGCACGTCCGACGCGCGTCCGGAGATCGTGCGGGTCCGGGTGCTGCGCACGCCGTCCTCGGCGAACGCCTCCTTGGCGGCGCGCTGGTGCTCGAGCTCGATGTCGATCGTCGTGAGCACGCCGTCCGCCGGCATGCCCCGCAGCAGGTACAGGGACGCGACCCCCGCACCGGTGCCGATCTCCACCACCGCGCGCGCCTGCGCCGTCGCCGCGAGGACCCGCAGGGCGGCCCCGGCCCCCGGGAGCACCGGGGTGCAGCCGAGGTGGGACGCGCGCTCGCGTGCGCGCAGGAGCACGTCGTCCTCGGCGAGGAACTCCTCGCAGTAGACCCAGCTCTGGGCCTTGTCGGTGGAGATGGCGTCCTCCTGCTCGATCGTGCGGTGCGGTGCGGTGCGGTGCGGTGCGGTGCGGTGCGGTGCGGTGCGGTGCGTTGCCAGGTGGTCTGGCCTGGCCTGGCCCGGCGTGGCGCGGTCCGTGGCGGACCACGCCCGACGGGCGCGGACCTGCGCCGACGCCAGCGTAGTGCCGCGGGAGCGCCGGTCCCGGGAACCGGTCGGCCGCGCCGGTCGTTCCGCCCACGACGAACACGGGTCGAGCCCGGGGCGGGGACCTGGGAGACTGGCGGCGCACGTCCCGGCGGGACCGTCCCGCCGGCACGCGAGGAGACGATCACCGACCGATGAGCACCCCGCCCGCCGAGTGGCAGGTCCCGTCGTGGGAGGAGATCGTCCGCACGCACTCCGGACGCGTCTACCGGCTCGCCTACCGCCTCACCGGCAACCGCCACGACGCGGAGGACCTCACGCAGGAGACGTTCGTCCGCGTCTTCCGCTCGCTGCACACGTACAGCCCGGGCACGTTCGAGGGCTGGCTGCACCGGATCACGACGAACCTCTTCCTCGACATGGCGCGACGCAAGCAGCGCGTGCGGATCGAGTCGATCGGTGACGACACCGAGCGCTGGTCGTCGCCCGACGCGCTGAGCACCCCCGAGCGTGCCTTCGAGGCGGCGAACCTGGACCACGACGTGCAGCGCGCGCTCGACGCGCTGCCCCCGGAGTACCGGGCCGCGGTCGTGCTGTGCGACATCGAGGGCCTGTCCTACGAGGAGATCGCGGTGACGCTCGGCATCAAGCTCGGCACCGTCCGCTCGCGCATCCACCGCGCCCGCGCGCGGCTGCGGGACGCGCTCGAGCACCGGCGCCCGTCCGTCCCGCAGCAGACCGCGGGGGAGCCCGCACCGTCCGCCGTGGAGGTCGGGTGACGCACCTCGGGTCCTGGGTCAGCGCGCTCGCCGACGGCCAGCTGGACGCCGCGGCGACCGAGCGTGCGCTCGCGCACGTGGCCGTGTGCCCGCTGTGCGCGCGCGAGCTCGCGGCCGCGCGGGCCGCGCGTCGTGCGCTCGCCGCGGCCGACGAGGTGCGTCCCCCGAGGACCTGACGGCGCGGCTGCTGTCCCTGTCGCAGCAGGGACCGCCGGCCCCGGCCGTCCCGCCGGCCCGCGACCCGTTCGCCGTCCCGCTCGCCGGCGCCGGCCCCGCACGTGCCCTGCCGCACGACGCCACGCGCGCGCTGCGCGGCGACGTCGTCGCCCGCCGCTCCTCGCGCCGGCTGCTCGTCGGGTCGGTCGCGGGCCTCGGGGCCGTCGCGGCGATGCTGTTCACGCTGGGGGAGCGTCCCGTGGTCGCCCCGTCCGCGCACCCGGCGACCGTCCTCGGTCTGCTGACGCACGACGAGCCCGGCGCGGCGGTCGAGGCGGTCCCGGTCTCCGACGACACCGTGGCGTGGCTGCGCGCGCACGGGTGGACGTTCCCGCGCGAGCTGCCGGCCGACTGGCGCGTCCGCGCCATCCGGTGGAGCGGCGACGACCGGCGCGTGCTGGAGGTCGAGCTCGCGGCACCGTCGGGCACCGTCGTCGTCACCGAGCAGCAGGGCCGCCTCGACACCGACGCCCTCGCCGGCGCGCCCGTGCGCACCGTGGGCGGCCGCGAGGTCCGGGTGCTGTCGACCGAGCCCTGGCTCGTCGTGTGGCAGTCGGAGTCGACCGTCGTCCAGGTCGTGGGGACGGAGGGGGTGGAGGACGTCGACGCGATCGTGGCCGCCTTCCCGTCCGGCGGGTACGACGACACCGTCGCGGGCCGCATCGGCCGTGGGTGGCAGACCGTGACGAACGCGGTGGACGGCCGGTGACGGACGAGCGCCCGCCCGCCGACGGGCCGGGGCCGGACCTGTTCGCGCGCCCGTCGTCGTACCGCCGCGCACCCGAGCCGGCGGAGCCGCCGTCCGCCGACGCGGGCGCGCCGTCCGGCGCTCCTGCACCCGCGGCCGCCGGTCCCGCGCCCGGCGCTCCTGCACCCTCGCCCCGCGACCACGGTCCCGCGCCCGGCGCCTTCTGGCCGACCACGGGCGCGTCCGCAGCCGCGCCGGTGCCTGCCGCACCCGCGCCGGTGCCCGCCGCAGCCGCGCCGGCCGACGCGGCGCGCCCCGCGCCCGAGCCGCCCGTACCGTCGCCCGGCGCCCCCGCACCCGCCTCGGCCACGCCGTGGCCGTCGCCCAGCCCGCGACCGACGCACCCCGTCCCAGCGCAGCACGTCCCGCCGCAGCACGTCCCGCCGCAGCACGTCCCGCCGCCCGACGCACGCCGGGCGGCGGCCGCGCCCGGCACGCCTGGCGTGCCCGGCCCGGGCGGGCCCGGCCACGGCGAGGGTGCGGCGCAGCACCTCGGGGCCGGCTGGCCGGCGCCCGCGGCGCACCCGCGCCGGCGCCCGCGGCCGCAGCGCGTGCTGTCGCTCGCCTGGGTCGCGCCCCTGGTCGTGGTCGCGCTCGTGGCCGGTCTGGTCGGGGGCGTGGTCGGCTCCCGGACGTGGGGCGAGGACCGGCGCCCGGCGACTGCCGACCTGCCGCCCGCCCCCTCGGCCGCGGCCCCGGTGCAGCGCGACCCCGCCTCGATCGCGGGCATCGCCGCCGGCGTGCTGCCGAGCGTCGTGTCGATCGAGGTCGAGAGCGCGGAGGGCTCCGGCTCCGGGTCGGGGTTCGTCCTGCGCGAGGACGGCTACGTGCTGACGAACAACCACGTCGTGGCGGGAGCCGGCGAGGGCGGGCTCGTCGTCGTGTTCGCCGACGGCACCGAGCTGCCCGGGTCGGTCGTCGGCGCCACGAGCGAGTACGACCTCGCCGTCGTGAAGGTGGAGGCGACCGGGCTCACACCGCTGACGCTCGGCGACTCGGACGCCGTCGTCGTGGGCGACCCGGTGGTCGCCGTCGGCGCCCCGCTGGGGCTGGTCGGCACGGTGACGACCGGCATCGTCAGCGCCCGGAACCGTCCCGTCGTGGCGGGGGAGGGCACCGACCAGACGTTCATCAACGCGATCCAGACGGACGCCGCGATCAACCCGGGCAACTCGGGCGGGCCGCTCGTGGACGCGGCCGGCCGCGTCGTCGGCATCAACTCGGCGATCGCCCAGCTGCCGGGCGGCCTCGGCGCCGCCGGGGGCAGCATCGGCCTGGGCTTCGCGATCCCCTCGAACCAGGCGCGCCGCACCGCGGAGCAGCTCATCACGACCGGCCGGGCGACGTACCCGGTGATCGGGGTGCTGCTCGACGAGGCGTACACGGGCGAGGGCGTGCGCGTGCGCGGCGAGGACGTGCAGGGGCGCCCCTCCGTCACCCCGGACGGACCCGCGGACCGCGCGGGCATCCGGCGCGGTGACGTCATCCTCACGATCGACGGACGGCCCGTGACCACCTCGGAGGAGCTGATCGTCGCGATCCGCGCACGGCAGGCGGGCGACACGGTCGAGCTGCGGGTGCGCACGGACGGGCGCGAGCGTGACGTGCGGGTGCGCCTCGACGAGCTCCCCTCGGACTGACGGCCACCGGGCGCGGCCGCGTCCGGCCCGTCTCCGGCGCCCGCCGCCACCGCAGTCCGGCGCCCGCCGCCACCGCCGTCCGGCGCCCGCCGCCGGGGGTACCCTGTCGGGGTGCTGGGCATCAACGGTGGCGAGCTGCTCGTGCTGCTGCTCGTCGCCGCGCTGGTGATCGGGCCGGAGCGCCTGCCGGCGTACGCCGAGCAGCTCGCGGGGTGGGTCCGGCGCCTGCGCGACGTGGTGCGGGACACCCGCCGCCGCGTCGACGACGAGCTCGGCGACGCCGCGCGCGACGTCGACTGGGCCGCGCTCGACCCGCGGCGCTACGACCCCCGTCGCATCGTCCGCGAGGCGTTGCTGGAGGACGTCGGCACGACCGCCCCGCCGCGCGCGGGACGCGCTGCCGCCGGCGCCGCGACCGGCGCCCGGACGGGCACCGCGCGCACGCCCGGGGGCCTGTCCGGTCCCGCGCCGTTCGACGACGAGGCGACCTGAGAAGGACTGCACCGCGCGTCACCCCGCCCCACCCGCACGACCCGCGTCCCGCGTCGGCCCGCCGCCGCCGGACCGGCCGGTACCGCCCGCTGGACGTCCCGCTCGTCTCTCCCCAGGAGGCCCTCGCATGACCCAGGTGCTGCCCTCGTCGTCGCCGCGGAGCACGGCGCCGGCCGCGAGCCGGATCTTCTCCGGCATGCAGCCGACGTCGGACTCGCTGCAGCTGGGCAACTACCTCGGCGCCCTCACGCAGTGGGTCGCCCTGCAGGACAGCCACGAGGCCATCTACTGCGTCGTCGACCTGCACGCGCTCACGGTCGCGCCGGACCCGCGGGTGCTGCGCGAGCGGACGCGGCGGACGGCCGCGCAGTACCTGGCGGCGGGTGTCGACCCGGCGCGGTCGGTGCTGTTCGTCCAGTCGCACGTGCCCGAGCACGCGGAGCTCGCGTGGGTCCTGTCGTGCCTCACGGGCTTCGGCGAGGCGTCGCGCATGACGCAGTTCAAGGACAAGTCGGCGAAGCAGGGCACCGAGGGCACGACCGTCGGCCTCTTCACCTACCCGGTGCTCATGGCCGCGGACATCCTGCTGTACGACACGGCGCTCGTGCCGGTCGGTGAGGACCAGCGCCAGCACCTGGAGCTCACCCGGGACCTCGCGCAGCGGCTCAACTCGCGCTTCGGCGCCGGCACGGTCGTCGTCCCGGAGCCGTACATCGTCTCCGCGACCGCGAAGATCTACGACCTGCAGGACCCGACGTCGAAGATGAGCAAGTCCGCGGAGAGCCCGAACGGGCTCATCGAGCTGCTCGACGACCCGAAGGTCGTGGCCAAGCGCATCCGGTCGGCCGTCACCGACACCGAGCGGGAGATCCGCTACGACCCGGTCGCCAAGCCGGGGGTGTCGAACCTGCTGACCATCCTGTCGGCGCTCTCCGGACGCAGCGTCCCGAGCCTCGAGGCCGACTACGCCGGCAAGGGGTACGGCGACCTCAAGAAGGACCTGGCCGACGTGGTCGTCGACTTCCTGACGCCGTTCCAGGAGCGCGTGCACCACTACCTGTCGGACCCGTCCGCGCTCGACGACGTGCTCGCGGACGGGGCCGAGCGGGCGCGCGACCTGGCGGTGCCCACGCTCGAGCGGGTGTACGACCGCACCGGCCTGCTGCCCCGGCGGCGGACGCGCCCGTGAGGCTCCCGGCGTGCGGTCCCGGCGAGCGCCTCGTCGGCGTCGCCGTGACCCTCCCGGAGCCGTACCGGGGGGAGCTGGCCGACGCACGCGCCCGGACCGGAGACCCCGACGCCGCGCACGTGCAGCCGCACGTCACGCTCGTGGGCCCCCTGCCCGTGCCGGCCGCGCGGACCGCCGCGCTGGACGACCACCTGCGCACGGTCGCCGCCGCGCACGGCCCGTTCGAGGTGCACCTGCGCGGCGCCGGCACCTTCCGGCCCGTCACCCCCGTGGTGTTCGTGCCGCTGGTGCGGGGCGCGGACGAGTGCACCGCGCTCGAGCGGGCGCTGCGCACGGGTCCGCTCGCGCACGAGCCCCGCTACCCGTACCACCCGCACGTCACCGTCGCGCACGCGCTCGACGACGCCGCGCTGGACGCCGCGCAGGCGGCGATGGGCGGCTACGAGGCGTCGTTCCTCGTGACGCACCTGCACCGGTACGTCCACGACGGGCGCGCGTGGCGGCAGGAACGTGCGTTCGCCCTGTCCGGGGACGTCCCGGCCGACGGCCGGACCCCCCAGGGGCGTCCGGATGCCGCGGCGGTGCGGCCGACCTAGATTCGGGCCATGACGCGCCCCCGCACCCCGACGGAGCGCACCGTGGTGCGCCCGGCCTCCGGGGCGGGTGCGGCGCACCGGACGGCGGCGGCGGCCGCACCCGACCCCCCGACGGAGCGGCGCTGGGCGCCCGGCCTCGCCGGGCTCGTCGCGCGCGGGCAGGCACTGCTCGCGTGGTGGAACCACACGCGCCCCGCGCGCGCCAACGCCCGCTTCGGCCGGGCGGGCGGCGGGGTCCTCACGGGCGGGATCGCGTACGCTGCGCTGTTCTCCATCTTCGCGGGCCTGACGATCGGCTGGACGGTCTTCACGGCCGTCCTCGGCCGCAACGACTCGCTGCGGTCGACCGTGCTCGAGACGGTCGACGCCTCTCTCCCCGGTCTGGTGGACACCGGCGGGGGCGGTCTGCTGAAGCCCTCCCAGCTGCAGCTGTCGACGGGCCTGTCGTGGGCCGGGATCGTCGCGACCGGTGTGCTCGTGTTCACCGGCATCCGCGCCATCGCGGCGCTGCGCACGGCCGTGCGGGCGATGTTCGGCGTGCACCCCGCGGAGAACGTGGTGCTCGGCAAGCTGCGCGAGCTCGGCGGGTTCGTCGGCATCGGGCTCGCGGTGCTGCTGTCCGCGGTGGTCACGCTCGGCGTCACCACCGCCGCGGACTGGCTGCTCGACGTCGTGGGCTGGGACGAGGGCTCCGGCGTCGTCGTGCGCGCGCTGGGCATCGCCGTGGCGTTCGTCGTCGACGCCGCGCTCTTCGTCATGCTCGTGCGCGTGCTCGCCGGCCAGGCGCCGCCGCGGCTCGACCTGCTCGGGGGTGCGGCGATCGCCGCGACGGGCCTCGGGGTGGTGCGGGTGCTCGGCACCTCGGTCGTGTCCGGGTCGGTGCAGGAGGACCCCGTGCTGGCGTCGTTCGCCGCGGTCGTCGTGCTGCTGCTGTGGGTCAACCTCATCGCCCGGATCGTGCTGCTCGCCGCCGCGTGGACGGCCGACCCGCCCTTCGTCGACCCCGCGCAGGCTCAGCCCGGCGAGGAGGCCGACGCCAGCGCCGCGAGGAGGGCCGGCAGCGCGTCGGCGTAGCGGTCGACCTGCGCGGCGGTGCGGGCGGGCTCGCCCACGCGGGCGAGGTTGAGCATCCCCGGGTCGCCGGCGGCCTGCCCCGCCGCGATGCGGGCTCCCGCAGCGCGCATCCGCACGACCACGTGCCGCGCGACGTCGTCCACGGCCGGCGGCACGCCACCGACGCGGGCGGCCTGGCCCGCGTACGCGTCGACCAGGAGCCGCAGCCGGCGCGCCCCCTCGGCCGGGCCGGGGTCGGCGTAGAACGGCACGCCGCTCCACGCGAGCATCGCGAGCTCGTCGAGCGGCACCCCCGGCCCCGCGACGTCCCAGTCGACGACGCCGACGACCTCGTCCGAGCCGGGCGCGGCGACGAGCATGTTGTAGAGCGTCGCGTCGTGGTGGCAGACGATCTCGTGGGGGAGCAGGTCGCGCTCCTCGAAGCGCCACCGCACGGGCCCGGGCCGGAGGTCCGCGACGGCGGCGTGGTACCGCGCGAGCCAGGCCGCCGCGGACGCCAGGCGCCCGTCCGTCACCTCCGCGAGGTCCACGGGGACGCCCGGCAGGTACGTCAGCACCTCCCGCCCGGCGTCGTCCACGCCGAGGGGCTCGGGCACGCCGTCCAGGCCCCGTGCGCGCACGTGGCGCAGCAGCGCGTGCACGGCGGGCGTCCAGGGGCCGGTGGGGCGGCGGACGGTGCCACCGACCCGTACGGCACCGCCGACGTTGCCGCCCGGCAGCGGCGTCCCGGGGACGGCGGGCTCGGGCTCCACCCAGCGCGGGGGAGGGGGTGGGAACACGTCGGCGGGCACGCGCGATCCTCTCGCGCGTGCCCGCCGACGGTCGAGCGGAAACGGGTCCCGCGTCAGAAGGCGCGCGTGATCATCGCGCGCTTGACCTCCTGGATGGCCTTCGTCACCTCGATGCCGCGGGGGCACGCCTCGGTGCAGTTGAAGGTCGTGCGGCAGCGCCACACGCCCTCCTTGTCGTTGAGGATCTCGAGGCGCTGCGCACCGCCCTCGTCGCGGCTGTCGAAGATGAACCGGTGCGCGTTGACGATCGCCGCCGGGCCGAAGTACTGCCCGTCGGTCCAGAACACCGGGCAGGACGACGTGCACGCGGCGCACAGGATGCACTTCGTGGTGTCGTCGAAGCGCTCGCGCTGCTGCGGCGACTGCAGGCGCTCCTTGGTCGGCTCGGTCCCCGTGGTGATGAGGAACGGCATGATCTCGCGGTAGGACGCGAAGAACGGCTCCATGTCGACGACGAGGTCCTTGACCACCGGCAGGCCCTTGATGGGCTCGACGACGATCGGCTTGCTCGGGTCGAGGTCCTTGAGCAGCGTCTTGCACGCGAGGCGGTTGCGGCCGTTGATGCGCATGGCGTCGGACCCGCAGATGCCGTGCGCGCACGAGCGGCGGAACGTCAGGGAGCCGTCGTGCTCCCACTTGATCTTGTGCAGGGCGTCGAGGACGCGGTCCGTGCCGTGCACGGTGACCGTGAACTCGTCCCAGCGGGGCTCGGCCTGGAAGGACTCGCCGAAGGCCGGGATGTCCTCGTCGGACGGGAGGAAGCGCCGGATCTTCAGCGTGACCTCGAACGACGGGACGGCACCGACCTCGGCGGCGGGGGCTTCGGCTGTGGCGGTCATCAGTACTTGCGCTCCATCGGCTGGTAGCGGGTCATGATCACGGGCTTCGAGCCGAGCACCACCTGGTACCCGTCGAACGGCTCCGCGTGGGCGAACGCACCCTCGGCGTCGCCGCCCTCGGCGGCGGCGCCGTCCAGACCGACCGGGCGGCGGTAGGCCATGGTGTGCCGCATGTAGCCGGCGTCGTCGCGGTCGGGGAAGTCCTCGCGGAAGTGCCCGCCGCGCGACTCCTTGCGGTTGAGGGCGCCCACGACGACGGTCTCGGCGATGTCGAGCAGGAAGCCGAGCTCGACGGCCTCGAGGAGGTCGGTGTTGAACGTGCGGCTCTTGTCCTGGACGCTCACGGCCGTGTACCGCTTGCGCAGGGCACGGATGTCGTCGAGCGCGGTGCGCAGGGAGTCCTCGGTGCGGAACACCTGGGCGTTCGCGTCCATCGTCTCCTGCAGCGCGCGGCGGATGTCCGCGACCCGCTCGCCGTCGGGACGCGTGCGGATCCCCTCGAGCTCCGCCGTCACGACGCCCGCCGGGTCCTCGGGCAGCTCGACCCAGGACGCGCCGGCGGCGTACGCGGCGGCGGACCGGCCCGCGCGCTTGCCGAACACGTTGATGTCGAGCAGCGAGTTCGTGCCGAGCCGGTTCGAGCCGTGCACGGACACGCACGCGACCTCGCCGGCGGCGTACAGGCCCTTGATGACGTCGGTGCTGTTGCGCAGCACCTCGCCCTCGATGTTCGTCGGGATCCCGCCCATGGCGTAGTGCGCGGTCGGGTAGACCGGCACCGGCTCGGTGTAGGGCTCGATGCCGAGGTACGTGCGCGCGAACTCGGTGATGTCGGGGAGCTTGGCGTCGATGTGCGCGGGCTCGAGGTGCGTCAGGTCGAGCAGGACGTAGTCCTTGTTCGGCCCGGCGCCGCGGCCCTCGCGCACCTCGTTCGCCATCGACCGGGCGACGATGTCGCGCGGCGCGAGGTCCTTGATCGTGGGGGCGTAGCGCTCCATGAACCGCTCGCCGTCGGCGTTGCGCAGGATGCCGCCCTCGCCGCGTGCGGCCTCCGAGAGCAGGATGCCGAGGCCCGCGAGACCCGTCGGGTGGAACTGGAAGAACTCCATGTCCTCGAGCGGGATGCCGCGGCGGTAGGCGAGCGCCATGCCGTCGCCGGTCAGCGTGTGCGCGTTCGACGTCGTCTTGTAGATCTTGCCGGCGCCGCCCGTGGCGAGCACGACCGACTTGGCCTGGAAGACGTGGATTTCGCCGGTCGCGAGCTCGTAGGCGACGACGCCGGAGACGTTGACCTCCTCGCCCTCGGCGACGGGGGACGCCGCGAGGTCGTGGTCGACGAGCAGGTCGAGCACGTAGAACTCGTTGAAGAACTCGACCTCGTTCTTCACGCACTGCTGGTACAGCGTCTGCAGGATCATGTGACCCGTGCGGTCCGCGGCGTAGCAGGAGCGGCGGACCGCGGCCTCGCCGTGGTTGCGGGTGTGCCCGCCGAACCGGCGCTGGTCGATGCGGCCCTCAGGCGTGCGGTTGAAGGGCAGGCCCATCTTCTCCAGGTCGAGCACCGCGTCGATGGCCTCCTTGGCCATCACCTCGGCCGCGTCCTGGTCGACGAGGTAGTCACCGCCCTTGACGGTGTCGAACGTGTGCCACTCCCAGTTGTCCTCCTCGACGTTGGCGAGGGCGGCGCACATGCCGCCCTGGGCCGCGCCGGTGTGGGAGCGGGTGGGGTAGAGCTTGGAGATGACGGCGGTGCGCACGCGGGTCGACGACTCGAGCGCGGCGCGCATCCCGGCGCCGCCCGCGCCGACGATGACGACGTCGTACTGGTGGGTCTGCATCGAGGGCGATGCCTTCCTGGGTGTGGGGGCGACGGGTGCCGGGGGCCGGCCGGTCAGGCCGTGCAGAACGACGGCAGCAGGTCCGTCGGGCTGTTCGGGGGGCACGGGTCGAACGTGAAGATGACGAGCGTGCCGAGCACGACCACCACGACGGTGGCGACGTAGAGCAGGCTCTTGAGGACGATCCGCGTCGAGTCCTTCTCGGCGTAGTCGCTGATGATCGTGCGGACGCCGTTGGCGCCGTGGATCATCGCGAGCCAGAGCATGAGCAGGTCCCAGACCTGCCAGAACGGCGACGCCCACTTGCCGGCGACGAAGCCGAAGTCGATGGCGCTGATGCCCTCGCCCTGCACGAGGTTGACGAACAGGTGCCCGAAGATCAGCACGACCAGGATCACGCCGGACACGCGCATGAACAGCCACGCGATCATCTCGGTGTTGCCGTGCGTGGAGCGGCGGGTCGGGCCGGGGCGCGAGGGCCGCGGGGCCTTGGGGTCCGCGATCGTCGTCATGGTCAGTGGCCTCCGAACACGTTCATGAGGTGACGGGGCAGGAAGCCGGCCATCGTCACGACGACCAGGCCCATGACGACCCAGAGCATGACCCGCTGGTACCGGGTCCCCTGCCACCAGAAGTCGACGAGGATGATCCGCAGGCCGTTGAAGGCGTGGAACACGATCGCCAGCACCAGACCGGCCTCGCCGAGCCCCATGACCGGGTTCTTGTACGTGCCGATGACGTCGTTGTACGCCTCCGGCGAGACGCGCACGAGCGACGTGTCGAGCACGTGCACGAGAAGGAAGAAGAAGATCGCGAAGCCGGTGACCCGGTGCGCGACCCACGACCACATGCCTTCGCGCCCGCGGTAGAGCGTTCCGGCCGGCCGCGCGGGCGCGGTGGGCGCAGTGGACACGGTGGTGCCTCCTGGGGCGAGTCGGCGTGGACGACGATGTCCGGGGGTGAGCCTCACTGTAATGACCCCTGCGACCGCCCACGCGGCCGTCACGGCCCCCACGACCCGTGCGACCGGGACTTTGTGACCAAGTCCACAGCCTGAGACGGTGCTACGCGAGGTGCGGCCCGGACGGGCCCCGGCGGGACAGCCCGGCTCGCTAGCGTCAGCGCATGCCCACCGCCGCCGCGTCGCCGATCCCCGACCTCCACGCCGTCGTCCCCGCCGGCGGCGCCGGCACGCGCCTGTGGCCGCTCAGCCGCGCCGGCCGCCCGAAGTTCCTGCTCGACCTCACGGGCAGCGGGCGCACGCTCCTGCAGGCGACCGTCGACCGGCTGCTCCCGCTGACCGGGCCGGGGCACGTGCTGGTGGTGACGGGCCGGCGGCACGCCGACGCGGTCGCCGCGCAGCTGCCCGAGCTGGGCCCGGACGACGTGCTCGCGGAGCCGAGCCCGCGCGACTCGATGGCCGCGATCGGTCTCGCGGCGGCCGTGCTGCTCGAGCGGCACGGGCCGGACGTCGTGCTCGGCTCGTTCGCCGCCGACCACGTGATCACGGGCGCCGACGCGTTCGGCGCGACGGTGCGCGAGGCCGTCGAGGCGGCGCGCGCGGGCTACGTCGTGACCGTGGGGATCGAGGCGACGAGCCCCTCGACCGCCTTCGGCTACGTGCGCGCCGGCGCGCCGCTCGGGGTCGACGGCGCACCCGCCGCGCGGCACGTCGAGGGGTTCACCGAGAAGCCGGACGCGCAGACCGCCGCGGAGTACCTCGCCACGGGCCGCTACAGCTGGAACGCGGGCATGTTCGTGGTGCGCGCGCGCGTGCTGCTCGACCACCTGGCGGCCCAGCTGCCCGCGCTGCACGACGGCCTGCGCCGGGTCGCGGCCGCGTGGGACGGGCCGGAGCGCGAGGCGCGCCTGGCGGACACGTGGCGGGGCCTCACCCGCATCGCCATCGACCACGCGATCGCCGAGCCGGTCGCCGCCGCGGGCGGCGTCGCCGTCGTGCCCGGCGGGTTCGGCTGGGACGACGTCGGGGACTTCGCGTCGCTGGGCGGGCTGCTGGCCGACGCGGCGGGGGAGGCGACGCTCGGCGAGCCGGGCGCCGTGCTGCGCGTCGACGCCCCGGGCAGCGTCGTCGTGGCGGGCGGGCGCACCGTGAGCGTGGTCGGGGTGCCGGACGCGGTCGTCGTCGACACGCCGGACGCGGTGCTCGTCACGACGCGCGCGCACGCCCAGCGCGTCAAGGAGGCCGTCGACGCGTGGCGCGGACGGGGCCGCGAGGACCTGCTCTGAGGGGACGGATTACAGTCGAGGACGTGCCCGCCGCTCCCTCCGACCGCCCACTGACGTCCGACGCACCCGCCACCGGCGACCTGCGGCCCCCGGTCCCGGTGGGGGACGGCGGGGGCGGGACGGGAGCCGTCGAGCAGGTGGTCGCCCCGCTGCGCTCGCTCGCGCCGGCACCGTCGGACCCGGAGGCGGCGGAGCTCGCGCACGTCGTCGCGGGGCTGCGCGACCGGCTCGTGGCGATCCGCCGGGACCTGCACGCCCACCCCGAGCTCGCCCGGACCGAGGAGCGCACCACACGGGTCGTCGCCGAGGCGCTGCGGGACGCGGGCCTGCACCCCCACCTGCTGCCGGGGTCCGGGCTGTGGTGCGACATCGGACCCACCGTCGGACCGCGCGGGGCGCGCCGGGTGGCCCTGCGCGCCGACCTGGACGCGCTGCCGGTGCCCGACACGTGCCGCCTGCCGTGGTCGTCGTCGGTCCGCGGCGTCGCGCACGCGTGCGGCCACGACGTGCACACGGCCGTGGTGCTGGGTGCGGGCCTCGCGCTCGCCCGCGTCGCGGACCGGCTCGACGCCGGCGTGCGCCTGGTCTTCCAGCCTGCGGAGGAGGTCCAGCCCGGCGGGTCGCTGGACGTCATGGCGGCCGGCGGCCTCGACGGCGTCGAGCGGATCTTCGCGGTGCACTGCGACCCCAAGCTCGACGTGGGCCTGGTCGGCACGCGCATCGGCCCCATCACGTCCGCGTCGGACGAGGTGACGGTGACGCTCACGGGTGACGGCGGGCACACGTCGCGCCCGCACCTGACCGGTGACGTGGTGTTCGCGCTGGGCCAGGTCGTCACGCAGGTCCCGGCCGTGCTGGGCCGGCGGCTCGACCCCCGGTCCGGCGTCAACCTCACCTGGGGCGCGGTGCGCGCGGGCACGGTGCACAACGCGATCCCGTCGACGGGCACGGTCATGGGCACCCTGCGGTGCCTGGACGTGCGGGCCTGGGAGCACGCGTCGCGCGTGCTGGAGGCGGCGGTGCACGACGTCGTGCGGCCCCTGGGCGTCGAGGTCGAGGTCAAGCACGCGCGGGGCGTCCCGCCGGTGGAGAACCGCGCGGGTGCGACGGCGGTGCTGGAGGCCGCGGCGCGCGACGTGCTCGGGCCGGATGCCGTGCGGCTCACCGAGCAGTCGCTCGGGGGCGAGGACTTCGCCTGGTACCTGCAGAAGGTGCCCGGGGCGATGGCGCGGCTGGGCACCCGCACGCCCGGCGGGCACACCTACGACATCCACCAGGGGGACCTGCGGGTGGACGAGCGGGCCGTCGAGGCCGGGGCGCTGCTGCTGGCGCGCACCGCGCAGCTCGCCGGCCGGGCCGCACCGGACCCCGCGGAGCGTCCGGTCCGCGCCTGACGCCTTCGTCCGGTGCGTCCCGCTCCCGCCCGGGCGCGGGTGTGTCTCATGCCACGGACGCCCCGTCCGGGACGCGGGAACAGGTTGCGAATCGATCACGGTTGCTGCGCGGATACCCGCTGGTAACGCCCCGGTCACGTCGGCGGGCCTAGTGTCCACGGTGATCCTGCCGACCGGTCCCGTACGCCTGCGCCGCAGCGCCGCTGCGCAAGGGGTGCGGGTCGCCGTGACGCGCGACGACGAGTAGTGGGAGCAGAACCACCGTGAAGAACATCATCCGAGTGGCGGCGCTGAGCGGTGTCGCGGCGCTCGCCCTGGCGGCGTGCGGCAGCGCGCCCGAGGAGGGCGGCGCGACCGGCGGCGCCACCGCGACCGGCGGCGCCGGCGTCGACTTCACCGCCTGCATGGTGTCCGACGAGGGTGGCTTCGACGACGCCTCGTTCAACGAGTCCGGCTACCAGGGCCTCGAGCGGGCGCAGGAGGAGCTCGGCATCGAGATCAAGACCGCCGAGTCCGCCGACCCCAGCCAGTACACGCAGAACGTGGACTCGATGGTCCAGCAGGGCTGCGACCTCATCATCGGCGTCGGCTTCGCGCTCGAGGACGCCATCCAGGAGGCCGCCGAGGCCAACACGGACGTCGAGTTCGCGCTCGTCGACTCGGCCTTCCAGGACGACGAGTTCAACCCGGTCGAGATCGAGAACGCCAAGCCGCTGCTGTTCAACACGCAGGAGGCCGCGTACCTCGCCGGCTACCTGGCCGCGGGCATGTCCGAGACCGGCACCGTCGCGACGTTCGGCGGCCAGCCGTTCCCGTCGGTCACGATCTTCATGGACGGCTTCTCCGACGGCGTCACCGCGTACAACGAGGAGAACGGCACCCAGGTCCGCCTCCTCGGCTGGGACAAGGAGGCGCAGAACGGCTCGATGATCGGGAACTTCTCCGACACCGAGGCCGGCCGCACGACGACCGAGCAGTTCATCGCGGACGGTGCGGACGTCATCCTCCCCGTCGCCGGCCCGGTCGGCTCGGGTGCGCTCAACGCCGCCAGCCAGGCCGAGGGCACCAAGGTCATCTGGGTCGACTCCGACGGCTACGAGCAGCCGCAGAACGACCAGTACCGCTCGCTCATCCTCACCTCGGTCATGAAGCAGATCGCGACGGCCGTCTTCGACACGGTCTCCGCCGCGGTCGACGGCGAGTTCTCCAGCGAGCCGTACGTCGGCACGCTCGAGAACGGCGGCGTGGACCTCGCGCCGTTCCACGACTTCGAGGACCAGGTCCCCGAGGAGCTCTCCGCGAAGCTCGACGAGCTGCGCATGCAGATCGTCCAGGGCGACCTGGAGATCGAGTCGCCGTCGGCCAACACGGTCACGGACTGACGCAGCGGCAGGACGGACGGTGGCCCGGGGCGCAGGTCCCGGGCCACCGGCGCGTCGGGGCGCAGGCGCCCCGGCGGGTTAGTGTCGGCGCGTGCGACGCGTCGACGGGACAGCACGACGGAAGGGCGTGGTGACGTGAGGCTCGAGCTGCGCGGGATCACCAAGAGGTTCGGGCCGCTGGTCGCCAACGACGGCATCGACCTGGTCTTCGAGCCGGGGCGCATCCACGCCCTGCTGGGCGAGAACGGCGCCGGCAAGTCGACGCTCATGAACACGCTGTACGGGCTGTACCAGCCGGACGCCGGCGAGATCCTCGTCGACGGCGAGCCGCGCACGTTCGCCGGTCCGGGCGCGGCGATGGCCGCCGGCATCGGCATGGTCCACCAGCACTTCATGCTCGTCCCCGTCTTCACGGTGGCCGAGAACGTCGTGCTCGGTCACGAGCCCGTGCGCGGCGCGGGGCTCCTGGACCTCGGCCGCGCCCGCCGCCTGGTGAGGGACATCTCCGACCGCTTCGGGTTCGACGTCGACCCGGACGCGCTCGTCGAGGACCTGCCGGTGGGCGTGCAGCAGCGCGTCGAGATCATCAAGGCGCTCTCGCGCGACGCCGAGGTGCTCATCCTCGACGAGCCGACGGCCGTGCTGACGCCGCAGGAGACGGACGAGCTCATCGCCGTCATGCGCCGCCTGCGCGAGGCGGGCACGTCGATCGTCTTCATCACCCACAAGCTCCGCGAGGTCCGCGCCGTCGCGGACGACATCAGCGTGATCCGCCGCGGCCGCGTGGTCGGCACGGCCACGCCCGACGCCTCCGAGGTCGAGCTCGCGTCGCTCATGGTCGGGCGGTCCGTGTCGCTGGCGGTCGACAAGACGGCCGCCACCCCCGGTGAGGCGACGTTCCGCGTCGACGGCCTCACGGTGCTCGACCCGACCGGCGTGCCGGTCGTGGACGACGTGACGTTCGAGGTCCGCCGCGGCGAGATCCTCGCGATCGCCGGCGTGCAGGGCAACGGCCAGACCGAGCTGACCGAGACGATCCTCGGCCTGCGGGCGCCGACGGCGGGCTCGCTCACGCTCGACGGCGTCGACCTCGCCGGGCGCCCCGTGGCGGACGTGCTGCGCGCGGGCGTCGGCTTCGTGCCGGAGGACCGCACGACCGACGGGCTCGTCGCGTCGTTCTCGATCGCCGAGAACCTCGTGCTCGACCTGCACGACCAGGCTCCGTACGCGCGGCGCGCCTCCCTGTCCCCGGCCGTGCTCGCCGAGAACGCGGCGAAGCGGGTCGAGGAGTTCGACATCCGCGTGACGAGCGTGCAGGACCCCGTGAGCACCCTGTCCGGCGGCAACCAGCAGAAGGTCGTCCTGGCGCGCGAGATGTCGCGGCCGCTGCGGCTGCTGGTCGCCTCGCAGCCGACGCGCGGCCTCGACGTCGGGTCGATCGAGTTCGTGCACAAGCGGGTCGTGGCCGAGCGCGACGGCGGCACGCCCGTCGTCATCGTGTCCACCGAGCTCGACGAGGTGCTCGCGCTCGCCGACCGCATCGCCGTCATGTACCGGGGCACCATCGTCGGCGTCGTCGACGGCGGGCCGGGTGCCGACCGCGACGTCCTCGGCCTGATGATGGCCGGCGTCCCGCTGGAGCAGGCCCGCGCGCAGGCGGCCCGCCACCACACCGCGCTCGGCGCGGCCGACGCCGAGGCCGCCGGGCCCGAGCCCGCGACCGGTGGGTCCGACGGCGGTGCCGCCCCCGCCGACACCGCCGCCGCCGGCACCACGCAGGCGCCCGCGGCCGCCGGTGCCCGCGTCACCGACAAGGAGGAGCAGGCGTGAGCGCCACCCAGGCCCCGCCCGAGCAGCCGGCGACGCCGGCCGCCCCCGCCCCCGCGCGGCAGAGCGCGCACGGCTACCTGCAGCGCGTCCTCGACTCGACCACCGCGACGGTCGTCGTCGCGATCGTCATCGCGCTGCTCGTCGCGGCCGTGCTCGTCGTCGCGGCCGACCCCGCGTCGCAGCGCGCGGCGGGGTACTTCTTCGCGCGCCCCGGCGACTTCCTGTCCGCCGCGTGGGACGCCGTCTACTCGACCTACTCCGCGCTCTTCCGCGGCTCGATCTTCGACTACGAGGCCGAGGGGGCCCGCCGCATCCGGCCGATCACCGAGACGATGGTCGCGTCCGTGCCGCTCATGCTCGCGGGCCTCGGGCTCGCGATCGGCTTCCGGTCCGGGCTGTTCAACATCGGCGCGCAGGGCCAGGTGCTCGTGGGCGGCGGTGCGGCGGCCTGGGTCGGCATGACGCTCGACCTGCCGGTCGGCGTGCACGTGCTCGTCGCGTGCGTCGCGGCGGTCGCCCTCGGTGGCGTGTGGGCCGGCATCGCCGGGTTCCTCAAGGCCCGCACCGGCGCGAGCGAGGTGATCGTCACGATCATGCTCAACTCCGTCGCGGGCTACCTCGCGGCGTACCTGCTGACGACCGCGGTGCTGCGCCAGCCCGGCTCGACCCGCCCGATCAGCGCGCCCGTGCAGGACACCGCGGTGATGCCGCTGCTGCTCGGCGAGCAGTTCCGGCTGCACCTCGGGTTCCTCGTGGCGGTCGCCGCGGCCTTCGGCGTGTGGTGGCTGATGGAGCGCTCGACGCTCGGCTTCCGGTTCCGCGCCGTCGGTGCGAACCAGGACGCGGCCCGCACGGCCGGCATCCGGGTCGAGCGCATGTACGTGCTCGTCATGCTGGTCGCCGGCGGCCTGGCCGGGCTCGGCGGGGCGATGCAGATCCTCGGCACGGACCGCACCTTCCAGGCGTCGAGCGCGGGCGCGATCGGCTTCGACGCGATCACGGTCGCCCTGCTGGGACGCTCCCGTCCGCTCGGCACCGCGCTGGCGGCGCTCCTGTTCGGCGCGCTGCGCGCCGGGTCGCCGCTCATGCAGACGGCGGCCGGCACCCCGATCGACCTGGTCCAGGTGATCCAGGCCGTGATCGTCCTCCTCATCGCGGCGCCGCCGCTCGTGCGCGAGCTCTCGCTGGCGCACCGCACCGCGGCGCTGTTCGGCTACGACAGGAAGAAGGCGACGGCGTGATCCCTCCCCACGCGTTCGCTCGCTGCGCTCACGACCGCGCGGGGGCCCCGGAATGAGCACGACCTCGACCCCGACCGCCGCGCCGACGTCGGCCGAGCACCTCGTCCCCGCCGTGCAGGCGCCCGTGCGCTGGCGCGGGCCCGTCGGCGCGGCGGTCGTCGCGCTGCTGAGCCTCGTGTGCTTCGGGCTGTTCACCTCGGGCGCCGCGAGCACGACGTTCCAGGTGGCCACGCGCGGCGACCTGTTCCAGATCGGCGCGGTCACGGTCCCGTCGCGGACCACGGCCGTCGTGCTCTCGCTCGTCGCGCTCGCCGCCGCGGTGCTCGCGGTCGTGCGCGCCCGCGCCCGCCGCCGCGTGCCGGTGTGGGTGTACGCCGTCGTGGGCGTCGCGGCGTTCCTCGCGCTGCTCGTGTGGGTGATGGCGGGCCGGGAGGCGGCGTTCCCGCTGACGCTGCTGCTCACGAACGCCGTGGTGCTCGCCGTGCCGCTGGTCTTCGGGGCACTCGCCGGCCTGCTGTGCGAGCGCTCGGGATCATCAACATCGCGATCGAGGGGCAGCTGCTCGCGGGGGCGTTCCTCGCGGTCGTCGTCGCGTCGACCACCGGCAACCCCTACGCGGGCCTGCTGGCCGCGCCGTTCGCGGGTGCGCTCGTGGGCCTGGGGCTCGCGCTGTTCGCCATCCGGTACCGCGTCGACCAGATCATCGTCGGCGTCGTCCTCAACGTGCTCGTCATCGGCCTCACGAACTACCTGTTCTCGACCGTCCTGACGAACAACCCGCAGGAGCTGAACTCCCCGCCGCGCCTGCCGAACCTGCCGGTGCCGCTGCTGGCCGACATCCCGGTGCTCGGTCCCGTGCTGTTCGACCACCCGCTGACCGTCTACCTCATGTACGTCGGCGTCGCGACGCTGCAGATCATGGTGTTCCGCTCCCGCTGGGGGCTGCGCATGCGGGCCGCGGGCGAGCACCCGAAGGCCGCGGACACCGTCGGCATCAAGGTCAACCCGACCCGCTGGCGCTCGACCGTGCTCGGCTCGGCCGTCGCCGGTCTCGGCGGTGCCGCGCTGGTCTCCGCCGGCCTCGCGTTCACCAAGGAGCTGACGTCGGGGCGCGGGTACATCGCGCTGGCCGCGATGATCCTCGGCCGGTGGAGCCCCAAGGGCGCGCTCGCGGCGTCCCTGTTCTTCGGGCTCGCCGACGCCCTGCGCCGCGTGCTCAACAACACCGGTTCGCCCATCCCCAGCGAGCTGCTCGCGATGCTGCCGTACCTGGCGACGATCTTCGCCGTCGCCGGTCTCGTCGGCCGCGTCCGCCCGCCGGCCGCCGAGGGCGTGCCCTACCCGAAGTGAGGAACCACCCGATGACCGACCTCCAGGTCGACTGGGACGCGCTGCGCGCCGCCGCCCGCGACATGCTGGCACGGGCGTACGTGCCCTACTCGAAGTTCCCCGTGGGCGTCGCCGCGCTCGTGGACGACGGCCGCGTCGTGACGGGCTGCAACGTCGAGAACGCGTCGTACGGCGTCACGCTGTGCGCCGAGTGCAGCCTCGTGTCGATGCTGCACGTCACCGGCGGCGGCCGCCTGGTCGCGTTCACGTGCGTGGACGGGCACGGCAACGTGCTCGCGCCGTGCGGGCGCTGCCGACAGCTGCTGTTCGAGCACGGCGGGCCGGACCTGCTCGTCGAGACGGTCCGGGGCGTCCGGCCGATGAGCGAGGTGCTGCCCGACGCGTTCGGGCCGGTCGACCTCGTCGAGCGGGGGAGCGCGACGGGCGCCGCCGGGGAGGAGCAGGCGTGAGCGAGCCGTTCGACGCCGTCGACGTCATCGTCACCAAGCGCGACGGGGGCCGGCTGTCCGAGGCCCAGATCGACTGGGTGCTCGACGCGTACACCCGCGGCGTCGTCGCCGACGAGCAGATGTCCGCCCTCGCGATGGCGATCCTGCTCAACGGCATGGACCGCGCCGAGATCGCCCGCTGGACCGCGGCCATGATCGCCAGCGGCGAGCGCATGGACTTCTCCGGGCTGTCGCGACCGACCGCGGACAAGCACAGCACGGGGGGCGTCGGCGACAAGATCACGCTGCCGCTCGCACCGCTGGTCGCGGTCTTCGGCGTCGCGGTGCCGCAGCTGTCGGGCCGCGGCCTGGGGCACACCGGGGGGACGCTCGACAAGCTCGAGTCGGTGCCGGGCTGGCGCGCGTCGCTGTCGAACGACGAGATGATGCGCCAGCTCGAGGACGTCGGTGCCGTCATCTGCGCGGCCGGCTCGGGCCTGGCGCCCGCCGACCGCAAGCTCTACGCGCTGCGCGACGTCACGGGCACGGTCGAGGCGATCCCGCTCATCGCCAGCTCGATCATGAGCAAGAAGATCGCCGAGGGCACGGGCTCGCTCGTGCTCGACGTCAAGGTCGGGTCGGGCGCCTTCATGAAGGACGCCGAGCGGGCCGGCGAGCTCGCCCGGACCATGGTGGAGCTGGGCACGGACGCCGGCGTGCGGACGGTCGCGCTGCTCACCGACATGTCGACGCCCCTCGGCCTCACCGCGGGGAACGCCCTCGAGGTGCGCGAGTCGGTCGAGGTGCTCGCGGGCGGCGGCCCCGCCGACGTCGTCGAGCTCACGGTCGCGCTCGCGCGGGAGATGCTCGACGCCGCCGGCCGCCCCGACGCGGACCCGGCCGCGGCCCTCGCCGACGGCCGCGCCATGGACGTGTGGCGGCGCATGATCGCCGCGCAGGGCGGCGACCCGGACGCCCCGCTGCCCGTCGCGCGGGAGACCGAGCAGGTCGTCGCCGAGCGGGACGGCGTGCTGACCACGCTCGACGCGTACGCGGTCGGCGTCGCGGCGTGGCGCCTGGGTGCCGGCCGGGCGCGCAAGGAGGACCCGGTGCAGGCCGGTGCGGGCGTCGAGCTGCACGCCCGCCCCGGGGACCGGGTGCGCGCGGGGCAGCCGCTGCTGACCCTGCACACGGACACCCCGGAGCGGTTCGGCCGTGCGCGCGAGGCGCTCGCCGGGGGCGTCGTCGTGTCGCCCGACGCGCCGGCCCCCGCGCCGCGGCCGCTCGTCCTGGACCGGGTCGCCGCGGACTGACCCCCGCACCCTGCCCGCCCCCCGCCCGACCTGCCCGGCTGCCTCCCGTGGCAGCCGGGCGGGGCGGCCTGCACGATGGGGACGTCCCACCCGCCTGTCCGAGGAGGAGCCATGAGCACCGTGCCCGGGAACGACGCCTGGCGTGACGCGGGGCTGGTCCCCGTCGACCCCGACGCGCCCGCGCGGCTGACCGACCCGGCGGACGAGCCGGAGCGGGACGCCCTGCCCGAGCGCCCGGACCCCGAGGAGCACACCCCTGGCGTGCCGCGCCCGGACCTCGACGACGCCGCGAACGAGGCCGACGTGGTCGAGCAGGCGGCCGAGGTGCCGATCGACGAGGACGAGGTCCAGGAGGGGTGAGCAGCCCCGCTACGGTGGTGGCATGACCGCGCTCCCCTCGGCGGCGGGCACGCCCGGCGCCGACCTCGGCGCGGCCGTCCGCGCACTGCCCAAGGTCCTGCTGCACGACCACCTCGACGGGGGTCTGCGACCGGCGACCGTCGTCGAGCTCGCCGCGCAGGCCGGCCACGCGCTGCCCACGACCGACCCCGACGCGCTGGGGCGCTGGTTCGTCGAGTCGGCGTCCTCGGGCTCCCTCGAGCGCTACCTCGAGACGTTCGCGCACACCGTGGGCGTGCTGCAGACGGCCGACGCCCTGCACCGCGTCGCGCGCGAGGCCGTGCTCGACCTGGCGGCCGACGGCGTCGTGCACGCCGAGGAGCGGTACGCGCCCGAGCAGCACCAGCGCGGCGGGCTGTCGCTGCAGGCCGTCGTCGACGCCGTCCGTGCCGGCCTCGAGGACGGCATGGCGGAGGCCCGCGACGCGGGCCACGAGATCCGGGTGACGCAGGTCCTCTCGGCGATGCGCCAGGCGGACCGCGCCGAGGAGGTGGCGGCGCTCGCGCTGGCCAACCGGGACGCGGGCGTCGTCGCGTTCGACGTCGCCGGACCCGAGGCGGGCTTCCCGGCGTCGCGGCACGCCGCGGCGTTCCGGACGCTGCGACAGGAGAGCTTCCCGGTGACCGTGCACGCCGGCGAGGGCGCGGGTCTCGACTCGATCGCCGACGCGCTGCACGGCGCCCTGGCGCTGCGCCTCGGGCACGGCGTGCGCATCGCCGACGACGTGCAGCTCGGCGGCGACGGCGCACCGCGGCTCGGCCGGCTCGCGCACTGGGTCCGTGACCGCCGCGTGCCGCTCGAGGTGTGCCCGTCGTCGAACCTGCAGACCGGCGCCGCGGCGTCCGTCGCCGACCACCCCGTCACGCTGCTGCTGCGCCTCGGCTTCGAGGTCACCGTCAGCACCGACAACCGCCTGCAGTCGGGCACGTCGCTCTCGCGCGAGCTCGAGCTGCTGGTGCGCGAGGCCGGCTGGACCCCTGACGACGTCGTCGCGGTCCAGGTCGCCGCGGCCCGGCACGCGTTCCTGCACGAGGACGAGCGCCGTGCGCTCGTCGACCGCATCGTCCGCCCGGCCGCCGCGCCGGGCACCGCACGGCCCGGGAGGCACCGCGCATGACCACCGACCCCACCGCACCCCTCGACGCCGTCGCGCTCGCCCGGCACGTCGACCACACCCTGCTCAAGCCCGAGGCGACGCGCGCCGACGTCGAGGCGCTCGTCGCCGAGGGCGTCCGGCTCGGCGTGTACGCCGTGTGCGTGTCCCCCTCGTTCCTCCCGCTGGAGGTGCCGGTGGGGCTGGACGGGGAGCCGGACCTGCTCGTGGCGACGGTCTGCGGCTTCCCCTCCGGCAAGCACCACAGCGACGTCAAGGCCGCCGAGGCGGCCCGCGCCGTGCGGGACGGCGCGGCGGAGGTCGACATGGTGATCGACGTCGGCGCGGCGAAGGCCGGGCGGTTCGCCGACGTGGCGGCCGACATCGCCGCGGTGCGCGCCGCCGCACCGGCGCCGACCGTGCTCAAGGTCATCATCGAGTCCGCGGCCCTCAGCGACGACGAGATCGTCGCGGTGTGCGAGGCGGCCGAGGCGTCGGGCGCCGACTACGTGAAGACCTCGACGGGCTTCCACCCCGCCGGCGGGGCGAGCGTGCACGCCGTGCGGCTCATGGCGCGCACGGTGGGCGGGCGGCTCGGGGTCAAGGCCTCGGGCGGGATCCGCACGGCGCAGGACGCCCTCGCCATGGTCGAGGCGGGGGCGACGCGCCTCGGGCTGTCGGGCACCGCGGCCGTGCTGGGCGGGCTCACGGCGGACGCAGGCTACTGACGGACCCCGACGACGCGCACCGTCCCGCGGCCGCGGGCGGGCGTGAGAGGGCGATGAGAATGCGGGGCTCGGCCGGGTGAATCCGCCCCGGACCGGACCTTCCGGGCGTTGACTCGGCGCCGACCGCGCGACGATGGTGGACACCTGTCCGACCCGTGCGGGACGGACGACGACAGCACGGCAGGGCGCGGTCCGCCGGACGCGTGCGCACCCGGCGGGAGGAGACGCACGCGGATGGGGAGGATCGGCCGCAGCACCCTCGCCCTCGTGCTGCTCGTCCCCTTCGTCCTCGGCGCGGTGCTCGCCGGTGCGCTCGGCAGCACGGTCGGCAGCGCACCGGCCCTCGTCGTGCCCGCCGCGTGGGGTGCCGTCCGCGACGCGGCGCACGTGCGCGAGGGGGAGCACGTGGCGCTGCTGTGGGGTGCCCGCGCGGGGGCCGACCCGTCCGCGTCCGACGGGGACCTCGCGTTCGACCCCGACGCCGCCGTCGCACGCCTGGAGTCGCTGCACGCGCTGCACGTGACGGCCCTGGGTCTGGGCGCCCGCGACGGCCCGGCAGCCGGCCGCAAGGTGCTCGTGGTCGTCGACGGGACGTGGGCGTCGGGCCCCGGGGTGCGGGCGGCGCCCCCGGGGGAACCCGTGCGCGGGGCCACGAGCCGCGCGGAGGCGGTCGACGGCGTCGGCGTCCTGCGTGTCACGCCGGCCGTGCTCGCCACGGCCGGCACGGAGGACGAGGACGCGCCCGGCACCGCGGAGCCCGGCACCGCGGAGCCCGGCATCCCGGAGCCCGGCGCCCTGGGAGCCGGCGCGTCCCCCGCGACCGCGGTCGCGGAGGGCACGTCGTGGGAGCTCGCGCGCGGGTACGCCGAGGTCGCGATCCTGCTGGCCGCCGAGGGGCGCGGCGGGGGCTCGGAGGGTCGGACGCCGCGTCGTTCCGGGCCGCGAGCGCGGCGTACCTGGCGACCCTGGCGGTGCCGGCCGGGCACGCCGACGTCAGCGACCTGCTGCGCGCGCCGCACCTCGCCTGGGGCAGCGCCCGGCACGGCGCCGCCGGCTGGCTGCTCCTCGACTCGCTCGTGGCCCGCGCGGACCCGGGCCTCGTCGCCGACCTGTGGACGCAGGCGCACGACGGCGAGACGGTCCTCGGCGCGTACGCGCGGCTCACCGGCTCCCGGCCGGAGGACGTGAACCGGCGCGTCGCCCAGTACGCGATGCGCGCGGCCGCCGGCGACGGGGGCGGACGCGCCGCGGCCACGCTGCTCGACGACGTCGACCCCGTGCTGCTCGCGGACCGGACCACCCCCACCGAGCCGGTCCCGGGTGATCCCGCGCACCACCGCGTCCTCGGCACGTTCGCGCCCGCCGCGTACGGGTTCACGGTCGTGCGGCTGGTGCCCGACGGGTCGGGGGGCGACGTCCGGGTGCGGGTGCGTGGGCACGCCGAGGCGTTCCCGGCCGGTGCCGCCGGGTGGAGCGTCGGCATGGTGGCGCTCGGGCCCGAGGGACCGCGGTTCGGACCCGTGACGGCGACCGTCGACGGGGAGGTCGTCCTGACCCCGCGCGCGGGCGAGGACGCCGTCCTCCTCGTCGTCACGGCCACCCCGCCGGAGGTGCCCGCGGGCACGGGGGCACGTTCGCCCGCACGACGCGCTACCCGTACGAGTTCCGGGTGGCCGGTGCGGTGGTGGCCGACCCCGCCGCGGCACCGCCGGTCGCGGGCGGGCACCGCCACCCCCACGGCGGCGGCTGGGTCGACGACGCCGCCACCGTCGACGCGACGGCCTGGGTCGGGCCGCAGGCGGTGGTCCGCGGCGCGGCGCAGGTGCGCGGCACCGCCCGGCTGGAGGGACGCGCGTGGGTCGAGGACGGTGCGGTCGTCGAGGACCGCGCCGTCGTCCGGGACTCCGCCGTCGTCCGCGGCGGTGCGCACCTGTCCGGCGACGTCGTGGTCGGCGGTGACGCCGTCGTGGCCGGCGCGTGCGCGTCCGGCGTGCACACGACGTTCCGCCCGGACGGCTCGTGCGGTCCGGACGAGCCCGGCGCCGACGTGAACCCGCCGGTCGCGCCGTTCGCGGCCGAGGACGTCGCGCTCACCACGGCCCCCCCGCCCCCGCGCCCCCGACCGCGCCCACCGACCCGCCGGTGGAGGCACCCGGCGGACCTGCCGGGCCGTCCGCCCCGGCCCCGCCGGGGAGCGGGACGACCCCGGCGCCGGGCGGAGCCGCGCCGCCGTCCGCCGCACCCCCCGCACCGGCGTCCCCCGGGGTCGTCGCCCCGCCGCCCGCGGTGCCCGCCGGCGCGTGCACCGCGCGCTACGAGCTGCTGACGTCGTGGCCGGGGGGGTACCAGGCGCAGGTGACGGTGACCGCGACGACCGCCGGCGTGCACGGCTGGCTGGTGCAGTGGACCGCCGTGCCGGGCCTGGGCATCAACGAGCGCTGGGGCGCGGACATCGGCACGGACGGCGGCACCGTGAGCGCGGAGAACCTGTCCTGGAACGGGTCGGTCGCGAACGGGCAGTCGGTCGTCTTCGGGTTCACCGGCTCCGCCGAGGGCGACGCCGCACGCACGGTCCCGCAGCTGCGCTGCACCCAGACGCGCTGACGCCCCGACCCTCAGACGGTCAGGCCGAGGGCCGCGCGCACGTCGTCGCCGAGCACGCGCAGGCGCTCGCGGGCGTCCCGGTGCGCCGCGTCGAGCGCGTCGCGGGACGCGTCGGCGGCGACCGGCACGACGACCTCGAGGTACGCCTTGACCTTCGGCTCGGTGCCGGACGGGCGCACGACGACCCGGGTGCCGTCGGCCGTGAGCAGCCGCAGCCCGTCCGTCGGCGGCAGCCCCGCGCGCTCGTCCTCGGTCCCGGTCGCGAGGTCGACGACCTCGACGACGTCCGAGCCCGCGAGCGCGCGCGGCGGCTGCGCGCGCAGCCGGTCCATGGTGTCGCCGATGCGGGACAGGTCCGCGAACCGGGCGCTCACCTGGCCGCTCGCGTGCAGGCCGTGCGCACGGGCGAGGTCGTCGAGGGCGTCGACGAGGCTGCGTCCCTCGCCGGCCAGACGCGCGGCCAGGTCGAGCACGCGCACGGCCGCGGAGATGCCGTCCTTGTCCCGCACGTGCGCGGGGTCGACGCAGTAGCCGAGGGCCTCCTCGTAGCCGAACACCAGCCCCTCGACCCGCGAGAGCCACTTGAAGCCGGTGAGCGTGGGGGCGAACTGCAGGCCCGCCGCCGCGGCGACCGACGCGAGCAGGCGCGAGGAGACGATCGAGCACGCCAGCGTCGGCGGCGCGGACGTCGCGGCCGTGCCGTCCGCGCGGTCGGCCGTGACGCGGGCGGCGGCGTCGGCGCCGAGCAGCGCGCCCACCTCGTCGCCGTGCAGCATGCGCCAGCCGTCGGCCTGCGGCGTCTGCGGTGCGCCCGCGACCCGGGAGCGGACGTCGACGAGGGCCACGGCGCACCGGTCGGCGTCCGGGTCGAGCGCGATGACGACGTCGGCGCGCGTCGCGCTCGCGTACGCGAGCGCGAGGTCGATCGCCCCCGGCTCCTCGGGGTTGGGGAAGGCGACCGTGGGGAACTGCGGGTCCGGCTCGGCCTGCTCGGGCACGACGGTGACGTCGGTGAAGCCGGCGCGCGCGAGGACGCCGCGGGCGACCGCGCCGCCCACACCGTGCAGGGGCGTGAGCACGACCCGCAGGGACGCGCGCGCACGGGCCGTGGCGGCGTCCTGCGCGGCGGGGACGACCGCGGCCGCGTCGCGCGCGTAGCCCTCGACGACGTCCTCGTCGAGCACCCGCCAGCCGCCGTCCGCGCGCGGCACCGACGCGACGGACGGCACCCGGGCGATCTCCGCCGCGATGGCGGCGTCCGCGGGCGGCACGATCTGCGCCCCCTGGCCGGCGTCCGTGACCACGCGCCCGCCCAGGTAGACCTTGTAGCCGTTGTCCCGCGGGGGGTTGTGCGAGGCGGTCACCATGACGCCCGCGTCGGCGTCGTACCGGCGCACGGCGGACGCGAGCACGGGGGTCGGCAGCGGCCGGGGGAGCAGCAGCACCTCGATGCCGACGGCCGTCATGACCGCGGCGGTGTCGCGCGCGAAGACGTCGGAGTTGCGCCGCGCGTCGTACCCGACGACCACGCGCGGCGGGCGGGCCTCGCCCTCGAGCTCGCCCAGCAGGTGCGCGGCCAGCCCGGACGCGGCGCGGATCACCACGGCGCGGTTCATGCGGTGCGGTCCACCGCCGAGCTCGCCGCGCAGCCCCGCGGTGCCGAACTGCAGGAGCCCCGAGAAGCGGTCCGCCAGCTCCTCGCGGGCGCGCGCCGAGGCCTCGCGGTCCTGCCGCTCCTGCGGGTCGAGCTGCGCGTCGTCGCCCGCGGGCCCCGCGTCGACGGGGTGCGCCCGGGCGGTGCGCAGCAGCGCGTCCAGCTCGTCGGCGGTCTCGGGGTCGGGGTCGTCGGCGATCCACGCCTCGACCCGGCGCTGCAGGTCGTCCCAGCGGTCGGCGTGGTCCTCGTCCGGCGTCGGGCGCACCGCGGCGCGCGGCGCGTGCTCGGGTGCGCCACCGGCGCGGACGTCCTGGGGGTCGTTCTCGGCACTCACCCGTCCAACGTACTGGGCGGTACAGCCCCGGCACGCGGGACCGGCGGGGACTGCGCGCCCCGCCGGGTCAGAGGCGGCGGACGACGTCCGCGAGCAGCGCGCTGATCCGCGGCCCCGCCGCACGGCCCGCCGCGAGGACCTCCTCGTGCGCCAGCGGCTCGGGGCTGATGCCGGCGGCGAGGTTCGTCACGAGCGAGATCCCGAGGACCTCCAGGCCCGCGTGGCGTGCTGCGATCGCCTCCAGGGTCGTCGACATCCCGACGAGGTCCCCGCCCAGCCGCCCGGCCATCGTGACCTCGGCCGGCGTCTCGTAGTGGGGGCCGCGGAACTGCACGTAGACGCCCTCGTCGAGGGTGGGGTCGACCTCGCGCGCCACGGCGCGCAGCCGGGCCGAGTACAGGTCCGTCAGGTCGACGAACGTCGCGCCCTCGAGCGGCGACGTCGCGGTGAGGTTGATGTGGTCGTTGATGAGCACCGGCGTGCCCGGTCCCCAGGCCGGGTTGAGCCCGCCGCACCCGTTCGTCAGCACGACCGTCGACGCGCCGGCGGCCGCGGCGGTGCGCACCCCGTGCACGACGCGCCGCACCCCGCGGCCCTCGTACAGGTGCGTGCGCGAGCCGAGCACGAGGGCGTACCGCTCGCGGCGTCCGTCCGTGCCCGCGATGCGCACCGAGCGCAGCGTGCCGACGTGGCCGACGACCGCGGGCGCGGAGAAGCCGGGGACCTCGTGGCTCGGCAGCTCGGCGACGGTCTCGCCCAGCAGGTCCGCCGCACCGCCCCAGCCGGAGCCGAGGACGAGCGCGACGTCGTGGCGCGCGACCCCCGTCCGCTCGGCGACGACCTCCGCGGCGCGGCGGGCGACCTCGAACGGGTCCGTCGCCGGGTCGTCGAGGTCCGGCACGGCGGCGCCGTCGGAGGGGAGCTGGTCGGTGAGGTCGCGGGCCGCGTCGGTCATGGCCCCAGGCTAGCCGCGGGCCGGAGGGGTCCCCGTCCGGTCGGCGCGCGCCGCCCCGTCGGGCAGGATGGGGGCGTGATCCTTCCCCACCCGATCGCTCGCTGCGTCCACGATCGCGCGGGGGCCCCGGAATGAGCAGCCAGGACCCCGCCACGTCCGCCGCCCCCGCCCAGCCCGCCGTGCCGGCACCGGCCGCCGCCTCCACGGTCCGCCCCGCGGCGGACGCGCCGCCGGCCGGTCGCGTCGTCGTCGTCGGCGGCGGCCCCGGCGGCTACGAGGCCGCGCTCGTCGCCCGCCGCCTCGGTGCGCACGTCACCGTCGTCGAGCGCCAGGGCCTCGGCGGCTCCGCGGTGCTCACCGACGTCGTGCCCTCCAAGACGCTCATCGCGACGGCCGAGTGGATGACGATCGCCGACCGCGCGCCCGAGCTCGGCATCCGTCTCGACACGCTCGCCGCGGGCCTGGCGCCGGCCGAGGGCGCCACCGGGTCCGCGGTCCGCGACGCGCTGCACCACCGCATCGACCTCGACGCGGTCAACCTGCGCGTCAAGGCGCTCGCGGCCGCGCAGTCCGCCGACATCCGCACGCGCCTGGAGCGCGAGGGCGTCGACGTCGTCGTGGGCACCGGCCGGCTGAGCGACCCCGAGCACGTCGAGGTCCGCACGCCCGACGGGCGCGAGCACACCCTCGACGCCGACGTCGTGCTCGTCGCGACCGGCGCGACCCCGCGCGTGCTGCCCGACGCCGTGCCCGACGGGGAGCGCATCCTCACCTGGACGCAGATGTACAACCTGACGTCGCTGCCCGAGCGGCTGGTCGTCGTCGGGTCCGGCGTCACGGGCGCCGAGTTCGCCGGCGCGTACACCGCGCTGGGTGCGGACGTCGTGCTCGTGTCCAGCCGCGAGCGCGTCCTGCCGGGGGAGGACCAGGACGCGGCGGAGCTCATCGAGCGCGTCTTCACCCAGCGGGGCATGACGGTGATGTCGCGCTCGCGGGCGTCGTCCGCGCGGCGCACGGCCGACGGGGTCGTCGTCACGCTCGAGGACGGGCGCGAGGTCGAGGGGTCGCACGTGCTGCTCGCGGTGGGCGCGGTGCCGACGACGCGCGGGCTCGGGCTCGAGGAGGCGGGCGTGCGGCTGACGCCGTCCGGCCACGTCGAGGTCGACAAGGTCTCGCGCACCAACGTGCGGGGCGTCTACGCGGCCGGTGACTGCACGGGCGTGCTGCCGCTCGCGTCGGTCGCGGCGACCCAGGGCCGCATCGCCATGTCGCACGCGCTCGGGGACGCCGTGCGGCCCCTGTCGCTGCGCGGCATCTCGGCCAACATCTTCACGGCGCCCGAGATCGCGACCGTGGGCTCGTCGGAGAGCGCGCTGCGCGAGCGCGGCGTGCAGTACCAGGTGAGCATGCTGCCGCTCGCGCGCAACCCGCGCGCGAAGATGCTGGGCGTGCGCGACGGCTTCGTGAAGATCTTCGCCCACGCGGGGACGGGCACCGTGCTGGGCGCGGTCGTCGTCGGGCCGCGCGCGAGCGAGTCGATCTTCCCGCTGACGCTCGCGGTGACGCACCGGCTCACCGCCGACCAGGTGGCCGACGCGTCGACGGTGTACCCGTCGATGTCGGGCACCATCGGCGAGGTCGCCCGGATGATGCACCACCGCACGGAGGACTGAGCGGGCGCGCGGCGCGTCAGGCGTCGGGGGCCGCGTCGGGCCGGCCGGCGGGCGCCGGCCGCTCGACGCGTGCCCGCAGCTGCGGCCAGGCGTCGGCGAACGCGGGCAGCAGCGGCCGGTCCGGGACGTCGTCGAGGGCGACCCAGGCGACCTCGACGCTCTCCGCGTCCGTGACGGCGGGCGTGAACGGCACGAGCGTCTCGGCGAGCACGGTGGTGTAGGACCAGCCCGGGTGCTCCAGCACGTGGCTGCCGAGCACGCGCACGCCCGCGGCGTCGACGCCCGCCTCCTCGTGCGCCTCGCGCAGCGCCGCCTGCTCCGCGGACTCGCCCGCGCCGCGTGCGCCGCCCGGCAGGGCCCACGTGCCGCCCGCGTCGCTCCACGGCGCGCGGTGCTGCAGCACGACGTGCGTCGCGCGCCCGTCGTCGTCGCGCCGCACGAGCAGCAGCCCGGCGGCGCCGTGCAGCCCCCAGTGCCGGTGACCGCAGCCGCACTCCACCCAGCCGTCGCCCTCGACGCGGTGCCGACGGGCCGCCGGCGGCACACCGTCCTGCCCGCTCAGCCGACGATCTCGCAGATCGCGGTGCCGGCGCTCACGCTCGCGCCGACGCCTGCCGTGAGCCGCTGGACGGTCCCGGCGCGGTGCGCGACGAGCGGCTGCTCCATCTTCATGGCCTCGAGCACCACCACGAGGTCCCCCTCGGCGACCTGGGCGCCCTCGGCGACGGCGACCTTGACGATCGTGCCCTGCATGGGGGAGGCGAGCGTGGTGCCGTTGCCCGCGGTGCGGGTGGTGCGGGCCCGGGCGGTCCGGCGGGGCGTGGCGCCGGGGCGGGCACCGGCACGCGCGGCGGCTGCGCCCCGGCCCAGCCCGAGCGCGGCGGGCAGGACGACCTCGAGACGCTTGCCGCCGACCTCGACGACCACGCGCTCGAGCGCGGCCTCGGCCGTCTCCTCCTCGGTCGTGGCGGCCGCGGGTGCGGCGCCGAGACCGGCGACCGTCTCCGCGAACTCCGTCTCGATCCACCGCGTGTGCACGCGGAACGGCGCCGCCGGGTCCGCGGGCACGAACGCGTCCGCCTCGAGCACGGCGCGGTGGAACGGCACGACCGTGGGGATCCCGACGACCTCGAGCTCGGCGAGCGCGCGCCGTGCCCGCTCGACGGCCTGCCGGCGGTCGGCGCCGGTGACGACGAGCTTCGCGATCATCGAGTCGAACATGCCGGAGACGGTGTCGCCCTCGACCACGCCGGAGTCGACGCGCACACCCGGCCCGGCCGGGAAGCGCAGGCGGGTGATCCGGCCCGGCGCCGGCAGGAAGCCCGCGGCGGGGTCCTCGCCGTTGATCCGGAACTCGATCGAGTGCCCGCGCGTGGCGACCTCGGTGTAGCCCAGCGGCTCCCCGGCGGCGATGCGCAGCTGCTCGCGCACGAGGTCGATGCCGGAGATCTCCTCGGTCACGGGGTGCTCGACCTGCAGGCGCGTGTTGACCTCGAGGAACGAGACCGTGCCGTCCGCCCCGACGAGGAACTCGCACGTGCCGGCGCCCACGTAGCCGGCCTCGCGCAGGATCGCCTGCGAGGCGGAGACGAGCGTCGCGCGCTGCTCGTCCGTGAGGAACGGCGCCGGCGCCTCCTCGACGAGCTTCTGGTGGCGGCGCTGCAGCGAGCAGTCGCGGGTCGAGACGACGACGACCGTGCCGTGCGCGTCGGCGAGGCACTGCGTCTCGACGTGCCGCGGCCGGTCCAGGTACCGCTCGACGAAGCACTCGCCGCGTCCGAACGCCGCGACCGCCTCGCGCACGGCCGACTCGTACATCTCGTCGATCTCGTCGACGGTGCGCGCGACCTTCAGGCCGCGGCCGCCGCCGCCGAAGGCCGCCTTGATCGCGACCGGCAGTCCGTGCTCGGCCGCGAACGCGTGGATCTCGGCGACGTCCTGCACGGGGTCGGGGGTGCCCGCGACGAGCGGCGCCCCGGCGCGCTGCGCGATGTGGCGCGCGCTGACCTTGTCGCCCAGCTGCTCGATGGCCGCCGGCGGCGGCCCGACCCAGACGAGGCCGGCCGCGGTCACCGCGCGCGCGAAGTCGGCGTTCTCCGAGAGGAACCCGTAGCCGGGGTGGACGGCGTCGGCGCCCGACCGGCGGGCCACGTCGAGGAGCTTGGCGATGTCGAGGTAGGTCTCGGCGGCGCGGGCGCCGTCGAGGGCGTACGCCTCGTCGGCGACGCGCACGTGCAGGGCCTCGCGGTCCGTGTCCGAGTACACGGCGACCGAGGCGAGGCCGGCGTCGCGGCACGCGCGGGCGACGCGGACCGCGATCTCGCCACGGTTCGCGATGAGGACCTTGCGCAGGGGGGTCGAGTCGGGCACGGCTCACCGTAGCGCGGCACCCCCGCGCCGCCGCCGCGCGGTCCGGGGCCCGCGTCCAAGATTGGGGAAGGGACCAAGGCCCTGCGGGCGGACCTTGTAGGAAGTCACCAGGGCGCCGCCGGGCGCAGCCGCCTCCACGGGGTCGCGGTTGTCCGGGTCGGACAACCGCCGCGCGTGGTCGCGCCGGTCAGCGCCGCCAGAGGTCGGTGACCCGGAGCCCGATCTCGCCCAGCAGCGCGCGCAGCAGCGGCAGGCTGACGCCGACGACGTTGTGGTGGTCGCCCTCGATGCGCTCGACGAACGGCCCGCCGAGGCCGTCCACCGTGAAGGCGCCGGCGACGGCCAGCGGCTCCCCGGTCGCGACGTAGGCCGCGACCTCCTCGTCCGGCACGTCCGCGAAGTGCACGACCGTCGAGGCGGTCGCCCCCAGCGTGCCGCCCGTGCCGGGCCCGTCCGCTCCCGAGGGACGGTCGTCGACGAGCCAGTGGCCCGTGTGCAGCACCCCGGAGCGTCCGCGCATCGCGCGCCAGCGGGCGACGGCGTCGTCGGCGTCGCGCGGCTTGCCGAGGACCTCGCCGTCGAGCTCGAGCATCGAGTCGCAGCCGAGCAGCACGAGGTCCTCCTCGCCGTCCCAGCCCGCCACGTCGAGCGTCTCGTCGGAGGACAGCCGGCGGGCGACGTCCTCGACCTTCGCCTGCGCGAGCACGAGCACCGCGTCGGCCGGGTCGAGGTCGCCGAACCGCTCGCGCGCGGCGGCGAGCGCGGCGTCCTCGTCGACGCCGGACACGGCCACGAGCGGGTCGAGCCCCGCGGCGGTGAGCGTGGCCCGGCGGGCGGGGGAGGCGGAGGCGAGCAGCAGACGGGTCACGTGGTCCGACCCTAGCCGCCGCGGCCGCGTCGCACTCCCGCGCGCGCCCACCCGGCCGCCCCCGCCGGCCCACGTCCCACGAGCGCGCCAGCCGTCGGTCGAGGGCGCCAGTCGTGTCCGGTGCGGTCGAGCGACGTGTGGCGCGCTCGACGGGCGTGGGTGGGCGGGTGGACGGGTGGGGGCGTGGGGCGGTTGGGTCGGCGGCATGACGCTGACCCGCTCGCTCGTGCTGTTCGCCGTCGCCGCGCTGTGCGAGATCGGGGGTGCGTGGCTCGTGTGGCAGGGCGTGCGCGAGCACCGCGGGTGGGCGTGGATCGGTGCGGGCGTGCTGGCGCTCGGGCTGTACGGGTTCGTGGCGACGCTGCAGCCGGACGCGCACTTCGGGCGGATCCTGGCCGCGTACGGCGGCGTGTTCGTCGCGGGCTCGCTGGCCTGGGGCATGGTCGTCGACGGGTACCGGCCGGACCGGTGGGACGTCGCGGGCGCGCTCGTGTGCCTCGTCGGCGTCGGGCTCATCATGTACGCGCCGCGCCCGGCGTGATCGGGGCACCGCGCATCAGCGCCGGCGTCGTCCGCCCGGGACGATGGTCTGCCGCACGCACAGGTCCGCGTGGCACCATGCAGGTCCCGACCACGTCCGCCGGTGACCCGCGCAGGAGGACACCCGTGAACCGACCCAGCGCCCCGACGGGCCGGACGGCGACGACGCCGCCCGCCCCGGACGCGGACGACACCCACGACGACGACCTCGACGACCTCGACGTCGACGACGGCGCACCCGCCGACCCGCTCGACTCCGGTCCGGCACCGCTCGCGTGGCGCCGGCGCACCGCGATCGAGATGGTCGTGTCCGGCCTCATCGGCCTGTACGCGTCGTTCGTGCTCTCGATCGAGGCCGTGACGCTCGCCGCGAACCCGAGCGCGACGCTGGGGTGCGACCTCAACGCCGTCATCAGCTGCGGCAAGGTCGCCCAGACGTGGCAGGCGAACCTGCTGGGCGAGCACTTCCCCAACGCGTTCCTCGGCATCGCCGCCGAGGCGGTCGTGCTGACCGTCGCCGTCGCGATGATCGGCGGCGTGCGGTTCCCGCGCTGGTTCATGCTCACCGCGCAGGTCGTCTACACGCTCGGCCTGGTCTTCGCGCTGTGGCTGTTCCAGCAGGCCTACACCGAGATCGGCGCGCTGTGCCCGTGGTGCCTGCTCGTCACCGTGACGACGACGCTCGTGTGGGCGGGCCTGACGCGCGTCAACGTGCGCGACGGGCACCTGAGCCTGCCGGGCGCCGCCGGCCCGTGGGCGCGCCGGTTCGTCGCGAGCGGCAACGACTGGTTCGTCACCGTCGCGTTCCTCGTGCTGCTCGCCGCGGTCGTCATGCTCAGGTACGGCTGGGCGATCATCGGCTGAGCCCCGAGGGGACCGCGCACCGGAGCCCGGCGGCCGTGCGGCCGCCGGGCTCCGTGCTGCTCGGGCCGAAGCCCGGGTCGGCGGAGGGGTCAGGCGCCGAGCGACGTCGGCAGGATCTCCAGCGGGACCGACCCGAGCCGCAGGGCGCGCGCGTGGAAGTCGCGCAGGTCGAACGCCTGCCCGCGCTCGGCGGCGGTGCGGCGCGCGGCGTCGCGGGTCTGCTCCCACAGCCGCTGGCCGACCTTGTACGACGGCGCCTGCCCGGGCCACCCCAGGTACCGCGTGTACTCGAACCGGACGAACGAGTCCGACATGTTGACGTTCGCGTCGAGGAACCGGAACGCGCTCTCGGGCGTCCAGACGCCGCCGTACTCGGCCGGCGCCGGCAGGCCGAGGTGCACGCCGATGTCGAACACGACGCGCGCGGCCCGCAGGCGCTGCCCGTCGAGCATGCCGAGGCGGTCGCCCGGGTCGTCGAGGAACCCGAGGTCGGCCATGAGCCGCTCGGCGTACAGGGCCCAGCCCTCGCCGTGCCCGGAGGTCCACGACGCGAGGCGGCGCCACTGGTTGAGCGTCGCCCGCTCGTGCACGGCCTGCGCGATCTGCAGGTGGTGGCCCGGGACGCCCTCGTGGTAGACGGTCGTCAGCTCGCGCCAGGTGTGGAACGTCGTCTCGCCGGCGGGCACGGACCACCACATGCGGCCGGGGCGGCTGAAGTCGTCGCTCGGGCCGGTGTAGTAGATCGCGCCGGTCGCGGACGGGGCGATGCGGCACTCGAGGACGCGCACGGGCGCCGGGATGTCGAAGTGGGTGCCGTCGAGCGCCTCGATCGCGGCGTCGGAGGTGCGCTGCATCCAGGTGCGCAGGGCGTCGACGTCGGTCAGCGTGCGGGCCGGATCGGCGTCGAGGACGGCGACGGCCTCCTCGACGCTCGCGCCCGGGCCGGCGATCTCGGCGGCGAGCGCGGTCTGCTCCGCCTGGACGCGCGCGAGCTCCTCGAGCCCCCACGCGTACGTCTCCTCGAGGTCGAGCGTCGCCCCGACCCAGTGCCGCGACCACAGGGCGTACCGGTCGCGTCCCACGGGGTCGGCCTCGGGCGCGCGCGGCGCGAGCTCGTCGGCGAGGAACGTGGCGAGGTCGGCGTAGGCGGCGCGGGCGTCGGCGGACGCGCGCTCCAGGTCGGCGCGCAGCGGGTGGTCGGTGCCGAGCACGGCCTCGGCCTCGGGGCTGCGCACGAGCCGTGCCAGGGCGGACTCCTCCGCGTCGGCGAGGCGACGCGCCTGCTCGACGACGGCGCGGACCTGCCGGACCGCCGCGACGTGACCGCGCTCGGCGGCGTGCCGCAGCGACGCCGTGTACCCGGCGAGCGCGCCGCGGACGCTGCGCAGCCGCGCGGCGACGTCGTCCCAGGCCTGCTCGCTGTCGGTCGCCATGAGGTCGAACACCTCGGCGACGCGCTGCGCGGGGACGCGATGTTGTTGAGCTTGCGCTCGTCCTCGCCGGCCTCGTGCAGGTCCAGGGCGCCGCGCAGCGCGAACCGCATGGCGGCGAGGGTCACGGTGTCGACGTCGTCGGCCGGGGCGAGGGCCTCGAGCGCGAGGAGGGTCGAGCGGCGCTCCTCGGCGCGGGCGGCGTGCCCGTCGGGGGAGAGGTCGGGCATCTCGCGCTCGTGCCCGGGCACGCCGAGCGCCGTGGCGTCGAGGGGGTCGAGGCGCGCCACGGCGGCGACGTGCGCGTCGGCGACGGCGTCGACGGGCGTGGGGGTGCGGGTGGGGACGGACGGGGGCAGCGTGCTCACCGGGGGAACCCTACTGGCCGGTACGCACCGCACCACGAGGCGGTCACGCGGCGGTCAGGGGTGCAGGCTCCAGCGCCACGCGTCGGGTCCGGGCTGCGGGCGCACCGCGCCGCGCAGGCGTCCGGGGGCGGTCCAGCGTGCGCGGGCGGCACGCTGCGCGTCCTCGCGCCCGGCGGTGTGCGCGTCGCCGTGGTCGTCCTGCCCCGAGGCGGCCGCGACCAGCCCGGCGACGAGCGCGGCGAGCTCGACGTCGTCCGGCGCGCCCCGCACCACCTGCACGTGCGGGTCCACCGGCAGCGGCTCGGTCCCGGGCTGGCTCACTCGTCGTCCTCGTCGTCCTCGTCGAGCAGCACCGGCGCGCCCCGACCCGCGCCCCACTCACCCACGACGTACCCCCGGTCGAGGAGGGTCTGGGCGATGTGCGCACCGCCGTCGTCGACCACGTCGAGCACCGCCTCGAGGGTCAGGTCGGTGACCCCGCCCGGCAGCTCGACGACGAACCCGAGGTGGAACGTGTCGCGCTCGCCCGGGCCGGCGTCGTCGTCGCTGCGGTCGTCCCAGGTCATGCCCGTGAGGTCCGCGTGCAGGCCGAGCCGGCTGTGCAGCAGGTCGTACAGCCCGGCGTTGAGCCCGCCGACGCGCGCCTCGAGCGCGAGGACGCGGGGGTCCTCGTCCGCCTCGCGCGCCCCGAACTCGGCCCGCACGCCGACCGCCGTCTCGACGTAGGCGTGCAGGGCCTCCGCGAGCGCGTCGACCGCCCCGTGCAGGTCGGTCGCGTCGACGCCCTCGAGCGGCTCGCGGCCGTGCGAGGCGGGGTCGTGCTCGTCGGGGTCGCCCACGGGGCCCGGCTCCGTGCTCACAGCGGGATGTTCCCGTGCTTCTTGGGCGGCAGGCTCGCGCGCTTCGTGCGCAGCAGCCGCAGGGCCTTGACGATCTCGCTGCGCGTCTGCGAGGGCGCGATCACCGCGTCCACGTAGCCGCGGTCCGCCGCCTCCCACGGGTGCACGATCGCGTCCTCGTACTCGGCCGTGAGGCGACGGCGCTCGGCCTCGACGTCGCCGCCGGCGTCCGCGACGGCCTTGAGCGCGCCCCGCTGCAGGATGTTCACGGCGCCGCCGGCGCCCATGACCGCGATCTGCGCGGTCGGCCACGCGAGGTTCACGTCGGCACCCAGCTGCTTGGAGCCCATGACGATGTACGCGCCGCCGTACGCCTTGCGCGTGATGACCGTGACGAGCGGGACCGTCGCCTCCGCGTACGCGTAGATGAGCTTCGCACCGCGGCGGATGATGCCGTTCCACTCCTGGTCGGTGCCCGGCAGGAAGCCGGGGACGTCGACGAACGTCAGCACCGGGATGCCGAACGCGTCGCACGTGCGCACGAACCGCGCGGCCTTCTCCGCGGCGTTGATGTCCAGCGTCCCGGCCATCTGCTGCGGCTGGTTGGCGACGACGCCGACGGGCTGCCCCTCGACGTGCCCGAACCCGACGACGACGTTCTGGGCGTACAGCGCCTGCACCTCGAGCAGGGCGCCGTCGTCCAGCACGTGCTCGAGCACGGTGTGCATGTCGTACGGCTGGTTGTCCGAGTCCGGCACGAGGGTGTCGAGCGCGAGGTCGTCCTCGGTGACCTCCGTGGGCGACTCGTGCGGGTAGACCGGCGGGTCGGAGAGGTTGTTCTGCGGCAGGTAGGACAGCAGCGAGCGCACCCAGTCGATCGCGTCGTCCTCGTCGGAGGCCATGTAGTGCGCCACGCCGGACCGCGTCGAGTGCGTCGTCGCGCCGCCCAGCTCCTCGAAGCCCACGTCCTCGCCCGTGACGGCGCGGATGACGTCCGGCCCGGTGATGAACATGTTCGACGTGCCGTCGGCCATGACGATGAAGTCGGTGAGGGCGGGCGAGTACACCGCGCCGCCGGCCGACGGGCCGAGGATGAGGCTGATCTGCGGGATCACGCCCGACGCCGCGACATTCCGCCGGAAGATCTCCGCGAACTGCGTCAGCGCCGCGACGCCCTCCTGGATGCGGGCGCCGCCGCCGTCGCTGATGCCGACGAGCGGCACACCCGTGCGCAGCGCGAGGTCCATGACCTTCGCGATCTTCTGCCCGTGCACCTCGCCGAGGCTGCCGCCGAAGACCGTGAAGTCCTGCGAGTACACGGCGACGGGACGCCCGTCGACCGTGCCGTGCCCGACGACCACGCCGTCGCCCGGCACCCGCCTGCGGTCCAGGCCGAAGTTCGTCGAGCGGTGCCGCGCGAACGCGTCGATCTCCGTGAACGAGCCGGGGTCGAGCAGCTGGTCGATGCGCTCGCGGGCCGTCTTCTTGCCGCGGGCGTGCTGCTTCGCGGCGGCGGCCTCCTCGGGCGCGTCCACCGCGGCGGCGCGGCGGGCCTCCAGGTCGGCGAGCAGACCCGCCGTCGTGCGGACGGGTGCGTCGGGGTCGGTCGAGGTCACCCGAGGAAGGCTAGTTGTCGGTGTCCACCACCCGCCTGCACACGAGGGACCGTGTTGCCCCCGGTCGCCTGTGGGGTCCCCACAAGCCAGGACCGGGGGGCACGGCGTGACCGGCCCCTGCCGCGCGTCCCGCCCTGCGCCATGATGAGCCGGTGACGCCCGACCGCCCGCCGCTCGAGGCCTCCGCGCTGCGCGCGCTCCTGCTCGCCCCCGCCGGACCGCTCGCCCGGCTCGACGTCGTGGACGCGACCGCGTCGACGAACGCCGACGTCGTGGCGGCGCTGCGGCGCGAGCCCGGGGCGTGGCCGCACGCGAGCCTCCTCGTGGCCGACCACCAGACGCAGGGCCGCGGTCGCGCGGGCCGCACCTGGCAGACGCCCGCCCGCGCCGCCCTCACGTGCACCTTCGTGGCCCGGCCGCGGTCCGGCCCCGAGACGTTCGGCTGGCTGCCGCTGCTGGCCGGCCTCGGCACGGTGCACGCGCTGCGCGCCACGACCGGCGTGCGTGCCGTCCTCAAGTGGCCGAACGACGTCCTCGTCGAGCTCGGCCCGGACGCCGAGCCGGTCGAGGGCTGGGGCACGGCCCGCAAGGTGGCGGGCATCCTCGCGGAGGTCGTGCCGGACGCGGGCCCGGGGCCGGCGGTCGCGGTGGGGGTGGGCGTCAACGTGCACCAGGACGCCGCCGAGCTGCCCGTGCCGTGGGCGACCTCGCTCGCGCTCGCGGGTGCGCGCGACACCGACCGGGCCACCGTCCTCGTCGCGCTCGTCGACGCGCTGCACGGTCTCGCCTCGCGCTGGGCGGACGGCGGCGGCGACGCGCTCGGCACCGGCCTCGCGGACGAGGTCGCCGCCGTGTGCAGCACCCTCGGTGCTCCCGTGTCCGTCGCGCTGCCCGACGGTCGCACGCTGCGCGGCACCGCCCGTCGCCTCGACGACGACGGGGCGCTCGTCGTCGTCGACGACGCGGGCGCCGAGCACCTGGTGCACGCCGGCGACGTGCGCAACGTCCGGGCCTGACCCCGGGCCGCCCCGCGCCGGCGCCGGCCCGTCGCGAGCCGCCCGCACCGTGACGGCCGCGGCCGGTGATCTAGGCTCGTGACGTGCACGACGGCGTCGGCGGTGCGCCCGGAGCCCGGGCGGTGGAGCCCCAGCGGGCCCAGGACCCCGGCGACCCCGCGCGTCCCCCGGCCGCCGCTCCGGCCCCGGCTCCCGCCCCCGCTCCCACCTCCGAGCCCCGCCGCACCGGGACGACCGGCGAGCTCGACGACGTGCTGCTCGGTGGGCCGCGCACCCTGACGGCGCGCGACCTGGCGACCCGCTACGACATCGACCTCGAGCTCGTGCGGATGTTCTGGCGCACGCTCGGCCTGCCCGCGGCCGACGACGACGAGCCCCGGTACACCGAGCGCGACGCGGAGGCGGTGCGCCTGGCCGGCACCCTGCTGCGCCGGCACGGACTGGCGCTGCCGACGGTGACGACGGTCGTGCGTGCCCTGGGCCACACGTCCGACCGGCTCGCGCTGTGGCAGGTCGAGGCCCTCGTCGAGGACATGGCCGCGCGCTACGGGCTCGACGACACGAGCGCCCGCCTCCTGGTCCTCGACCGGCTCAAGGACCTGGCCCCGGTGCTCGAGCAGCAGCTGCTGCACTCGTACCGCCGACAGCTGGCGGCCGTCGCCGACCGGTACGCCGCGGAGTTCGGCGAGGTGCGCGGCTCGGTGGGCGACGCCGGTCAGCTGCCGCTGGCCCGGGCCGTGGGGTTCGCGGACATGGTGTCGTTCACGCGCCGGACCGCGGGCCTCGGCTCGACCGACCTGTCGCAGTTCGTGCAGCGCTTCGAGGCCGCCGCGCGGGACGTCGTCGTGGGCGCCGGCGGGCGCGTCGTCAAGACGATCGGGGACGCGGTGCTGTTCATCGCGGACACGCCCGGCGTCGGCGCGCGCGTCGCGCTCGGGCTGGCCGACGCGTTCGGCGCGTCGCTCGACGTCGACGCCGAGCGGGGTGCCGGCGGGCTCGTCGAGGGTGCGCGCGGGGTGACGCCCGTGCGGGTCGGCATGGTGTGGGGCCGCGTGCTGTCGCGGTTCGGGGACGTGTTCGGGCCGGTGGTGAACCTGGCAGCCCGGCTGACCGACGTCGCGGAGCCGAGCAGCGTCCTGGTGGACGCGAGCACGGCGGCCGTGCTCGGCGGCGACCCGCGGTTCGTGCTCGAGCGGCTGCCCGTGCGCGACCTCGCCGGCGTCGGGGAGATCACGCCGTACCGGCTGTCGTCGGCGTCGTCGCCGCGCTGATCGGACACGTCCGCCAGGAGGTCGCGGTGGCTTCCCGGCAGGAACCACGAGCGCGTCCCCGGCACCGCGGGCAGGCAGCGGCGCGCACTGCCGCACGATCGAACCGGACGAAATGCCCCGCGGTGCATGTCAATACTGGTATTTCCCCGCCGAATCGGCCACATGAACCGGTGGTGGCGGATAGCATCGGAAAACCACGGCCGGCACCTGCGGTCGTCGATGTCTTGTGCCTGTTGCTGTTCTGACGCGCGGGCCTTTGTCGGCGACACCTGGCGACGCCGGTGACGAATCGACACGCGGCGCCATGGCGGTGCGCGCGGAGAGGTGGAGTGCCGATGGCTCGCACGAACTCCAGGAGCCGCTCGAGCGGTCGGGCAGGAACATCAGCCGTCCTCGCCCTGCTGCTGGCGATGATCGGACTGGTCGCAGCGTCCACGCAGGCCACGGCCGTCTCCGTGCGCGGCGGCGAGATCAGCCGGGCCGAGATCATCGCCCGGGCGCAGTACTGGGTCGACCACCAGCCCGGCCCTTACGACCAGGGCAGGTTCTCGCCGGGGCCGGGGCCAGCGGGCGAGCTCTACCGGCGCGACTGCTCGGGATACGTGGCGATGGCGCTTCACCTGAAGGATAGCCCGAACAGCAGCACGTTGCGGAACTATGCGCACCCCATCGACTGGCCGGACCTTAAGCCGGGCGACTTCCTGACGATTCCGGGCGTTCACACCATCCTCTTCCACCAGTGGCTCGGTAACGGCCAGTTCACCTACTACTCGTTCGGCAGTACGCCGGTCAAGCACGCCACGTCCAGCACGTCGGCGCGCACGATCGACTCCCACGCTAGGGCCCGCTACGAGCCGTACCGGTACAACAAGGTCGTGGAGCCGGACGGTTCGACGCCCCCGGTGCCGGTGACGCCCGTCGTGGCGGCCGACGCGCCGAGTGCGATCATCGACGCGGACCGGATCTCGTTGTACGCCATCCGATCGGACGGCAACGTGTGGGGCGCGAGCCAGGCCGCTGCCGGTGGTTCTCTGGGGGCCTGGCAGACGCTCGGGTCGGGCGGCGGCTCGTTCGTGGGTCGTCCCGCAGTCCTGAGGCTCAGTGACGGCAGGATCGCCCTTTACGCGCGCACCACGGGCGGAGTCGTCCTGGGGACGAACCAGAGCGTCGTCGGCGGAACCTTCGGTCCGTGGATGGCGATCGGCACCTCCGGCGCCGGCGTCACGGGAGACCCGGTCGCGGTTCAGCTCTCGTCCGGGGTGATCGCCGTCTACGCGACGACGCAGTCCGGGACTGTCGCGGGCGTGTCGCAGTCTGTGCCGGGCGGGGTCTTCGGCTCCTGGACCACGATCGGCAGCGCGGCGACGAGCCTGGTCGGGCGGCCGGCGCTGGTGCGCTTCTCCGACGATCGCATCGGGCTGTACGCCCAGGGCGCCGACTCGTACGTCTACGGGACGGAGCAGGCGACCCCGGGCTCGGCGTTCCGTGCATGGGCGCGACTGGGGTCGAACGGCGCCGGCGTGACCACGGAGCCGGTCGCCGTCCTGGAGAACGACCGGGTGACCGTGTTCGCCGGCGCGGGCGGTACTGTCGCGAGCGTCACGCAGGCCGGACCAGGTGCAGCGTTCGACTCCTGGCTGAACCTCGGGTCGGGGCCGACACCGCTCGGTACCGCGACCCCCACCGTAATCGCGTCTCCAGGGGCCTACTCGGTGTACGCGCGTGGCGCGGACGGGACGGTCTGGGGATCGACGGTGCCGAACCACCCGGAGCCCTCCGTGTGGGCCCCGATCGGGAGCGGCGCCTCGATCGTCACCGCGCTGACCGGTCTGCGGACGTCGGGTGGCGTGAACTGCGTGTACGGCGCGAACAGCGGTGGGGCGATCGCCGGCACCTGCCAGTCCGTTCCGGGCGGCGGGTTCGGGACCTGGTCGAACCTCTAGTCGGCTGCACGGACGTGGAGGTCGGGTCGCCCTGCTGCGGCAGGGCGCCCGGCCGCCACGCCTGTACTCGGCGCCGCGGGCGTCAGCGCGGGTGCACGTCCTCGCCGACCGGCTCGACCAGGTCCGGGCCGTTGTTCGCGACCGCGTTGACCCGCGTGGAGACCGGGGTCGCGACGAGGTCGGGCGGCGTGGTCGCGAGCAGGTCCCGCGCGTCGTCCGCGCCGACGGCCGGGTCCAGCCAGGCCGACCACAGGTCGCGCGGGAGCATCAGGGGCTGCCGGTCGTGGATGGCGGCGAGCTCCTCGGTGGCGGCGGGCCGCGTGACGACCGTGGCGGACACGACCCAGCGCTCGGGGTCGTCGTCGGCCTTGGTCGGGTCGCGCCAGAACTCGTAGAGACCCGCGAGCGCGGCGACGTCGCCGTCCGCCGGGTGGATCCAGTACGGCTGCTTGGCGGTCCGACGGCTGCGCGGCGCACCCTCGGGCGCCTCCAGCCGCTTCCACTCGTAGTAGCCGTCCGCGGGCAGGAGCGCCCGGCGCACCGCGAAGGGCTTGGCGAAGGCGGGCTTGTCGGCGATCGTCTCGACGCGCGCGTTGATCATGCGGGCCCCGACCGACGGGTCCTTCGCCCAGGACGGCACCAGCCCCCACCGCGCGACGCGCAGCTGGCGGGAGATCTCGCCGGTCTCGCGGTCCGCGCGCTCGACGACCATCCGGACGCCGTCGGTCGGCGCGACGTTCCACGACGGGGGGAGGAGCCGGACGTCGTCGGCGATCGTCGCGACCGCGAACTCGTCGGCGATCTGCTGGTCCTCGCGGAAGGAGGCGTACCGGCCGCACATGGGCCCACCTTCTCACCGACCGCCGACACCGACCGCCGACGCTCAGCCGTCCCCGCGGCCGCCGTGCGCCGGCGTGACCCAGCGACGCGACACGACCAGGCCGACGGTGACGTTGAACGCCCCGAGCGCCAGCAGCACCACCGCCCAGGCGGGGCGGCCGTCCGTGACGAGGTTCGCCACGCCGCCGACGAGCGCGAGCGCACCGGCCACGAGGTACCGCAGGGCGCGGGCGCGCTGGTCGCCGTCGGTCAGTGGTCGGCGTCCGGCGGGAGCGCGCTCGGGCGCGGGCTGCCACCCGTCCGTCGCCCCGTCCGGCACCGGGGGACGGCCGAGGCCGGGACGTCGTGCACCCGGCCGCCGTACCCCGCGGCGATCGCCGCGCTCCCGGCCACCCCCGTGCGGTCGTCGACGTGGCCGTCGAACGGGGCACCCGCCTGCGGGTCGTAGGCCTCCAGCCCCGTCTCGCGCACGACGAGCGCGACGACGGCGGTGACGAGGCGGTGGAACGCGGCGGGGTCCTCGTGCGCCCAGTACGGGTAGGCGACGGCGCCCTGGTCGGCGAACAGCTCCACCTGCAGACCCGTCGCGTCGTGCGCCAGCTCGGCGTGCCCGGCGTCCGCGTCGACGTGCACGTGGACGTCGCCGAGCAGCGCGCGCAGGCCGGTCTCGATGCGGGCCCACTGCGCGAGGCGCTCCGGCCCGAGCGGTCCGCCGCCGTGCGGGCCGTCGTGGAGGGCCTGCTCGAAGGTCTGGCCGGGACGCCGCGCGACGAGGAGGAGGTCGTAGCTCACGTCCGCGCATCGGTGCGTCGGTCGTCCGCCTGGAGCGGCGGCGGGGGAGGGCCCGGGGTGCGTCACCCGGACGGCCCCGTGACCGGCGTCCGGCGGGGGCCGGTGCCGACCGGGGGTGCGGCCCCGCCCGAAATGTCGAATCGATTCGCGCCTCGTCCCGGCGCGGTGCGACCATGAAGGGGATGTCACCCCTGGACGACCCCGCCGGGCGGGCCGCCGCGAGCGCCCCGTCCGCCGCCGTGCCCACGCCGCACCGCACCCCCGCCCCTGCTCCCCACGCACCCGCGCGCCCCGACGCGCAGGTCTCCGCACCCCCGAGGCGCGCGCGGCCACGCCGCCCGACGCGCGCTCGGCCGACGCGGGTCGCACCACGACCGACGGTGCGGCACCGGCCGCACCCGCCCACCGGCCCGACTGGCGCTACGTGCTCCTGCTCGGGTCGATGACGGCGCTGCCGGCGGTCTCCACCGACATCTACCTGCCGTCGCTGCCCGACGTCGCGCGCGACCTCGGCACGTCCGCCGCCGCGGCCCAGCTCACGATGACCGGGATGCTGCTCGGCGGCGCCGTCGGTCAGCTCGTGATCGGGCCGCTGTCGGACCGGTTCGGCCGGCGCGCGCCCGTGCTGGTCGGCGTGGCGCTGCACGTCGTGACCTCCCTGCTGTGCGCGGTCGCGCCCGCGATCGTGCCGCTCGTCGCGCTGCGGATGCTCCAGGGCTTCTTCAACGCGTCCGCCTCGGTCGTGGCGATGGCGCTCATCCGCGACCGGTTCGTCGGCTCGGACGCCTCGCGGCTGATGTCGCGGCTCATGCTCGTCATCGGGGTCGCACCGCTGTTCGCACCGTCCGTCGGCGGGCTCATCGCCGGGCAGTGGGGGTGGCGCGCGGTCTTCCTCGCGCTCGCGCTGTTCGGCGCGGGCCTGTGGGTCGTCGTCCTGACGAAGATGCCGGAGACGCTGCCGGCCGAGCGCCGACGCGCCGGCGGCTTCCGCACCGCCGTGTCCGGGTACCGCTCCCTCCTGCGCGACCGGCACTTCGTGGCGCTCGCGGTGCTGCCCGGCCTCAACATGGCCGTCCTCATGAGCTACGTCGTCGCGTCGCCGTTCGTGCTGCGCGAGGGGTACGGGCTGTCCGAGCACGAGTTCTCGCTGGTCTTCGCGGTCAACGGCATCGGGCTGGTGATCGGCGCCCAGATCAACGCCGCGATCGTGCGGCGCGTCGCGCCGATCCGGATCCTGCGCGCCGCGCAGGTCGGCGTCGTCGTCCTCGCCGGGGTGCTGCTCGCGCTCGCGCTCACCGGGGCGGGCGGCCTGTGGGCGCTGCTCGTCGTGCTGTGGTTCGTGCTCGCGCTCGTGAACTTCGCCCCGCCGAACGCCTCGAGCATCGCGCTCGGCCGGCACGGGGAGATCGCGGGCACGGCGGCCGCGTTCATCGGCGCGTGCCAGGCCGGCGTCTCGGGCCTCGTGTCGCCGGTGTCCGGCCTGCTCGGCGGGGACGCCGTGGCGATGACGGCCGTGATGGCCGCCGCGTCCGTGCTCGCGCTGCTCGTGCTCGCGCTCGCGACGCCGGCGTTCCGCCGCGGCGGGGCCTGGCAGCTCTGACCTCCCCGCACATCCGCCGGCACCGCGCGGGCACGTCGTCGTCTCAGGGCCGCAGGCGCCGAAGCCGGGCCACCGCCTCCTCGAGCACCTCGCGGCGCTTGACGAACGTGAACCGCACGTACGAGCGCAGGGCGGTGCCGGCGGGCGAGCCGGGGCGCGTGAACGCGCGCACCGGCACGGCGACGACGCCCGCGAGCGCCGGCAGGTCGTGGCACAGCGCCACGCCGTCGTCGTACCCGAGCGGTGCGGCGTCCGCCAGCACGAAGTAGGTGCCGTCGGGCGGGACCACGTCGAAGCCGGCGTCGCGCAGGCCCGCCGTGAGCAGGTCGCGGCGCGCGGCGAGCGAGGCGACGAGGTCGTCGACCCATGCGAGCGCGGCGGGGTCGGTCAGCGCGGCGGCCACCGCGGGCTGGAACGGCGCGCCCGACACGTACGTGAGGAACTGCTTGACCGTGCGGACGGCCGTGACCAGCTCCTCCGGGCCGGTCACCCACCCGATCTTCCAGCCGGTGAACGAGAACGTCTTGCCGGAGGACGAGACCGTCAGCGTGCGCTCCGCCATCCCGGGGAGCGTCGCGACGGGCACGTGCTCGACCCCGAACACGAGGTGCTCGTACACCTCGTCGGTCACCACGAGCAGGTCGTGCGCCACGGCCAGGCGTGCGACCGCCTCCAGCTCGTCCCGGCGCAGCACGGCGCCGGTCGGGTTGTGCGGGGAGTTGAGCAGCAGCAGCCGGGTGCGCGGCGTGACGGCGGCGGCGAGGGCGTCGACGTCGAGCCGGAACCCGTCGGGCGTGGCGCGCAGGGGAGCCGTCGTGTGCCGGGCGCCCGCCATCGCCACCACCGCGGCGTAGGAGTCGTAGTACGGCTCCAGCGTGAGCACCTCGTCGCCCGGACCCGCGAGGGCGAGCACGGCCGCCGCCAGGCCCTCCGTCGCCCCGGTGGTGACCAGGACCTCGCGGTCGGGGTCGAGCGTGACGCCGTAGCGGGCCGCCTGGTGCGCGGCCACCGCCGCACGCAGCGCGGGGACGCCCGGCCCGGGCGGGTACTGGTTGTGCCCCGCGAGGATCGCGTCGGCCGCCGCGCGGGCGACCGCCGGGGGCCCGTCGACGTCCGGGAAGCCCTGACCGAGGTTGAGCGCGCCCGTGCGTGCGGCCAGCGCCGACATCTCCGCGAACACGGTCGCCCGGACGCCCCCGTCGGGGTCCAGCAGCCCCGCGGCGGCGGCGACCCGGCGCCAGCGCGGCGCGGACGGGTCGACGTCGGTGCTCACGGACGTCGAGGATAGGTCGCCGCGCCGCGCCGCGCCGCGCCGGCGTGCGCTCAGACCACGCCGGCCGCGGCCAGCAGCCCGCAGACGACGAGCAGGCCGAGCGACGCCCACGCCGCGACCACCCACCACTCCACGCGGTGGTGGCGGACCTCGCGCACCGGCTGCCGTGCTGCCATGCCTCCACCATCGGCACGTGCGCGGCGACGACGAAGGCCCGGGGCGGCGCGGCGCACGAAATCACCCGCGCGGCGGCGGACGCGTCAGCCTGCGGTGGCCTCCTGCAGGTCCTGGCCGAGCGTGTCGAGCTGGTCCGCGAGGGACCGCAGCGCGTCGCCGCCCTCGGCGCCGGCGTTCGCGGTGGCGGCGTCGAGCTCCGCACGGGCGGTCTCCACGCGCTCGCGGGCGCTCGCGACGGCCTCCTGCGACGCGGCCTGACCCTGGTCGCGCGCCTGCGCCAGCGCAGCCTCGGCCTCGTCGACCGCGGACTGCGCGGAGGTCACCGCGGCGTCCGCCTGCGCCCGCGCCTGCTCGTCGAGCCCGCCGAGCGCCGCGCGCGCCTCGTCGACGCGGGCGCGGGCCTCGTCGGCGTGCGCCTGCGCGTCGGCGAGCGCCTGCTGCAGCGCGTCGCCCGCGCCCGTGACGTCGTCGGCCGCGCCCTGGGCGGCCTCGGCGACCTCGTCCGCCGCGCGGTCGACGTCGGCGTCGGTGCAGGCGGCGAGGCCGAGGGCGAGCACGCCGGCGGCGGCCAGGCGCAGCGTGCGGGTCGTGAGGGGGACGGACGTGCGGTGCGCTGCCACTGGGGACCTCCCGGGTCGTGGACGTGCGTCGGCGCCGCCGGAAGGGGGAGGGCGGCGGCGCCACAGTCTGCCGCCCTCGCCGGTGCCGCGCCCGTCGGCCTCATCGCGTTCTCATCCGCCCTGGTCCGGCCGGTGCTGGCGCCGGCGTGCCGGGTCCCGTGCAGGGCCCGGGCGCGGCGACGCCCCCGCCGTGGGGCAGCGGGGGGCGTCGGGCGAGCGCCGACGGAGGCCGCCCTCGGGGAGGGGCGCCGGGACCGTCGGGGAGTCGGTCAGTCCTCCGTGCGCTCGCGGCGGCCCCGCACGTCCTCCAGCGACGTGCCGTAGTAGGCCGCGGTCATGAGGTCCTTCATGTCGTCGATCATCGGCATGCGCGGGTTGGCGGGGGCGCACTGGTCCTCGTAGGCGCCCATCGCGACCTCGTCGAGCCGGCGCAGGAACTCCTGCTCGTCGACGCCCTGCGCCTGGAACGACGCGGGGATGCCGACGTTCGCCCGCAGGGACTCCACCGCCCGCGCGTAGGACTCGACACCCTCCTGCGGCGTCGTGGCCGGCAGGCCGAGCACCTGCGCGATCTGCTGGAACCGCTCCGGGGCCACGTACCGCTCGTACTTCGGCCAGCTCGTGAGCTTGGTCGGGACCGTGCCGTTGTAGCGGACCACGTGCGGCAGGAGCGTCGCGTTCGTGCGCCCGTGCACCAGGTGGTACGTCGAGCCGATGACGTGGGCCATCGCGTGCACGATGCCGAGGAACGCGTTGCCGAACGCCATGCCCGCGATCGTCCCGGCGTTGTGCATCTTCTCCCGCGCGTCCTTCGTCAGCGGGTCGGCCGGGTCGCCGTTCACCGACTGCGCGAGGTTGTTGAAGATGAGGCGGATCGCCTGCAGCGCCATGCCGTCGGTGAAGTCGTTGGCGTAGACGGACACGAACGCCTCGGTGGCGTGCGTGAGGGCGTCGAAGCCCGAGTCGGCCGCCAGGCTGCGCGGCATCCGGGAGGTCAGGACCGGGTCGATGATCGCGACCGTCGGCGTCAGCGCGTAGTCCGCGAGCGGGTACTTCTTGCCCGCGTCGGGGTCGGAGATGACGGCGAACGGCGTGACCTCGGCACCGGTGCCGGACGTGGTCGGGATGCACACGAGCTTGGCGAGCTCGCCCAGGACGGGGAACTTGAACGCGCGCTTGCGCACGTCGAAGAACTTCTGCTTGAGGTCGGAGAACACGATCTCGGGGTGCTCGTAGAGCAGCCACATGACCTTCGCGGCGTCCATGGGCGACCCGCCGCCGAGGGCGATGATCGTGTCCGGGCGGAAGTGGCGCATCTGCGCCGCGCCGGCCTGCACGGTACGCACGGACGGCTCGGGCTCGACCTGGTCGATGATCTGCAGCGCGACCCGGTTGCCGCGTCGGTTGAGGACGTCGATGACCTTGTCGACGAAGCCGAGGGTGGTCATGGTCGCGTCCGTGACGATCGTGACGCGCTCGACGTCCGCCATGTCCGCGAGGTAGCGGATCGCGTTCGGCTCGAAGTACGTCTTGGCCGGCACCTTGAACCACTGCAGGTTGTTGTTGCGGCGCCCGACGCGCTTGATGTTCACGAGGTTGACCGCCGACACGTTGTTCGAGACGGAGTTGCGGCCGTAGGAGCCGCAGCCCAGCGTCAGGGACGGGATGAACGCGTTGTAGATGTCACCGATCCCGCCGAGGGAGGACGGCGCGTTGCAGATGACGCGGATCGCCTTGACGCGCCGGCCGAACTCGACCGTCAGGTCGTCGTCCTGCGTGTGGATCGCGGCGGAGTGGCCGAGGCCGTCGAACTCGACCATCTGCTCGGCGAGGCTGATGCCGTGCTCGGTGCTCGTGGCGCGCAGCACCGCCAGGACGGGGCAGAGCTTCTCGCGGGTGAGCGGCTCGGCGGGGCCGACGGCCGAGACCTCGGCGAGGATGACCGACGTGTCCGCGGGGACGGTGAAACCGGCCTGCTCGGCGATCCACACCGGGCTCCTGCCGACCACCGCGGGGTTCAGCCGCGCCCCGGCGCAGTTCTCGCCGTCCGCCTCGACGCCGAAGACGAAGCGCTCGAGCATCGCCTTCTCGGCCGCGTTCGCGCGGTAGGCGTGCAGGCGGGCGAACTCGGCCATCGCCGCGTCGTAGATCGCGTCGTCGAGGATGACGGCCTGCTCCGACGCGCAGATCACGCCGTTGTCGAACGCCTTGGACAGGACGATGTCGTTGACCGCGCGGCCGAGCTTCGCCGACTTCTCGACGTACGCCGGGACGTTGCCCGCGCCGACGCCGAGCGCCGGCTTGCCGCACGAGTACGCCGCCTTGACCATCGCGTTGCCGCCGGTCGCGAGGATGGTCGCGACGCCCGGGTGGTTCATGAGGGCGCTCGTCGCCTGCAGCGACGGCGTCTCGACCCACTGGATGCAGTGCTCCGGCGCGCCGGCCGCGACCGCGGCGTCCCGCACCACGCGGGCGGCGGCGACCGAGCACCGCTGCGCGCTCGGGTGGAACGCGAAGACGATCGGGTTGCGCGTCTTGAGCGAGATGAGGGCCTTGAAGATCGTGGTCGACGTCGGGTTCGTCACGGGTGTGATGCCGGCGACCACGCCGACGGGCTCGGCGATCTCGGTGATGCCGTTGAGCTCGTCGACCGCGATGACGCCGACCGTCCTGAGGTTCGCCATCGAGTTCGTCACGTGCTCGCACGCGAAGATGTTCTTCACGGCCTTGTCCTCGAAGACGCCGCGGCCGGTCTCCTCGACCGCGAGCCTCGCGAGCACGCCGTGCTGGTCGAGCGCCGCCACCGCGCCCTTCTTGACGAACCGGTCGACGTCCTCCTGCGTCATCCGCTCGAACTCCGCGAGCGCCTTCGTCGCGTTGGCGACGAGCTGGTCGACCGCCGCGGTGACACCGGTCTCGTCGGACACGCCGAGCGCGGCGCCGGGGGCGGCGGGGGCGGTGGCGACGGCGGCGCCCGCGGCCGTCGCCGCGGTCGTCTTCCTGCTGGGCTGGGACACGAGGTCCTCCTGGTCGGTGGGGCGGGGGGCGGACGCTGGAGTCGTCCGTCGCTGTCTCCGACGCTAGGAACGCGGTGCCGCGCAGACATGGGATGAAAGTCCTCCGCGGTGCCACCTGCGCTTCGTCACGGGGGCGCGGGAGGGGCGCCCTGGGACCTGCGTCCCGCCCGCGGGGCGAGGAGGTGCGGGGCGCGCCGGTACGGACGCGGGCCCCCGCCCCGTGCTGCGGCACTCGTGGGACGCACTCCCGCGTGAGCGCCGGCGCCCTCTAGGGTGCGAGGACCGCCACCGCCGCCGGGCACCCGGCGCCGGTGGTGCGTCCCCGGCGGCACGGGCCCTGCGCCTGCGCCGCGCCCACCCGCCCCCGCCCCGCGGGGTCCTGCCTGGAGGAGTCCCATGGAGCTCGCCGGCACGCTGGCGCTCGTCGTCGTGGCCGTCGTCGTCCTGATCGTCCTCGGCGTCGTCGGCGCCGTGTACGCGAAGGTCCGGTTCAAGATCGCGACCCCGGACGAGGCGCTCATCATCACGGGCCGCAAGAGCGGCACGCCCGTCATCAACCCGGAGACGGGCGAGGAGACGACCGACCTGTCGGGTCAGCGCGTCGTCATCGGCGGCGGCACGTTCGTCAAGCCGATCTTCGAGCAGGTGATGCGCCTGTCGCTCGCCTCGCAGAGCTTCCCCGTCGCCGCTGAGGACGCGACGACGAAGAGCGGTGTGGGCGTCACGCTGCGCAGCATCGCGGTCGTCAAGGTCGGCGGCACCGAGCGCATGGTGCGCGCGGCGGCGCAGCGGTTCGCGGGCCGCAACCAGGAGCAGGTCATCGAGCAGCAGACGAGTGAGGTCCTCGTCGGTGTGCTGCGTACCATCGCGGGCACGCTCACCGTCGAGTCGATCCTGTACGAGCGCCAGGAGTTCTCGAAGGAGGTCAAGGACATCGCCGTGCCCATGCTCGCCGAGCGCGGGCTGGTGCTGGAGAACTTCGAGATCCAGACCGTCGAGGACTCCGGCGACTACATCCGCAACCTCGGGCGTCCGCGTGCCGCCGCGGTGGCGCGCGACGCCGAGATCGCCGAGGCGCAGGCGCGCCAGGAGAGCACGCAGCGCTCGAACGAGGCGGCCGTGCAGATCGCGGAGTCGAACAAGGCCGTCGCGCTGCGCGAGGCGCACATCGCGCAGGAGACGGCGACGGCCCGGGCTGAGGCGGAGGCCGCGCAGGAGCGCGCCGAGGCCGAGGCGCAGCAGGCCGTCCTCGTGCAGCAGGAGCAGGTCGCCCTGCGGCGCGCCGCCCTGCGCGAGCAGGAGCTGCAGACCGAGGTCCGCAAGCCCGCCGAGGCGCGCAAGTACGAGGCGTCGCAGGAGGCCGAGGCCCGCCGGTACGCCGCCGAGCAGGAGGCGGAGGCCGCGCGCACGGCGGCGATCCGCAAGGCGGAGGCGGAGGCGCAGCGGATCACCGCGCAGGCCGAGGCGGAGGCGGCGGCGGCGCGTGCACGTGCCGACGCCGCTCTCGTCGAGCAGCAGCGACGCGCCGAGGGTGCGCTCGCGCTGGCCCGGGCCGAGGCGGACGGCGCCCGTGCGCGCGGTGAGGCCGAGGCCGCCGCCGAGCGCGCCAAGGGCGAGGCGCGCGCCGCCGCGATCAAGGCCGAGGCGGACGCGTACCAGACGTTCCCGGAGTCGGCGCGGCTGCAGATGGTCCTGGACGCGCTGCCGAAGGTCGCGCAGCCGTACGCCGACGCGCTCGGCGCGATCGATGGCATCACCGTCATCGACAAGGGCGGCGCGTCGAACGTCGCCGGCAACGTGGCGACTGGCGTGCAGGAGCTGACCGCGCTGCTCAAGGCGCAGACCGGCATCGACCTCATGGAGATGGTCCGCGGCCGCGCCGGTGACGGCGGCGCCGAGGAGCGGGATAAGTCCTCGCGTCCCGTCCCCGCGGTGGCCGCCGCCCCCCGGCAGGACGGCGCCGAGCCCGACGAGGGCCCTCGGCCTGACCCCGCACGGCCTGGTCCCGCACGACCTGGTCCCGCACGGCCCGACGGCCGGCACCCGGCGGTGGTCCCGCCGGGTGCCGGCCGTCGGCGCGTCGGCTGCGGCGCGCCGGCGGGCCGACGCGCATGTCGGTGGTGCGCGGGACGATGGCGCCACGGACGACGGAGAGGCGGAGCGATGCGGATCACGAAGCAGGTCGTCGTGCTCGACGCGGCGGACGTGGGCACCGAGAGCGCGTTCTGGGCGGGTGTGCTGGGCGGACAGGCGTCGAGCGGGGCGGACGAGGACTGGCACGACGTGCTCGTCGACGGCGAGCAACGCCTGGCGGTGCAGCTCGCGCCGGACCACGTGCCGCCGCGCTGGCCCGACGGCGCGCACTCGCAGCAGGTCCACCTCGACCTCTACGTCGACGACCTCGCCGACGCGCACGCGCACGTGACGCGGCTGGGGGCGCGCGTGCTGAAGGAGGCGGAGGACGCGTCCGCCGCGTCGGGCTTCCAGGTCTACGCGAGCCCGGCCGGCCACCCGTTCTGCCTGTGCTGGTGACGAGCGTCCGGTGACCTTCTTCGCGGGCTTCGAGGAGTGGGACGTGCGCGTCGCGGACGTCGTCGTGCACGGCCGGAGCGGGGCCGTCGGTGGTGCTGCTGCACGGGCACCCGGGGACGCACACGACGTGGCACCGCGTCGTCTGCCCGGACCTGCGCGGCTACGGGCGGTCGTCGGCGCCGCCGCCCTCGCGGAGGAGGTGCCGCAGGAGCTCGCCGCCCTGCTGACCGGGCGGTTCGCGGAGCACCGGCCGGCGGAGCGGCCGGGCGCCTGACTCCTGCTGAGGTCCGCCGCCGTGCGTCGGCACCTCGCGGGTGGGGCTGCCGCCCGGCGTGGACAGGGGCTGGGCGGACGTCGGTGGTGGCTGGCACCGTGAGGCCATGGCCGACGCCACCGACCTCCTCCCGCACTCCGTCGTCACCGACGCCGTCGACGCGCGGCACTGGCGCGTGCTGCTCGGCACGCTGCGCGCCACGTACCGCACGCCCGACTTCGCCACCGGTGCCGCGTTCGTCGCGCGCGTGGCGCAGGCCGCGGACGCGGCGAACCACCATCCCGACGTCCTGCTGCGCTGGGGGCAGGTGACCGTCACGACCTCGAGCCACGACGTGGGCGGGCTCACGCAGCGCGACGTCGACCTCGCGGCGACGGTCACGGCGCTCGCGGACGAGCTGGCGCTGGAGCCCGCCGTGCCCGCGAGCGAGGTGCTCGAGATCGCGGTCGACGCGCTCGACATCCCGGCCGTGCGGCCGTTCTGGAAGGCCGTGCTGGCCTACCGGGACGTCCCCACCGACCCGGACGCGCTCGTCGACCCGGCCGGCACCGGTCCCGCCGTCTGGTTCCAGCAGATGGACGCCGCGCGCCCGCAGCGCAACCGCATCCACGTCGACGTGACGGTGCCGCACGACCTCGCCGAGGAGCGGGTCGCGGCCGCCATCGCCGCGGGCGGCCGGCTCGTCAGCGACCACGCGGTGCCGGCGTTCTGGGTGCTCGCCGACCCGGAGGGCAACGAGGCCTGCGTGTGCACGTGGCAGGCGAGGCCCTCGGCCTAGCCCGGCGCGCCCACCGTGCTGGGCGCCCCTGCGCGACGGTCTACCTGTTGACAACCTACCTGTCAACCTGTTGACTCGTCGCCGTGTCTGACCGTCTCGTCCCCACGCTCCACCACCTCGTCGACGCCCTCGACGACTACGCGGACCGGCTGCTCGCGACTCACCGGTACGAGGTGACGTTCAACCAGGTCGTCTTCCTCGCCGTGCTCCAGGACGTGCAGCCGCAGGACGTCACCCGGCTGGCGGAGTGCCTCGGCGTGTCGAAGGCGGCCGTCAGCAAGCGGGTCCCGGGCCTGGTCGCGCGCGGCCTCGTCGCGTCGGGCGCCGACCCCCGGAACGCACGCCGCGTCGTCCTGAGCCTCACCGCCGAGGGGGCGCGCGTCGTGCACGAGGCGAGCGAGCTGCTCGACCGCGAGCTCGGCCGCCTGTTCGCCGGACGCGACGGTCTCGACGTCGCGCGTACGCACGCGGACCTGCGCACCATGCTCGAGCTCGTCCGCGCGCAGGACGCCGACCGGTGACGGCGACGTCGCTCGCCCGACGGGAGCCGCGGGCCACGGTGCCTGCCCCGCGCGTCCTCGTCGTCCTCGGGCACCCACGCACGGACAGCCTCTGCGGGGCGATCGCGGCCGAGTACGCCCGGGGCGCGCGCGCAGCGGGCGCCGAGGTCGAGCTGCTCGCGCTGGGGGAGACCGTGTTCGACGTCGCGTCCCGCGACCCCGCGACCCTGCGGTGGCAGGGGCCGGACCAGGACCTCGAGCGCGACGTCCACGCCGCCGTGGCGTCCCTGCGCCGCGCGGACCACGTCGTGCTCGTGTTCCCGCAGTGGTGGGGCACGTACCCGGCCCTGCTCAAGGGGTTCGTCGACCGCGTGTTCCTCGCGCAGCTCGCGTTCCGCCACCGCGGCGCGGGCCTCGGCTGGGACCGGCTGCTGACCGGCCGCACCGCGCGTGTCGTCATGACGATGGACAGCCCGGTGTGGTGGGACCGCCTGCGGTACCGCAGCGCGGCCGTGCACTCCCTGGTCCACGCCACGCTCGGCTTCTGCGGCATCCGCACGGTCGGCGTGACGCGGTTCGCACGGGTCCGCACGTCCAGCGAGGCGACGCGCCGGCGGTGGCTCGCGACGGCCGCGGCGCTCGGGCGGTCGGACGCGCGCCGCCGGGTGCGGACGGGCGCCCGCGGTCGCGCGCGGGCGAGCGGCACGGGCGACAGGGCGACCGCTCGGCGCTGAGGGCGACGAGAGCCCGTCGTGAGGGTGCGCCGCGCGCGACGGTGCGGACGTTCTCCCTCAGCCCAGCCGCACCAGGGCGGCGCGCACGGCTCGGATGAGCACCTGCACCCTGTCGCGGGCCCCCCACTTGCGCATCACGTGGCCGAGGTGGCTCTTCACGGTCGTCTCACCCACGTGGAGGTGCCGCGCGATCTCGGCATTCGACATGCCCTGGGCGAGCAGCTGCAGGACCGCGAGCTCGCGTTCCGACAGCTGCTCGTCCTCCTGCAAGGGCTCGGGGCACACGGCCGCGTCCAGGCTCCGCACGGCGGCGACGAGGCTCGATGCAGCGCACGGGGAGAACGCGTGCCCGCCGCCGTGCACCGTCCGGATGGCTACGAACAGATCCTCCGGCTCGGTGTCCTTGACCAGGAAGCCCGACGCGCCCGCGCGCAGGACCGGCACCAGCGAGCGTCCCGCGGAGTAGGTGCTCAACGCCAGGACACGGGTCCCGGGACGCTGCTCCACGATGTCCCGCGTCGCGTGCACCCCGTCCTTGACGGGCAGCTTGACGTCCATGAGCACGACGTCCGGCCGCAAGGAGATGCACCGGTGGACGGCTGCCTCGCCGTCGGCTGCCTCGCCGACCACCTCCATGTCGTCGACGTCGTGGAGGAAGGCGATGAGTGCCCGACGAATCAGCGTCTCGTCATCGCCGACGACGACCCGGATCGGAGCCACGTCGATACAGTAGCGACATGGGGGCGACAAACCAGGATAACTGGGATCATGCATGTCTGCGAACGGATCTGCGGAGGGGCGGGGATCGCGCGGGCGGGGCGAGGGAGCAGGGCGAGCGCGGTCCGCTGACTGCTCTGGCAGAGCGTCCGCTCGGGGAGCGGACGACTGCCGCCGGGCTTGCCGACCGCGGGGACGGCGGCGGTGTCGACGCCGTCCCGCTCGGGAGCGCGGCCGCCGCCGCCCTCGCGTTCCTGGCGCTCGGCGCCGCAGAGCCCCACGCGTCCCCGTTCCTGCACGGCCTGCTCGTCGTCGCGGCCGTGGCGGCGGTGTGGTCGATGTCGCAGGCCCGGTGGCGCCTCGACCAGGTGTGGAGCATGCGGGGAGCGGCTGTGCTCGGTGCCGCCGTCTCGAGCGTGGTCCTCGTCCGTGCGTGCCCCGTACCCCTGGCCGCGGCACTCGTGGTGGTGGTGGTCATGGCGTGCTTCGTCGGACTGCGCGTGCTGCCGGCGGACCCGGTGCTGGGCGAGACGGGACCCCCGGGGACCGGGTGCCGCCGTGCTCTCCCGAACGGCATCTGCGACGTCTCCGCGAGGCGGTCGCCGAGCAGCTCCACGACATCGTCGCGCACGAGATGACGGTCGTCGCACTGTCCGCCAGGACGCTCGAGGCGCAGGGGGACTGCGACGGCAGGGCCGCCACGCGCAGGGCGATCGGCGACGCCGCCATGCGTGCGGTCGCGGACGTGCGCCACGTGCTGCGCACGCTGCGCGGCGACGCCGAGTGCGGGCCGGAGTGCGTGCCGCGCCGCGAGGGGATCGCCGCAGCCCTCGGGCGGGTCGCCGAGCACCTGCGCGTCGCGGGTGTCACGGTAAGCGTCTCGGTGCCCGACGCCGTGGAGGTGCCGCCGCGGCAGGAGGCCGCGCTGGTCATGAGCGCGCGGGAGGCGGTGACGAACATCCTGCGGCACGGCGTGGACGTGACCCGGGCCGACCTCGTGCTGACGGTCGACGAGGGTCTCGTGACTCTCCTCGTCGAGGACGACGGGACGGTCCGCGACACGGGTGCCCCGCCCCCCGTCGGGTTCGGCCTCGCCCGGATGGGCGAGCGGGCCCGCGAGCTCGGCGGGGCGTGTAGCGCCGGGCCGAGCGCGGGCGGATGGGCCGTGCGGCTCACCCTGCCGCCGGTGTACCTGCGACCGGCCGAATGGCCAGGTGGCCCTCCGGCAAAGGTGCCGGCATGTCCGACGTGAGGGCGGAAGCGGACGAACGGGGGCGATTCATAGCGTCGCTCACGCAGCGTCAACGGTCGCGGCACTCGGTCGCGAGCAGGGGAAGGCGCCGCAGGAAGAGAGAACGCCATGGCGATTCTCCGGTTCATCGCGTGGGTCGTGGCCCAGGCCGTGCGGCTCGGCAAGAAGGTCGCCGACGCCGTCGTGGCGTGGGTGCGCAACAACCGCGACACCGTGCAGAAGTGGCTCGAGCGGGGCGTGACCTGGGGCACGATCCTTCAGTGGATCCTCGAGTCCCTCGGTCTCGCGTAGGTCGACCGGCTGGGTCCCGGGGCGGTCGTGGACTACGAGGTCCACGATCGCCCTCACCAGCGCCGTCGGCCCTGGTCCCTGCCGGGTTCGCCGGGCTGCGCCGGCACTCCGGCGCGCATGGGAAGGAATGTGAAGATCGTCTCCGACCACATCGACGTCCCGCCGCTGCCCGGGGCGCCCGGGCGGGAGCGCCTGGCGCCCCGTGCGCTGGCCTACTTCCACGTCCGGTCCGTCCTGGAGGTGGTCCTCGTGGCCGTCGGGGTCGGTCTCGCCCTCCTCGCAGCGACGGGTTGGCGCCCGAGCGGCTGGGTGTTCGCGGCGCTCGTCGGCGTGACCGCCGTCGGGCTGGCCGTGGAGGTGCCCCTTCTGGACCGGCACAAGATGGCGACCACGTCCTACACGGTCGACCCGAACCTGGTGTACATCGCCCGTGGCCGGTGGTGGCGGCGCACCGTGAGCATCAGCACCGCACAGATCATCAACGTCGAGAGCGTGCAGGGTCCGATCCTGCGCCGGTTCGGGCTCGTCATGGTGCGGTTCACCTGCCTCGCGGACGTCGAGGCCCTGGGACCCCTCACCCCCGAGGTCGCGGAACGAGTCCGGGAGACGGTGCTCCGAGCCGCCCGCGGTGACGCGGATGGCTGACGCGGCGATGACGCCCGCGCAGCGGCTGCCTCGCGCCTACGTCGGCGCCGCGTACCTCGAGCGTGTCCCGGTGATCGTCGGGCTCCTGGGCGGAGGGGTGCTGTGCCTCCTGCGGCCGGATCGGTGGCCCGGGCCATGGGCGTGGGTGGTCATCGGGCCACTGGTCGTCCTGCGCCTGGCCGAGCCGCTGTACCGCATGGCGACAGTCCTCTGGGAGGCCTCCGAGCTCGACCTGCGACTGACGACCGGGCATGTCCACCGGCGCACACGGACGGTCCCGTGGTCGGAGGTCCGTGCACTCGACGTCCAGGTTCCGTGGGCCTACCGCCCTTTCGGCCTGGCTCGTGTCGTGGTCGGGCAGACGGGGGACGCGTCCGCGCAGCTGGTCCTCCCGGCCGCCGACGCCGGGACCCAGCAGCGGATCAAGCACCTCGCGCAGCAGGGCACTCGTCCTGCGGTAGCGGCGCGGGAGCCTGCCCGCGGCCCGGAGGCTGTCGACGGCAGGGAGGGCGTCGACATCACTGAGGCCGGCGATGCGGGCCCAGGGCGGCTCCTCTACCGCGCCACGCTCGCCGACCTGCTGCTCGCGACCCTGGTGTACGGCCAGTTCGCCGTCGCGGGCGGGGCGGTGGCCATGAGCGCGTGGGACCTGCTCGACACGGCCGGCCTCGGCGACGACGCCGGCCGTGTCTTCGGAGCGGCCGTCGGCGCCGCCGTTGTGCTGCTCGTCGTCGTGGTCGGCTTCGTCGTCACCGTGGTCCGGTTCGCCGGCTTCGAGGTGCGCACCTCCGCCGTCGGTGCGGTGGAGATCCGGTTCGGGTCGGTCGCACGCCTCGAGCGGTCGGTCGACCGTCGAGCGGTCGCCGGTGTCGTGCTGCAGCAGAACCTTGCCGAGAAGCTCTTCGGCCGCGTACGGCTCGCGCTGCTCACCACGGACTCCGCGGTCCAGCTGGGCGCGAACCTCGTGTTGCCGTCACTTCCGCCGGTCGTGGTGGCGCGAGTGCTGGATGACGTGCTCCCCGACGTGCCGACGTCGGAGGTGCTCGCCCGGATCGCCGAGCGGCGGCTGCGCTCGGCTGTTCAGGTGGCCCTCGTGACCGCCCTGCCTGCGGTGCTCGTCGCGCTGGCGCTGCGTGCGGCGTCCGCACCGCGCGCGCTCGTCGTCCTGGGGGCGCTCGCGGTGCTCGTCGCCGTGGTGGCGGCCGGGCGGCTGGCGTCGTCGCGGCTCGTGGTCGGCCCCGGCGCGTCGTCGGTGGCGCTGTGGACGTCGCACGTCTCGGATCGTGTCCGCGTGCTTCGCGCCGAGGCTGTCCATGTCGTGTCGCTGACCGCGCTGCTGGGCCTGCCCCTGCTCGTCCGTGCGTACTACCACGCCGGTATGCCACGCACGCTGACCGCCGTTCGGTTCCGCCCGTCCGAGCTCGAGTCGTTGCAGGCCGGCGCGGGTGCACGAGGCCTCGCGCAGGCGCGCGGTCGAAGAGCGTCGTCGAGAGGAGAAGTGCTGCCGTGATCGAGGTCGACGGGGTGTCGAAGCAGTACCCCGGCAAGCTGGCGTTGGACCGCGTGTCGTTCGAGGTACCCGACGGCGCCGTGACGGGTTTCGTCGGACCCAACGGTGCGGGGAAGTCGACCCTCCTGAAGATCGTCGCCGGGGTCGTCGAACCTACCGGTGGGTCGGTGCGCGTCGACGGCGCGCCGTACGCCGCGGCGTCCGACCCGGGCGCGGTGCTCGGCACGATGCTCTCCGCCGAGTGGATCCCGGGGCACGTCACCGCGGGCGCCTACCTGGGGTACGTCTGTGACGTACAGGGCGTGCCGCGGACGGAGATCGACCGAGCGCTCGAGCGTGTCGGACTGGCGGGCGAGCGGCGGCACCGCGTGCGCACGTTCTCGCTCGGGATGCGGCAACGCCTCGGCATCGCGGCTGCACTGCTCGGCAGCCCTCGGAACCTCGTCCTGGACGAGCCCGTCAACGGGCTCGACCCCGACGGGATCGTGTGGCTGCGGCGGGTCGTGACCGACGCCGCGCGCGCAGGTACGGCCGTGCTCCTCTCGTCCCACCTCATGAGCGAGCTGTCCATGGTGGCCGACGCCGTCGTGGTCCTCGTCGACGGGCGCGTCGTGCGCCAGGGGCCACTCGAGTCGCTCGTCGCCGGGCGGGAGCGGGTCGTCTACGTCGAGTCCGAGGACCTCGCCGAGGTCGTCGTCGCCCTCGACGTGGCCGGCTTCCGGCACGAGCCGTACGCCCAGGGCGCAGTCGTCCACGGTGCCTGCGCGCGCGACGTCGGTCGGGTCGCCTTCGCGACGTCCGCCGGCTTGTCCCACCTCAGCGTGCTGACCCGCACGCTCGAGGAGACGTACTTCGACGCCGTCGCGCAGACGGCGGGCGGCCAGGGAGGTCAGCGGTGAGCGCAGAGGCTGTCGCGCGCGCGAGGCGCGAGCAGGGGCTGGGGCAGGTGGTCGTCGCCGAGCTCCGCCGCGCCATGGCGGGTGGGGGGATGCGGACCAGCGCAGGGGTGGGGGTGGTGATCGGTGCCGCGGCCGGGTTCGGCACGTCGATGCTCGTCGGCTACTTCGCGCAGGGTGCCGAGGGCAGCTCGCTGTCCGTCACGCTGCCGATCGAGGTGGCCGCCGTCGTGTCCGCGCTGTGGATCGCGGTCGCGACCGTGCTGCACCTCGCGCGCGACCTCCCGAGCGGCATGCTGGCGACGTCCCTGCTGCTCGTCCCCGATCGGCGTCGTCTGCTGGTCGCCCGCCTCGCCGCGCCGACGGCGATCGGCGCCGTCGGCGCCCTTGCTGCCGCCGGGTTGCCCGCGGCGATCGGGCTCGTGCTGCACGGGTCGGTGCCGGGGGCTGTCGGCACCGCGATCCTGGGGCTCGTCGTCGCCGCGTGCGCGTCCGGGCTCTTCGCACTGTTCGCGGCGCTGACGGCGACCGTGGCTCGCCGGCCGACCTCCGCGGCACTCCTGTTCGTCGCGCTGACCCTGCTCGTGCCGCTCGCGCTGGCGGTCGTGCCCGTGGTGGCGCCGGCTGCGATGGCGACGGTGAGCGAGCGGGTGTCCTACGGCCTGCCGAGCTCGCTGTTGATGCAGGCCGCCGGCGCCTCCACGGTTCCCGCCACGGGGCTCGGCCGCGTGCTCCTGGGCTTCGCCGGCCTCGCGGCCTGGTGCGTTGCGGCAGCCGCGCTGGCCGTCCCGCTGTTCCGCCGCCAGGACTGCTGACGACTCCGCCTCAGTCGCGGCCTGCGTTCCTGCGCCGGTTCACCAGCGCGAAGGTGACACCCGCCGCGACGATGCCGGCGGCGACCGCGACGACCCCGCGCGCCACGGCGTTCAGGTCGCTCACCACGGCCAGCACCACGCTGACGAGGAGGATGACGACGAAGAGCGCGATGGTGGCGGCAGCGTCGGCGCGAGACTTCCCTGGCTCACTCATGGGCTCACCATAACGGTGCGTTCGGCGCATGTACCGCGAATCGGGCGCGCGCCACGTGTGCGCGGGGGCCCGGACCGGTCTGCCTGCGTCGTGCTCGAAGCCCTTCAGGGAGTGCGCAGGACGGCGAGCGGGTCGCGCAGCGCGGCCGCGAGCGCGGGCGGCATCGTCGCCGCGAGGGTGGCCAGGACTGCCAGGGTCGCCGTCGCAGCCGTGAAGGCGAGTGGGATCGGCGCGCCCCACGCGTTCGCGGCCATGCTCGCTGCTGCGCAGCCGGTCACGATGTCCGCCGTGACGGCGTAGAGGCTGCGCAGCAGCACCAGCGCCGTCAGCGCAGACCGGGAGCACCCCAGGGCCCGACGACGCCCGAGGGCAGCCCGTCGGATGAGGACGTCCGCCAGGACGACAACCGCCGTCAGGCCTGCCCCCGCCCCGATCGCGAGGACGAGCATCTGACGGCCGTAGGCTCCCAGGTCGGCTCTCAGCTGACCTTGGAGCTGAGCGAGCGTCGCTGGGGAGTCGACGCTCAGCGCGTCGGCCGGTGCCGCCACCAGGGACAGGAGAAGCTGCTCGGCAGGAGCCACCTGCTCCTCGGACAGCTCGGCGACGTCGGTGACTCCCGCCCCTCCGGTCGGGCTGGCCCCGGGACGCCGCGAGCCGCCCTGCTCGCGGGAGCAGGACGGCTCGTGGCGCTGGTGCGCCCGAAAGGATTCGAACCTTCGACCTTCTGCTCCGGAGGCAGACGCTCTATCCGCTGAGCTACGGGCGCGCGGCGTGCGCCGGCACGAGGCCGTCGACGCGATCCCCGAGACTACCAGCACGCTGGCGTGCTACGTCACGACGACGCCGGCTCAGCGGTCGCCGACGAGCGCGGACAGGTACCCGGACGTCTCGGCCACGGCCCGCGCCTCGTCCCCGGCGACGATCGCCTCGACGAGTCCGTCGTGCGAGTCGTGCCCGTGCGCGTCGGTGACGAAGTTGAACCGGATGTTCTCGCCGATCGCGTCGAGCAGGTTGTCGTAGAGCGAGCGCAGGACGGGGTTGCCGGCGGTGCGCACGATCGTGCGGTGCAGCGCGAGGTCGGTCGCGACCATGCGGTCGAGGTCCCCGGCCCGGTACGCGTCGGCGCGCGCGTCGCGGTGCCGCAGCAGCTCGGAGACGTCGGTCGCCGTGCGCCGGTGCGCCGCCAGGCGTGCCGCCTCGATCTCGAGCGCCCGGCGCACCTCGACGACGTCGCGCTGGCGCGCGTCCGCGATCTGCCGGCTCATCGTGACCGCGAGCTCGGACGCCGACAGCACGTACGTCCCGGAGCCCTGCCGGCGCTCGAGCAGGCCGGCGTGCACGAGCGACTGCACGGCCTCGCGGACGGTGTTGCGGCCGACCCCGAGCAGCTCCACGAGCGCGGGCTCGGGCGGGATCCGCGAGCCGACCGGCCACTGCCCGGAGGCGATGCGGGACCGGAGCGCGTCGACGGCGGTGTCGATGAGTCCGGTGCGACGCGCCATCGGCGGCGGCCTCCTCGTGGGGGTGCGGACGGGAGCCGACGACGGCGCCGGCGGGGGACCCGGAGGTGTGGGGTTGCAGTCAACACGTCCGACCGGGCGCAGACCAGACCCCCGTCCGGGGGGCCGCCCGGGCGTGCCCCGCGTCACCGTCCGCCGGGGGCGAACCGGCTCGGGTCCGGTCGGACGCCCTCGGTAGGATCCGGGGGTGACTCCCGACCAGCTCGCCGACGCCCTGCGCGGCGCCCTCGTGCACGCCGTCGACGACGGCACGTTCGCCCTCGACCCGGCGGCGGTCCCGGACCGTGTGCACCTCGAGCGCCCCCGGCAGCGCGAGCACGGGGACTGGGCGACGAACGTCGCGCTGCAGCTGGCGAAGAAGGCCGGCACGAACCCCCGCGCGTTCGCGGAGGAGCTGGCGCGCCGGCTCGCGGACGTGCCGGGCGTGGCCGCGGTCGAGGTCGCTGGCCCGGGGTTCCTCAACATCCGCCTCGACGCCGCCGCCGCGGGCGAGCTGGCGCGCTCGGTCGTCGAGCAGGGCACCGCCTACGGGCGCAACGCGTCGTTCGACGGCGTCAGGGTCAACCTCGAGTTCGTCTCGGCGAACCCGACGGGGCCGATCCACATCGGCGGCGTCCGCTGGGCGGCCGTCGGCGACAGCCTCGCCCGCGTCCTCGAGGCGTCGGGTGCCCAGGTCACGCGCGAGTACTACTTCAACGACCACGGCGCGCAGATCGACCGGTTCGCGCGCTCGCTGCTCGCGCGGGCCCGCGGCGAGGAGGCGCCCGAGGACGGCTACGGCGGCCAGTACATCGCCGACATCGCCGAGCGGATCCTCGCCGACGCGGCCGCGGCGGGGGAGCCCGACCCGCGCACGCTCGACGACGCGGCGGCGGTGGAGGCGTTCCGCGCCCGCGGCGTCGAGCTCATGTTCGACGAGATCAAGGCGTCGCTGCGCGAGTTCGGCGTCGAGTTCGACGTCTACTTCCACGAGGACTCGCTGCACGAGTCGGGCGCCGTCGAGCGGGCGATCGCACGGCTGCGCGCGTCCGGCCACATGTACGAGGCCGACGGTGCCACGTGGCTGCGCACGACCGACTTCGGCGACGACAAGGACCGCGTCGTCATCAAGTCCGACGGCCAGGCCGCCTACATCGCGGGCGACATCGCGTACTACCTCGACAAGCGCGAGCGCGGCTTCGACCGCGTCGTCATCATGCTCGGCTCCGACCACCACGGGTACGTGGGCCGCATGATGGCCGTCTGCGCGGCGTTCGGCGACACCCCGCACGTGCACCTCGAGCTGCTCATCGGGCAGCTCGTCAACCTCGTCAAGGACGGGCAGCCGGTGCGCATGAGCAAGCGCGCGGGCACGGTCGTGACCATCGACGACCTCGTCGACGCCGTCGGCGTGGACGCCGCCCGGTACGCGCTCGCGCGCTCCTCGAGCGACCAGCAGATCGACCTCGACCTCGACCTGCTCACGCGTGCGACGAACGAGAACCCCGTCTACTACGTGCAGTACGCGCACGCGCGCACGGCTGCCGTCGCCCGCAACGCCGCCGAGGCGGGCGTGCGCCGCGAGGACGGGTTCGACGCGTCGCTGCTCGACCACGAGTCGGAGTCGGTCCTGCTCGGCCTGCTCGCGGACTTCCCGCGCGTCGTGGCCCAGGCCGCGGAGCTGCGCGAGCCGCACCGCGTCGCGCGCTACGCCGAGGACGTCGCCGGCGCGTACCACAAGTGGTACGACCAGAAGCGCCGCGTCGTGCCGTTCGGCGACGAGGAGCTCACCGACGCGCACCGCACGCGCCTGTGGCTCAACGACGCCACGCGCCAGGTGCTCGCGAACGCCCTCGCGCTGCTCGGCGTGAGCGCGCCGGAGCGGATGTGAGCGCCGCCCCCGCCGCACCCTGGTCGACCGGTGCGCGGCGCGGCGACGACGGCGCCCTGGCCGTCGCGGGCGTCGACGTGCACGCGCTCGCGGCCGAGCACGGCACGCCCGCGTACGTGCTCGACGAGGCCGACCTGCGTGCGCGCGCCCGGGCGTACCGGGAGGCGTTCGAGGCGGCCGCCGCGCGCGCCGGCACGCGCGTGGACGTCTACTACGCCGGCAAGGCGTTCCTCTCCCGGGCCGTCGCGCGCTGGGTGCACGACGAGGGCCTGGGCGTCGACACGGCCAGCGGCGGGGAGCTCGCGGTCGCGCTCGCGGCCGGCGTCCCGGGCGCGCACGTCGGGCTGCACGGGAACAACAAGTCGGACGGCGAGCTGCACGCGGCCCTGGACGCCGGCGTCGGCCGGATCATCGTCGACTCGCTCGTCGAGGTGGACCGCCTCGCCGACCTCGTCGCCGCGCGCCGTGCCGACGGGCGCGACACCCCCGCCGCGCCCGTGATGGTGCGCGTGACGACCGGGGTGCACGCCGGGGGGCACGAGTTCATCTCCACCGCGCACGAGGACCAGAAGTTCGGGCTGTCCGTCGCACCCGGCCCGGACGGCGGCGACAGCCCCGCGCTGACGGCGCTGCTGCGCGTGCTCGCGCGGCCCGAGCTGCACCTGCTCGGCCTCCACTCGCACATCGGCTCGCAGATCCTCGACGCCTCCGGCTTCGCGGCCGCCGCGCACCGGGTGCTCGCGCTGCGCGCCGAGCTGGCCGCGCGGTCCGGCGTCCTCGTGGAGGAGGTCGACCTCGGCGGCGGGTACGGCATCGCGTACCTGCCCGGTGACGAGGCGGTCGACCCCGTGCGCGTCGCGGACGAGGTCGTCGGGGCCGTGGCCGCCGCGGCGCAGGAGCTCGGCACCGACGTGCCGCGCCTGTCGATCGAGCCCGGCCGCGCGATCGTCGGCCCCGCCGGCCTCACGCTGTACCGGGTCGGGACCGTGAAGCCCGTGCGGCTCGACGACGGCCGCGTGCGCACGTACGTGTCGGTCGACGGCGGCATGAGCGACAACATCCGTCCCGCCCTGTACGGCGCGGCGTACCACGCGGAGGTCGTCGGCCGCGCGTCGGACGCCGAGCCGGTGCTCGCGCGCGTCGTCGGCAAGCACTGCGAGAGCGGCGACATCGTGGTGCACGAGGTGCGGCTGCCGGGCGACGTGCGGGCGGGCGACCTGCTCGCGGTCCCCGCCACGGGCGCGTACGGCCGGGCGATGGCCTCGAACTACAACATGCTCACGCGCCCGCCCGTCGTCGCCGTGCGCGACGGCGCCTCCCGTGTGCTCGTGCGGCGCGAGACCGTCGAGGACCTGCTCGCCCTCGACGTCTGCCCGGACTGAGCCGGCCGCCCTGGACACCCGGACGGGCCCGCGCGCGGCACCCCTATCCTGAGGACCGCCCGGGCCGGGCCACGCCCGCCCGCGCGTCCGGGGCGCACCCGCGTCCGTCCCGTCCGACCACCGAGAGGCAGCAGACGTGCCGCACCCGTCGTCCGCCCACCCGTCCCTGCGCGTCGCCGTCCTCGGCTGCGGCGTCGTCGGCACGGAGGTCGTGCGCCGCCTGGTGACGGAGGCGGACGAGCTCGCCGCCCGCGTCGGCGCGCCGCTCGAGCTCGTGGGCGTGGCCGTGCGCGACGTCGACGCGCCGCGCGACCCCGTGGTGGACCGCGCGCTGCTGACCGCGGACGCCTCCGCCCTCGTCGAGAAGGCCGACGTCGTCGTGGAGCTGATGGGCGGCGTCGAGCCGGCGCGCGCCCTGCTGCTGCGGGCCGTCGAGCACGGCGCGTCGGTCGTCACCGCGAACAAGGCCCTGCTCGCCCAGGACGGTCCGACGCTGTACGCGGCGGCGGACGCCGCGGGCGTCGACCTGTACTTCGAGGCCGCGGTGGCCGGGGCGATCCCCATCGTGCGCCCGGTGCGCGAGTCCCTCGCGGGCGACACGGTGCAGCGCGTGCTCGGCATCGTCAACGGCACGACCAACTACGTGCTCGACCGCATGGCCACGGACGACCTGGACCTCGACGCGGCGGTGCGCGAGGCGCAGGCGCTGGGCTACGCGGAGGCCGACCCGACCGCCGACGTCGAGGGGTACGACGCCGCCGCGAAGGCCGCGATCCTCGCCTCGCTCGCGTTCCACACCCGCGTCGGGCTCGACGACGTGGACCGCACCGGCATCACGGGCGTGACCGCCGAGGACGTCGCGTGGGCCGCCCGCACCGGGCACGTCGTGAAGCTGCTCGCGGTCGCCGAGCGCGCCGCCGACGGTGCCGGTGTGCTCGTCCGCGTGCACCCCGCCCTGGTGCCGGCCGCCCACCCGCTCGCCGGTGTGCGCGGTGCGTACAACGCGGTGTTCGTCGAGGCCGAGGCCGCGGGCGAGCTCATGTTCTACGGCCGCGGGGCGGGCGGTGCGCCGACCTCCTCCGCGGTGCTCGGTGACCTGGTGTCCGTCGCGCGCCACCGCGTGCTGGGCGGCAAGGGGCCGGTCGAGTCGTCGTACGCCGCGCTGCCCGTCCTCGACGCGGGGGACGCCCGCACGCGCTGCCAGGTCCGCCTCGAGGTCGCCGACCGGCCGGGCGTGCTCGCACGCGTCGCGGCCGAGCTCGCCGCGCAGGACGTGTCGATCGAGGCCGTGCGCCAGACGCCGCCCGCCGACGCGGACGCGGACGGCGTCGCGACGCTCGTCATCACGACGCACACGGCCCCGGAGCGCGCGCTGCGCGCGACCGTCGAGGCCGTCGCCGCGCTCGACGTGGTGCACCGCGTGGTGTCCGTCCTGCCCGTGCTCTGACCCTCCGCACCTGCGAGCCCCCGACAGCGACCGGGGGAGAACCGAGGACCGTCCATGGCCCACCAGTGGCGCGGCGTCATCGCCGAGTACGCCGACCGCCTGCCCGCCCACGTCCAGGAGCGGGTCGTCACGCTCGGCGAGGGCGGCACGCCCCTCGTGCCGGCGCCGGTGCTGTCGCAGCGCACGGGCGCCGAGGTGTTCCTCAAGGTCGAGGGGATGAACCCCACCGGGTCGTTCAAGGACCGCGGCATGACGACCGCGATGTCGGCCGCGGCCGCGCGCGGCGCGCAGGCCGTCGTGTGCGCGTCGACGGGCAACACGTCCGCGTCGGCGGCGGCGTACGCCACCCGCGCCGGCATGCTGTGCGCGGTGCTCGTGCCGGACGGCAAGATCGCGATGGGCAAGCTCTCGCAGGCCATCGCCCACGGCGCACGGCTGCTGCAGGTCGACGGCAACTTCGACGACTGCCTGATCGCCGCGCGCAAGCTCGCCGAGGCGTACCCGGTCGAGCTCGTGAACTCGGTCAACCCCGACCGGATCGAGGGGCAGAAGACCGCCGCGTTCGAGGTCGTCGACGCGCTGGGCGACGCGCCCGACGTGCACGTCCTGCCCGTCGGCAACGCGGGCAACATCACCGCGTACTGGAAGGGGTACCGCGAGTACGCGGGCCTCGACGCGGGGGCGTCCCTGCCCGCCGTGGCGACGCGCACGCCGGTCATGTGGGGCTACCAGGCCGCGGGCGCCGCGCCGATCGTCGCGGGGCACCCGATCGACCACCCCGAGACCATCGCGACGGCGATCCGGATCGGGAACCCGGCGTCCTGGCAGCAGGCCGAGGAGGCCCGCGACGTGTCCGGCGGTGTCATCGCCGCGGTCACCGACGAGCAGATCCTCGCCGCGCACCGCGTGCTGTCCGCCGAGGTCGGCGTCTTCGTCGAGCCGGCGTCCGCGGCGGGCGTCGCCGGTCTGCTCGCGCGCGCCGAGGCGGGCGAGGTGCCCGCCGGTGCCCGCGTCGTCGTCACGGTGACGGGGCACGGGCTCAAGGACCCGCAGTGGGCCCTGCGCACCGCGGACGGCGGCGAGGTCGTGCCCGTGCGCGTCTCGGCGGACGTCGTCTCGATCGCCGACGCGCTGGGCCTGGGCTGAGCCGTGCGTCTGCGCGCGGCGCACGTGCGGGTGCGCGTCCCCGCCACGTCCGCGAACCTCGGGCCCGGTTTCGACGCGCTCGGCATGGCCCTGGCCCTGCACGACGAGCTCGAGGTGCGGGCCGTCGCGTCCCCCGGTGCGCGCGTCGAGGTCGAGGGGGAGGGCGCCGGTGAGGTGCCGGACGACGAGCGGCACCTGGTCGTGCGTGCGCTGCGCGCCGCGCTCGACCACGTCGGCGCGCCGCAGACCGGTCTGCACCTGCGCTGCCGCAACCGGATCCCGCACGGGCGCGGGCTCGGCTCGTCGGCCGCGGCCGTCGTGGCCGGGGTGCTCGCGGCGCGCGGGCTCGTCGACGACCCCGACGTGCTGGGCGACGACGACGCGCTCGCGCTCGCCACGCTGCTCGAGGGCCACCCGGACAACGCGGCCCCCGCGCTGCTGGGCGGGCTGACCCTCGCGTGGACGGCGGACGGCGGTGCCGGCGGCGAGGGCGTCCGTGCGGCCCGCCTGCCCGTGCACCCCGACGTCGCGCCGGTCGCCGTGGTGCCTGCGCAGCACCTGTCGACGCACGCCGCGCGCGGCGTCCTGCCGGCGCAGGTGCCGCACGGGGACGCCGCCTGGCAGGCGGGGCGCGCGGCGCTCCTGGTCGAGGCGCTCGGCCGGCGGCCCGACCTCCTGCTGGACGCGACGGGGGACCGGCTGCACCAGGGCTACCGCCGTGCGGTCATGCCGGAGTCGCTCGCGCTGGTCGACGCCCTGCGCACGCGCGGCGTGGCGGCGGTGGTGTCCGGCGCGGGGCCGACGGTGCTGGCCCTCGCGCGGCGCACCGACGCCCCGGGCGGTGCCGGGCAGGACGGCCTGCCGACCGACGCCGACGCGGCGGTCGCCGACGCGTTCGGCGGCGTCATGGCCGGCTGGCGCGTCCTGCGGCTGGCGGTGGACCCCGGCGGCGCGACGGTGCGCACGCTGCTCGACTGACGCCGCCACCCGGGCCCGTGCGCCGGGGTCACCCGTGGGGCGGGCTCACCCGCGAAGGGCGCGGTGGTAGCATCGAGCCGTTCCCCCGGACCTCGTCCTCCGGCCCCCTGTGGCTCGACTGCGGAACCTCGACTCCCGGAACACGACCCCACGCCACCCGGCCCCGCTGCGGTGCCGACGGTCGCCCGGACGTCGCCGCGATCGGCGCCAGACGGTCGAACGAGTCGACGACGAGGGGGACGTCCCGCCCGCGTGAGCAGACGCCGTCGTACGCGGCGCGCGTGGCACACCGCCGTCCGACCGCAGCGGCCGGACGCAGACCCCCGCCCGGGAGGACCGGGAGGGGCCCCGCCGAGGGGGAAGGATCCTTCGTGACAGACACCATCGACGCCGCGGCGACCACCGGCACCATCTCCGCGATGCGGCTGCCGGAGCTCCAGGCGCTGGCCGTGCAGCTCGGCGTCAAGGGCACGAGCAAGATGCGCAAGGGTGACCTCGTGCAGGCGATCTCCGCCGCGCGATCGGGCGACCGTCCCGCCGCGAGCGCGCCGTCGGCGCCCGCCGCCGAGGCCGGCGCCACCGCCTCGCGCACCGAGGACGACGGCGCGCAGGCGCCCGCCCGCGCACCGCGCCGTGAGCGCGCCCCCCGTGCCGAGCGGGTCCGCGCCGAGCGGCCGCAGGGTGAGGACGCCGCGCCCGCCGACGCGCCGCAGGCCGACGCCCCCCGCACGGACGCGGCGACCGCCGCCGCGCCGGCCGGTGCCGGCGCCACGCCGACCGACGCGCCGCCGGCGGAGCCGCGGCAGGCCCGGCGCACCCGGGGCGACCGCTCCGAGCAGGGTGAGGACGACCGCCCGGCGCGCGGCGACCGTGACGCGCTCGCCGGCCTCGAGGCCGCGCTGGACGCGCGCATGGGTGCCGGCGACGAGCGCGACGACCGCGCCCGCGCCGGCGAGAGCGGCGGGCGCCGCTCGCGTCGCGCCGGCCGTGACGCCGGGGCGCCCGTCGACGCCGCACCGCGCGAGGAGCAGGGCGAGCGCCCCGCGGATCTGCGGCGTGGCGACCGTCCGCAGCAGGTGCGCGACGCCCAGCCGGCGCAGCAGGAGCGCGCCGACCGGCAGGGCCGGCCGGACCGTGACGACCGCCAGGACGAGGGCGACGAGCGCGGTGGCCGCCGGCGCCGCTCGCGCGACCGGTACCGCGAGCGCGACCGCAAGCGCGGCCGCGGCCGTGGCCAGGGCGAGCTGGCGGGTCTCGACGAGGTCGAGCTCGACGAGGACGACGTCCTGCTGCCCGTCGCGGGCGTGCTCGACGTGCTCGAGTCCTACGCCTTCGTGCGCACCTCCGGCTACCTGCCCGGTCCGGGCGACGTCTACGTCTCGCTCAACCAGGTGAAGAAGTACGGCCTGCGCCGCGGCGACGCCGTCGCCGGGGCGGTGCGCCAGCCGCGCGAGGGCGACCCGCAGCCGCAGGGCAACCGCCCGAGCAAGTTCAACGCGCTCGTGCGGCTCGACTCGGTCAACGGCATGAGCCCGGAGGAGGCGCGCCAGCGCCCGGAGTTCACCAAGCTCACGCCGCTGTACCCGCAGGAGCGCCTGCGCCTGGAGACCGAGCCGGGCCGGCTCACGCCCCGCGTCATCGACATCGTCGCCCCCATCGGCAAGGGCCAGCGCGGCCTCATCGTCGCGCCGCCCAAGGCGGGCAAGACGATCGTCATGCAGCAGATCGCGAACGCGATCACCGCGAACAACCCCGAGGTCCACCTCATGGTCGTGCTCGTCGACGAGCGCCCCGAGGAGGTCACGGACATGCAGCGGACGGTGAAGGGCGAGGTCATCGCCTCGACCTTCGACCGGCCCGCGTCCGACCACACGATCGTCGCCGAGCTCGCGATCGAGCGGGCCAAGCGCCTGGTGGAGCTCGGCCAGGACGTCGTCGTGCTGCTCGACTCGCTGACCCGCCTCTCGCGGGCCTACAACCTGGCCGCGCCGGCGTCCGGGCGCATCCTGTCCGGTGGTGTGGACGCCTCGGCGCTCTACCCGCCGAAGCGGTTCTTCGGCGCCGCGCGCAACATCGAGCACGGCGGCTCCCTGACGATCCTCGCCTCGGCCCTGGTCGAGACGGGGTCGAAGATGGACGAGGTCATCTTCGAGGAGTTCAAGGGCACCGGGAACATGGAGCTGCGCCTGTCGCGCCAGCTCGCCGACAAGCGCATCTTCCCGGCGGTGGACGTGAACGCGTCCGGCACCCGCCGCGAGGAGGTGCTCATGAGCGGCGACGAGCTGAAGATCGTCTACAAGCTGCGCCGCGTCCTCGGCGCGCTGGACCAGCAGCAGGCGATCGAGCTGCTGCTCGGCAAGCTGCGCGAGACGAAGTCGAACGTCGAGTTCCTGCTCCAGGTGCAGAAGACGACGCCGGGCACCAACGGCCACGGGCTCGAGGAGGGCGTGGGCAAGGTCGTCTGACCGCTCGCCGCCGGGGGCGCCGGGATGATTTCGGCGCCCCGCGGCGTTCTGGCACAATGGTCCGCTGGTCTGCGGTTCACCGGCGCGAACGGCGCGTCCGGACCCGGAGACACCCCCCGCTAGGAGAGAACAGTGAAGTCTGGCATCCACCCGGAGTACGTGGTCACCGAGGTCACCTGCACCTGCGGCAACACGTTCACCACCCGGTCGACCGTCCCGAACGGCAAGATCCACGCCGACGTCTGCAGCGCCTGCCACCCGTTCTACACGGGCAAGCAGAAGATCCTGGACACCGGTGGCCGCGTGGCCCGCTTCGAGGCCCGCTACGGCAAGAAGTCCGGCAAGTAGCTCTTCCGCCAGCGCCGGTGCACGGCGCGGACGACGGCCCTCCATGGTCGTGCCCGCGCCCGTGCACCGGCGCTGCGTCGTTCCCGGGCGCGGCCAGGCCCGCCCGACCCCGCACCGCACGTCCGACCCAGGAGACCCGTGACCCACGACGGCACACCGCCGGCGCTCGCCCCGCTGCTCGCCGAGCACGCGGACATCGAGACCCAGCTCGCCGACCCCGCCGTCCACCAGGACACCGGGCGCGCGCGGCGGCTGGGACGCCGCTACGTCGAGCTCGGGCCCGTCGTGCAGGCGTACCGCGCCTGGCGCACGGCGCGCGACGACGCCGAGGCGGCCGCGGAGCTCGCCGCCGAGGACCCGTCCTTCGCCGCCGAGGTGCCCGCGCTGCGCGCCGCCGCCGACGAGGCCGCCGAGCGCCTGCGCCGCGTGCTCGTCCCGCGCGACCCGGACGACGGCCGCGACGTCATCCTCGAGATCAAGGCGGGGGAGGGCGGCGAGGAGTCCGCGCTGTTCGCGGGCGACCTGCTGCGGATGTACACGCGCTACGCCGAGCGCATGGGCTGGAGCGTGCAGGTGCTCGAGGCCACCGAGTCGGACCTCGGCGGCTACAAGGACGTGCAGGTGGCGGTGAAGGCGCGCGCCGCGGGCGCCCCCGAGGACGGCGTGTGGGCGCACCTGAAGTACGAGGGCGGCGTGCACCGCGTGCAGCGCGTGCCCGTCACCGAGTCGCAGGGGCGCATCCACACGTCCGCCGCCGGCGTCATGGTCTTCCCGGAGGCCGACGACGAGGGCGAGGTCGAGATCGACCAGAACGACCTGCGCATCGACGTCTACCGCTCGTCCGGACCGGGCGGTCAGTCGGTGAACACGACCGACTCCGCCGTGCGGATCACCCACCTGCCCACCGGCATCGTCGTGTCGATGCAGAACGAGAAGTCCCAGCTGCAGAACCGCGAGCAGGCGATGCGGGTGCTGCGCGCCCGGCTGCTCGCGGCCCGGCAGGAGGAGGCGGCCGCCGCGGCGAGCGAGGCGCGCCGGTCGCAGGTGCGCACGGTCGACCGCTCGGAGCGCATCCGCACCTACAACTTCCCGGAGAACCGGATCGCCGACCACCGCACGGGGTACAAGGCGTACAACCTCGACCAGGTGCTCGACGGCGACCTCGGCCCCGTCGTGGCGTCGGCCGTCGAGGCGGACGAGGCGGCGCGCCTGGCCGCCGCGGGCGCGTGAGCGCGCCCGGCGTCACGCCCCCGGACGGCCCGGACGCGCCCGCGGTGACGCTGCGCGCCTACGTCGACGGCGCCGCCCGCGTGCTCGCGGAGGCCGGCGTCGGCTCCCCCCGGCACGACGCGCTCGCGCTGGCCGCGCACGCCCTGGGCCGTGACCGCGTCGACCTCGTGCTGCCGCCGCCGCTGCCCGCGGGGTTCGGTGCGGCCTACGCGGCGCTCGTGGAGCGCCGCCGCGCCCGGGAGCCCCTGCAGCACATCATCGGGCGGACCGTGTTCCGCTGGCTCACCCTGCACGTCGAGCCGGGCGTGTTCGTCCCCCGTCCCGAGACCGAGACGGTCGCGCAGCCCGCGGTCGACGAGGCGCGCCGGCTGCGGGCGGCGGGACGCACGCCCGTCGTCGTCGACCTGTGCACGGGCACCGGGGCTATCGCGCTGGCGGTCGCGACCGAGGTGCCCGGGGCACGGGTCGTCGCCGTGGACCTCTCGGCCGCCGCCGTGTCGCTCGCCCGGCGCAACGCGCAGGCCGTGGGCGCCGCCGACGTCCGCGTCGAGCAGGCGGACGTGCGCGACCCCGACCTGCTGGCCGACCTCGCAGGGACGGTCGACGTGGTCGTGTCCAACCCGCCCTACATCCCGCCGGACGCCGTCCCCACCGACCCGGAGGTGCGCGACCACGACCCGGACCTCGCGCTGTACGGGGGCGGGGCCGACGGGCTCGACGTGCCGCGTGCCGTCGTCGCCGCCGCGGCGCGCCTGCTCGCGCCGGGCGGCCTGCTCGTCATGGAGCACGCCGAGGTGCAGGACGGACCCGCGCGCGACGTCGCGACGGCGACCGGGGCGTTCACGGACGTCGTCACCGCCGCCGACCTGTCCGGCCGCCCCCGCACCCTGGTGGCCCGGCGAGTCGCCCCGGCGGGCGTGGGAGACTCGCCCGCGTGAGCCTGATCCGCATCAAGGACGCGACCGACCCGGGCACCTGGGGCCCCGCCCTCGACGAGGCCGTCAACACGATCAGCCGTGGCCAGCTCGTCGTCCTGCCGACCGACACCGTGTACGGCATCGCGGCCGACGCGTTCTCGCCGCGCGCCGTGCAGTCCCTCCTGGACGCCAAGGGGCGCGGGCGGCAGATGCCCCCGCCGGTGCTCATCCCGGACGTGCGCACGCTCGACGGCCTGGCGACCGACGTGCCGGACGGCGTGCGCGCCCTCGCCGACGCGTTCTGGCCCGGCGGCCTGACGGTGATCGTGCGCGCCCAGCCGTCGCTCGCCTGGGACCTGGGGGAGACGCACGGCACGGTCGCCCTGCGCGTCCCGGACCACCGCGTCGCGCTCGCGCTGCTGCGCCGCACCGGGCCGCTCGCGGTCTCGAGCGCGAACCGCACGGGCCGGCCCGCGTCGACCACCGCGCAGGAGGCGTACCGCCAGCTCGGGGCCCACGTGCCGGTCATCCTCGACGGCGGCGTCGCGCCCGGGGGCGTCGCGTCCACCATCGTCGACGCGACGGGCGACGTGCTGCGGGTCGTGCGCCTGGGCGCCATCGACCTCGCCGCGCTCGCCGCCGTCGCGCCGGTGATGGCACCGCCGCCGGCCGCGCCGGCCCCGGCGCCGCCCGCCGACGGCGCACCCGCCGACAGCGCGTCCCCCGACACCGCACCCGCCGGCACCGCACCCGCCGACGACGCACCCGCCGGCACCGCACCCACCGACAGCGCGCCCGCCGGTGACGGCACCCCGGAGGCCCCGGCCCCGTGAGGGTGTACGCGCTCGTCATGCTGATCGCGGCGGTCGTCACGTACCTGCTGATGCCGCTCGCACGGTGGTGCGCCCTGCGCTGGGGGGCGATCACGGCCGTGCGCGACCGTGACGTGCACGCGATTCCCACCCCGCGCCTGGGGGGCATGGCGATGTTCGGCGGCCTGCTCGTGGCGGTGCTCATCGCGAGCCGGCTGCCCTTCCTGTCCGGACTGTTCGACAACCCACGTCCCGTCATCGGCATCGTGGGCGGCGCCGCGCTCGTGTGCGCGCTGGGCGTGGCGGACGACATCTGGGACCTCGACTGGCTGACCAAGCTCATGGGGCAGGTGCTCGCCGCCGGCTTCCTGGCCTGGCAGGGCGTGCTGCTCTACCAGCTGCCGATCGCGGGGGTGCTCGTCGGCTCGACGCGCACGTGGGTGTTCGTCACCGTCGTCTCGGTCGTGGTCGCCATGAACGCCGTGAACTTCGTCGACGGGCTCGACGGCCTCGCGGCCGGGGTGCTCGCGATCGGCGGCGCCGCGTTCTTCCTCTACGCCTACCTGCTCACGCGCGGCACGAGCCAGGGCGACTACTCGAGCCTCGCCGCGCTCGTGCTCGCCGTGCTCGTCGGGGTGTGCGTCGGCTTCCTGCCGCACAACGCCTACCCCGCGCGCATCTTCATGGGCGACTCCGGGTCGATGCTGCTGGGCTTCGTCATGGCCGCGGCCGCGATCGTCGTCACGGGGCAGATCGACCCGAAGGCAGTGGTCGACCGTGTGCAGTTCCCCGCCTACGTGCCGATCCTGCTGCCCGTCGCCGTGCTCGTCCTGCCCCTGCTCGACATGGGGCTGGCCATCGTGCGGCGCCTGCTCAAGGGCAAGAGCCCCTTCCACCCCGACCGTCTGCACCTGCACCACCGGCTGCTGGCCCTCGGGCACAGCCACCGCCGCGCGGTCCTCATCATGTACGTGTGGACCGCCGTGCTGGCGTTCGGCGTCGCCGCGCTGGCCGTGTGGTCGACGACCACGGTGCTGGTCGCGACCGGCGTCGGCGTCCTCGTGGCCACCCTGCTCACCCTCGGCCCGCTGCGCGGGCGCACCCCGACCCCCGTGGAGGCATCCCCGTGACGACCGACCCGACCGGACCCGTCGAGCCGGCCGACCCGACCACCCGTCCGGCCCAGGAGGCGGCGCGCGCCGTGTTCCGCCGCGCCCTGCGCGACACCGTCGTGCTGCTGGCCGTCCTGGCCGTGCTCGGCGTCGGCGTGGGCGCCCTCGTCGCCGGCGTGCCCGGCGTGTGGGGCGCGCTCATCGGGGTCGGCCTCGCGCTCGTGTTCTCCGCCACGACCGTGGTGGCGATGCTGCGCACCCTCGACTCCTCGCCGAACACCATGGCGGCGGTCGTCATGGGCACGTGGCTCGCCAAGGTGCTCGTCGTGATCGTCGTGCTCGCGCTGGTCAGGGACCTGGAGTTCTACTCGCGGGGGGTCCTCGCAGCGGTCCTCGCGCTGGGCGTGGTCGGCTCCGCGGTGCTCGACTTCCGGGCCGTGAACGGCGGCCGCGTGCCGTACGTGGAGCCGGGCGGCACGACGCGCTGAGCCGTCACCCGGGCGGGTGGGACCGGGCGTCCGGAACCGCCCGGGTGATGGGTTAGGCTTCACTCCATCCACGACGGCCAGGTGTCACCGGTGTGCCCGCGACGAGGCGGCACCGTGCATCACGACCACAGGAGACCGCTCTGTCCAGCATCGCGACGACCATGCCGCTCGCCGCGGAAGAGGGCGGCTTCCACGCGCCCACCATCGCGGACTTCTTCCCGCACCCGGTCCTGTTCGAGGGCACCTTCGCCGAGTTCAACCGCATGCAGCTCGTCCGCATCATCGCGGCGGTCGTGCTCGTGGTCCTCATGGTCGTGGCGGCCCGCCGAGCGAAGCTCGTGCCGAGCCGCGGGCAGAACGTCGCCGAGCTCCTGCTCGACTTCGTGCGGGTCAACGTGGCCGAGGACATCATCGGCAAGGAGAAGGCGCACAAGTACGTCGCCCTCCTGACGACGATCTTCTTCGCGATCCTCGCGTTCAACCTCACGGGCATCATCCCCGGCCTCAACATCGCCGGGACGTCGCTGATCGGCCTGCCGGTCATGCTCGCGCTGTGGGTGTACGTCATGTACCTCGGCGCCGGCATCCGCCACCACGGCCTCGGCGGCTTCCTCAAGACGAGCCTGTTCCCCCCGGGCGTCCCGCCGTTCCTGTACGTGCTGCTGACGCCGGTGGAGTTCCTCACCGTCTTCATCCTGCGGCCGGCGACGCTGGCCATCCGACTCATGGCGAACATGGTCGCCGGGCACCTCATGCTGGTGCTCTGCTTCTCCGCCACGGACTTCTTCGTCCGCTCCATGTCGGGCATGACCGTCTTCGCGGTCCCGAGCCTGCTCGGCGGGTTCGCCATCACCCTCTTCGAGGTGTTCGTCGCCGCGCTGCAGGCGTACATCTTCGTCGTCCTCACCGCCGTGTACATCAGCCTGTCCATCGCGGACGAGCACTGACACCACCGACCACCGCCCGGCTCGCGCCCGGCGGTCCCACGAGCCCCCGGCCGACCGGCCGGGGACCCAACGGAAGGAACGAGCCACCGTGGCAGACACCAGCATGATCCTCGCCGCCGCCGACGCCGTCTCCGGGAACATCGCGACCGTCGGCTACGGCCTCGCGGTGCTCGGCCCGGGTATCGGTCTGGGCATCCTCATCGGCAAGACCGTCGAGGGCATCGCCCGCCAGCCCGAGGTCGCCGGCCAGCTGCGCACCACCATGTTCATCGGTATCGGCTTCGTCGAGGTCCTCGGCCTCCTCGGCCTCATCACCGGCTTCCTCTTCACGTGAGCACGGCCGCGTTCGCGGCCGTCGTGACGGCCGCCGAGGGAGAGGCCCCGAGCGGGATCCAGCTGCTGATCCCGGCCGGGTACGACATCTTCTGGTCGATCGTCGTCCTCGTCGGCATCGCCGTGCCGTTCTACCGGTACGTCCTGCCGAAGTTCCAGGCCGTGCTCGACGAGCGCACGCGCCGCATCGAGGGCGGCATCGCCCAGGCGGAGACGGCGCAGGCCGAGGCCGCGGCAGCGCTGGCGGAGAACCAGCAGCTGCTGGCCGACGCCCGTGCCGAGGCGGCGCGCATCCGCGAGGAGGCGCGCGCCGAGGGCAGCCAGATCAAGGCCGAGGCGCGCACCGCCGCGCAGGAGGAGGCCGCGCGCATCCTCGAGAACGCGCAGCGGCAGATCGACGCCGAGCGTCAGCAGGCGGCGGTGTCGCTGCGCGCCGACGTCGGCGCGCTCGCGACCGAGCTCGCGTCGAAGATCGTCGGCGAGTCGCTCGAGGACGAGGCGCGTCGGTCGCGCGTCGTCGACCGGTTCCTCGACGACCTCGAGGCCACCACGACGACGAGCGCGGGCAAGGGGAGCTGATGCGCGGGACGAGCAGGGCCGCGCTGCAGGCGGCCGAGGACCGGTTCACCCCGGTCCTGCAGGCCGCCGGCACGCAGGCCCGCAGCCTCGGCGGCGAGCTGTTCGCCCTCGTCGACGCACTCGACGCGTCGGGGTCGCTGCGGCGCACGCTCGCGGACCCGTCGCTGCCGGGCGACGCCAAGGCGGCGCTCGCCGCGCGGCTGCTGGACGGCGCGGACGCCCGCACCGTCGACGTCGTGCAGACGCTCGTGCGGGCCCGCTGGTCGTCGGACGACGACCTGGCGGACGCGGCCGAGCGGCTCGCGTTCCAGGCCCTGCTGCAGTCCGCCCAGGCGGACGGCGCGCTGGGCACCGTGGAGGAGGAGCTGTTCGCCGTCGTGCGCGGGCTCGCCGGTCAGCGCGAGGCGCGCCAGAGCCTGGTGGACCCGGCGTACCCGGCGCAGGCGCGCGGCGACCTCGCCGAGGGCCTGCTCGGCGGCGCGGGCAGCCCGGCCACGCGCGCGGTCGTCCGCCGTGCGGCCGTCGCGCCGCGCGGACGCCAGTTCGTGACGACGCTCCAGCACGTCGGCGACCTGCTCGCCGAGATGCGCAACCGCGAGGTCGCCGTGGTCACCTCGGCGGCGCCGCTGTCCGACACCCAGCGCGAGCGCCTGACCGACCTCGTGGGCCGTGCCCTGGGCCGTGCGGTCCAGCTCAACGTCGTCGTCGACCCCCAGGTCGTCGGCGGCCTCCGCGTGCAGGCCGGGCCCGACGTCATCGACGCGACCGTCCTCGCCCGACTCGCCGACGCCCGCCGGCAGCTGGCCGGCTGACACATTCGCCGGAGCACCGGCCCACGACACACCGCACGCGCGCCGCGTGCGTCAGATGAGGAGAACGCCATGGCTGAGCTGACGATCCGGCCGGAGGACATCCGCGCCGCGCTGGACAGCTTCGTGAAGTCGTACGAGCCGAAGGGGGCCGCGACCGAGGAGGTCGGGCGCGTGACGCTCGCCGCCGACGGCATCGCCCGCGTCGAGGGCCTGCCGGGTGCGATGGCCAACGAGCTGCTGCAGTTCGAGGACGGCACGCTCGGCCTGGCGCTCAACCTCGACGTCCGCGAGATCGGCGTCGTCGTGCTCGGTGAGTTCACGGGCATCGAGGAGGGCCAGGAGGTCCGCCGCACGGGCGAGGTCCTGTCGGTCGCCGTCGGCGACGGCTACCTCGGCCGCGTCGTGGACCCGCTCGGCCAGCCGATCGACGGCCTGGGCGAGATCGCCACGGAGGGTCGCCGCGCGCTCGAGCTGCAGGCCCCCGGCGTCATGGCCCGCAAGTCGGTCCACGAGCCGCTGCAGACCGGCATCAAGGCCATCGACTCGATGATCCCGATCGGCCGCGGCCAGCGTCAGCTGATCATCGGCGACCGCCAGACGGGCAAGACGGCGATCGCGATCGACACGATCATCAACCAGAAGGCCAACTGGGAGTCGGGCGACCCGACCAAGCAGGTCCGATGCATCTACGTCGCGATCGGCCAGAAGGGCTCGACCATCGCCTCGGTGCGCTCCGCGCTCGAGGAGGCCGGCGCGCTGGAGTACACGACCATCGTCGCCGCCCCGGCGTCCGACCCGGCCGGCTTCAAGTACCTCGCGCCCTACACCGGCTCGGCGATCGGCCAGCACTGGATGTACGGCGGCAAGCACGTCCTCATCGTGTTCGACGACCTGTCGAAGCAGGCCGAGGCGTACCGCGCCGTCTCCCTCCTGCTGCGTCGTCCGCCGGGCCGCGAGGCCTACCCCGGCGACGTCTTCTACCTGCACTCCCGCCTGCTCGAGCGCTGCGCCAAGCTCTCGGACGAGCTGGGCGGTGGCTCGATGACCGGTCTGCCGTTCATCGAGACGAAGGCGAACGACGTCTCGGCGTACATCCCGACCAACGTCATCTCCATCACCGACGGCCAGATCTTCCTGCAGTCCGACCTGTTCAACGCCGACCAGCGTCCCGCGGTCGACGTCGGCATCTCGGTCTCGCGCGTCGGCGGTGCCGCGCAGGTCAAGGCGATGAAGCAGGTCTCGGGCACGCTCAAGCTGGACCTCGCGCAGTACCGCTCGCTCGAGGCGTTCGCGATGTTCGCGTCCGACCTCGACGCGGCCTCGCGCGCCCAGCTCACGCGTGGCGCCCGCCTCATGGAGCTGCTCAAGCAGGGCCAGTACCAGCCGTTCCCGGTCGAGGACCAGGTGGCGTCGATCTGGGCCGGCACCAAGGGCAAGCTCGACGACGTGCCGGTGGAGGACGTGCGCCGGTTCGAGTCGGAGATGCTCGAGCACCTGCGCCGCAACACCGACGTGCTCACGACGATCGCGACGAGCGGCAAGCTCGAGGACGCGACCGTCGAGGCCCTCGAGAAGGCGATCGACGAGTTCCGGCTCGGCTTCCTCACGTTCGACGGCAAGCCGCTGGTCGGCGACGCCGAGCAGGACGCGGACGTGGACGTCGAGCAGGAGCAGATCGTCCGCCAGAAGCGAGGCTGAGGGTGGCCGGTTCCCAGCGGATCTACAAGGCGCGCATCCGGAGCACGCAGTCGCTCAAGAAGATGTTCCGCGCCCAGGAGCTCATCGCGGCCTCGCGCATCGGCAAGGCGCGCGACCGGGTGGAGATGGCGACGCCGTACTCGCGCGCGATCACGCGGGCGGTCTCGGCGGTCGCGACGCACTCGGACGTGACGCACCCGTTCCTCGTCCAGCGCGAGGACACGCGGCGTGTCGCGGTCCTGCTCATCGCGTCGGACCGTGGCCAGGCCGGCGCCTACTCGGCGAGCGTCATCCGGGAGACCGAGCGCCTGGTACAGCGGCTGGAGGGCGAGGGCAAGCAGGTCGCCCTGTACGTCTCCGGCCGCCGCGCGGTCGCCTACTACACGTTCCGCCGGCGTGAGCTGGCGGGGCAGTGGACCGGCTTCTCCGAGGCACCGACCCCGGAGGTCGCCGACGAGATCGCGGACACCCTCCTGGACGCGTTCCGCGCGCCCGCGGAGGAGGGCGGCGTGGGCGAGGTGCACCTCGTCTTCACGCGGTTCGTCAACATGGTGACGCAGCGCCCGACGGTCGTCCGGATGCTGCCGCTCGAGGTCGTCGAGGGCGTCGCGCCCGCCGGTGAGAACGACGCGCTGCCGCTGTACGAGTTCGAGCCGAGCCCGGAGGAGGTGCTGGACGCGCTGCTGCCGCGCTACGTGCGCACGCGCATCTACGCGAACCTCCTGCAGGCGTCGGCCTCCGAGCTCGCCGCCCGGCAGCGCGCCATGCACACCGCGACGGAGAACGCCGAGGACCTCATCCGCACCTACACGCGCCTGGCGAACCAGGCGCGTCAGGGCGAGATCACGCAGGAGATCAGCGAGATCGTCTCCGGCGCCGACGCGCTCGCGTCGGCCTGAGCGGCCCGCCGACACCACCTTCCGCACGACACCGACCCCATCCGGGCCACGGACCCGCCCGGACGAGCGAAGCGAGGCAGACATGACCGCCACCACCGTCGACGCGACGGCCGCGAACGCCGGCACGCCCGGCGTCGGCCGGGTCGCGCGGGTCATCGGGCCCGTCGTGGACATCGAGTTCCCGCCGGACCAGATCCCCGACATCTACAACGCCCTCGAGGTCGACATCGACATGTCGGCGCAGGGTGAGGGCGAGGGCGCCTTCACGATGACGCTCGAGGTCGAGCAGCACCTGGGCGACTCGCTCGTGCGTGCGATCGCCCTCAAGCCGACGGACGGTCTCGTCCGCGGCGCCGCGGTGCGCGACACCGGTGCGCCGATCACGGTGCCCGTCGGCGACGTGACCAAGGGCAAGGTCTTCAACGTCATCGGCGAGGTGCTCAACGCCGCGCCGGGCGAGCAGATCGAGATCACCGAGCGCTGGCCGATCCACCGCAAGCCCCCGGCCTTCGACCAGCTCGAGTCGAAGACGCAGATGTTCGAGACCGGCATCAAGGTCATCGACCTGCTCACCCCGTACGTCCAGGGCGGGAAGATCGGCCTGTTCGGCGGTGCGGGCGTCGGCAAGACCGTCCTCATCCAGGAGATGATCCAGCGCGTCGCGCAGAACCACGGCGGTGTGTCGGTGTTCGCCGGCGTCGGCGAGCGCACGCGTGAGGGCAACGACCTCATCGTCGAGATGGAGGAGGCGGGCGTCTTCGACAAGACGGCCCTCGTCTTCGGCCAGATGGACGAGCCCCCGGGCACGCGTCTGCGCGTCGCGCTGTCGGCGCTGACGATGGCGGAGTACTTCCGCGACGTCCAGAAGCAGGACGTGCTCCTCTTCATCGACAACATCTTCCGGTTCACGCAGGCCGGTTCCGAGGTGTCGACGCTGCTCGGCCGCATGCCGTCCGCGGTGGGCTACCAGCCGAACCTCGCCGACGAGATGGGCCTCCTGCAGGAGCGCATCACCTCGACGCGTGGCCACTCGATCACCTCGCTGCAGGCGATCTACGTGCCGGCGGACGACTACACCGACCCGGCCCCCGCCACGACGTTCGCGCACCTCGACGCGACGACGGAGCTCTCCCGTGAGATCGCCTCGCGCGGTCTGTACCCCGCGGTGGACCCGCTCGCCTCCACGAGCCGCATCCTCGACCCGCGTTACGTGGGTCAGGAGCACTACGACGTCGCGACGCGCGTGAAGTCGATCCTGCAGCGCAACAAGGAGCTGCAGGACATCATCGCGATCCTCGGTGTCGACGAGCTGTCGGAGGAGGACAAGACGGTCGTGGCGCGTGCGCGCCGCATCCAGCAGTTCCTCTCGCAGAACACCTACATGGCCGAGAAGTTCACCGGCGTGGTGGGCTCGACGGTGCCGGTCGCGGAGACGGTCGAGGCCTTCAAGAAGATCGCGGACGGCGAGTTCGACCACATCGCCGAGCAGGCGTTCTTCAACATCGGTGGCCTCGAGGACCTCGAGCGCAACTGGGCCCGCATCCAGAAGGAGTACGGCGTCTGACGCCTGACGGCGCGCGACGACGGACTCACGAGAAGGGAGCACGGTGGCACAGCTCGAGGTGGACCTCGTGGCGGCGGACGGGAAGATCTGGTCCGGCGCCGCACGGCAGGTGTCCGCGCCCGCGGCCGACGGCGACATCGGCATCCTCGCCGGGCACACGCCGATCCTGTCGGTGCTCCGGCCCGGCCCGGTGCGCGTGACGCCGGCGGACGGCGGCGCGCCGCTGCAGTGGTACGTCGACGGCGGGTTCCTGTCCGTCGACTCCGACCAGGTGACGGTGGTCGTCGACGCGGTGACCGAGGGGTCGGCCGCGCCGACGGGCCACTGACGCAGGCGACGGACGGGAGGGCGGCGTGAGCGGTGCGGCATGGGCCGTGGTCGTGGGCGCCGCCCTCCTGCTCGTCCTGGGGGCCCTGCTCTGGGGTCCCGGACGGCGTCCCTGGGCCGGCGCGTCGGGTCGTTCGACTGCGCGCTGGCGGACCGGCGTGACGGACCCTGGGTCCGCGGCGTGGCCCAGTACGGCGCCACGCGGCTGTACTGGTGGCGACGGGTCTCGTTGCTGCCCCGGCCCGCGCGCGTGTGGACGCGGGCGGGCATCACCGTCGTCGAGCGGCACGTCGTGACCGTCGACGACGTGCCGACGGGCGTGGTGCTCGCCCGGTGCCGCGTGGTGCCCGAGCGGCACGACAGCGTGCACGAGGTGCACCTGCGCATGTCGGCGGAGGCGTACGCCGGGTTCACGTCGTGGATCGAGGCGACCCCGTCGCGCGTGGGCACGGTCATCTGACCGGTCCGGCGGCGCGGAGGTCCGTCCGGCCGCCCTGCCCGCGCCCCGGCCCGCCCCGGTGGGCCGCCGACCCCGAACCGAAGGACGAGTGAGACCGCCATGCGCCTGGTCGTCGCCGACTGCGCCGCCCGCTACACCGGCCGCCTCTCGGCCCACCTGCCGCGGGCGACGCGCCTGCTCGTGGTCAAGGCGGACGGGTCCGTGCTCCTGCACTCGGACGGCGGCTCGTACAAGCCGCTCAACTGGATGAGCCCGCCGTGCGCCATGGCGGTCGCGGAGCCGGACGCCGAGCAGGCGGCAGCGGGCGTCACCCAGGTGTGGACGGTGCAGCACGCGAAGTCGGACGACCGCCTCGTCGTCGACCTGTACGCGGTGCACCACGACTCCTCGCACGAGCTCGGCGTCGACCCGGGCCTGGTCAAGGACGGGGTGGAGGCGCACCTGCAGGAGCTGCTCGCCGCGCAGATCGCGCTCCTCGGCAGCGGGCACGTGCTGGTCCGCCGGGAGTACCCGACGGCCATCGGGCCGGTGGACATCCTCGCGAAGGCCCCGGACGGCGGCACCGTGGCCGTCGAGATCAAGCGGCGCGGCGACATCGACGGCGTCGAGCAGCTCACGCGCTACCTCGAGCTGCTCAACCGGGACCCGCTGCTGGCCCCCGTGCGCGGCGTCTTCGCCGCGCAGGAGATCAAGCCGCAAGCGCGTGTGCTGGCGACGGACCGCGGGATCTCCTGCCTCGTCCTCGACTACGACGCCATGCGCGGGGTCGACGACGTGGACTCGCGCCTCTTCTGACGTCCCGACGTCGGACCGCCGGTGCCCCGGCCGGCAGGCCTTCGCGCACCTGTTACTTGAACATGTTCAACTGAACGTGTTCAATAGGATCGTGCCCCGCCGCTCCGCCGCAGAGACGCGCGACCTGATCCGCACCACCGCCCTGCGCCTGTTCGCCGAGCGCGGCTACGACGCGACCACCATGCGTCTGGTCGCGCAGGAGGCGGGCGTGGCGGTCGGGAACGCCTACCACCACGCGGCCTCGAAGGACGCCCTCGTGCAGGAGCTGTACCTCGAGGTCAACCGGGCCCACGTCGAGCTCGCCCGCGCCCGGCTGCGGCCGGGGGACCTGGGGGAGCGGCTGCGCACGACCTGGCACGCCGCGCTCGACGTCTTCGGGCCGTACCACCGGTTCGGGGCGGAGTCGATCGGCGTCGCGGTCCGGCCGGGGTCGCCCGCGAGCCCGTTCTCACCCGCCTCCGCCCCGAGCGCCGCCCTCGCCCGCGGCCTGCTGCGCGACGTCGTGCTCGGGCCACGCCGCCCGTGCCGACGGACCTGCGGGACGACCTGGTCGACGCGCTGTGGCTCGTGCACCTGGCGGTGACGGCGGCGTGGGTGCACGACGACACGCCGGACGCCCGGCGCACCCGTGACCTTGTCGACGCGGCGGCCCCGCTCGTCGCGCGCCTCGTGCGGCTCGCCCGGCTGCCGGTCGCGCGGGGCCTCGCGCAGGACCTGCTCGCCCTCGCGCGGCGGGTGGTCCCGACGCCACCGCACGTCCTCGCGCAGGGCGAGGCGGGCGGGGGCGGGACCGGCGCGGCCGAGCGGGGGCTGCCGCACACCGCCGACCCGGCGTCGCCGGTCGCACCCCCTCGCACCGTGCGGGCCCCGGGAGCCGTCACGTGAGCGGCGACGCCCTGAGCCCGGCGGCCCTCGCGGGCGTGCAGGCCGCCGTCGGGCTGGGCGGGACGGTCGTCCTGCCGCTCGGCCTGCGCCTGCTCGACGACGCGCGCCTCGTACCCGTGCCGCGCCCGCGGTCGCCGCTCTGGCCGGTCGCGGGCGGGCTCGCGGCCGTCGCCCTGCTCCTCCCGCGCGGCGCACCGGCGGTGGCCGTGGCGCTGCCGTTCGTCGTCGCGAGCGCTCTGCTGCTCGTGGCCTCGGTGCGCGCGCTGGCCGCGACGCTGCTCCGGCGGCCGACCGCCGGGACCGGCGCGACGTCGGCGTCCGTCGCGGCCGCGGTCGCCCCGGGCACCCTGGCGGTCGGGGCGCTCGCGCTGGTCGGCGACCGGGCCGGCTGGTCCGTGCTCGGGTTCGAGGGGGACATCCTGCTGCTGACCGTGCCGCACATGCTGTTCGCGGGCTTCGGCGCCTGCCTCGTCGCCGGTCTCGCGGCGGTGGCCGAGCGCGCCGCCGCGTCGCGTGCCGCGTCCGTGGGCACCGCCTCCGTGGGCACCGCGTCCGTGAGCACGCCGGCCCCCGGTACGGCACCGTCGCGCCTCGCACGTGCGGGGGCCGCCGGCGTCGTCGGCGGCGTGCTGGCGGTGCTCGGCGGGTACCTGGTGTCGGACGAGGCGGAGCTCGTGGGGACCGTCGTCCTGACCGCGGGGCTGTGGTGCGCGACCGCCGCTGCGTGGCGCGCGGCACGCGGGGGCACGGACCGCACGGGCGCGGGATGGGCGGCCCTCGCGGGTGTCGGGGCGGTCGCCGCGATGGTCCTCGCGCTCTGGTGGGCCGTGGGCCAGGTGACCGACGTGCCGCACCCGGACCTGTCGTGGATGGTGGCGACGCACGGGGCGCTCAACGCGCTGACGGTGGTGCTGGCGTCGCTCGTGGGCCTGCGCGTGCGTGCGATGACGACGGCGCGGGCGGCGCAGACGGGCGGGGCGGGGTCACCCGGCGCGGCCCCGGCGGGCGCCGGTGCGCGCCCGCGCGCCCCGCACGGGCGGGGGACGGCCGAGGGAGGAGCCGGGACGTGGACGACGCAGGGCTGACGTACGAGCCGGTGGGCGTGACGCGCACGCGCGCCGGGGACGGCACGGCGTGGTGCCGGGCGGGCGTGGACCGGCGGTACCGGGTCATGGTCGCCCGCCACCGGGTGGTGCGCGGCGCCGACGAGCGGGACCGTGCCGCCCTCGTGGACGACGTGCTGACGTGGCGCCTGCATCGCGCGGCCGGCGTGCGGGTCGAGGCCGACGGGCCGGCCGCGGCCGGTGCGCACGTCGTCTCGCTGCTGGGTGCCGGTCCCCTCGTGCTGCGGGCGCCGTGCCGGGTCCTGTGGGCGGACGACGAGGGGTTCGCGTACGGCTCGCTCCCGGGGCACCCGGTGGCGGGGGAGGAGGCCTTCCGCGTCACGCGCGACGACGCGGGGGACGTGTGGCTGGAGGTCGAGGCGTACAGCCGGCCCGCCGTGCCGCTCACGCGCGTGGCCGGGCCGCTCGTGCCCGTCGCGCAGCGCCTGTACGTCGCGAACCTGGCCCGGGCCGCGCGCCTGCTGCACGGGCGCCGCGCGCGTCCCGGCGCGGGGGAGGGCGCCTCTGGGACGATGGGCGTGTGAGCGGTCCCGCACGCCCCTGTCCGCACGACGCCCGCGCCGCCGACGCGGCCCCGACCGCACCCGCCGGGGCAGCGCACGCCCTGCACGGCCGTGTGCCCGCGCGCTGCGCGGGCGCGTCGTCACCCCGGCGGGCGTCCTGCCCGACGGTGTGGTGGTCGTCGAGGACGACACGATCGCCTGGGTGGGACCGGCGGCCGACGCACCGGGTGGACCGCCGCCCGCGACCGGGCGAACGCTGCTCCCGGGGCTCGTCGACCTGCACTGCCACGGCGGCGGCGGCGCGGGCTTCCCGGACGCCGTCGACGCCGCGCAGGTGCAGCGCGCCGCGGACGAGCACCTGCGGCACGGGACGACGTCCCTCGTCGCGTCCCTGGTCACCGCGCCGCGCGACGTGCTGCTGGCCCGGACCGCCCTGCTCGCCGACGCGGCCGACGCCGGGGTGGTCGCCGGCATCCACCTCGAGGGCCCGTTCCTCTCCCCGGCGCGCTGCGGCGCGCAGAACCCCGGCGACATGGTGCCCGGCGACCCGGCCCTCGTGCGCGAGGTGGCCGCGGCCGCGCGCGGGCACCTGGTGACGATGACGGTCGCACCGGAGGTCCCGGGCGTGGCCGACGGGCGCGCGCCGGGGACGGACGACGTCGTGGGCGCGCTCGTCGCCGCCGGGGCGGTGCCGTCCGTCGGCCACACGGACGCCTCCGCCGAGCTCACCGAGGCCGCCCTGGACCGCACGTTCGACCTGCTGGCGGCCACGCCGGCGGCGCGCTCCACCCGGCCCACCGCGACGCACCTGTTCAACGGCATGCGCCCCCTGCACCACCGCGACCCCGGCCGGTGGCCGCGTGCCTCGCCGCCGCGGCCGCGGGACGGCTCGTCGTCGAGCTCGTCGCGGACGGGACGCACCTGGCGCCGGCGACGGTGCGGACCGTGCTGGACCTCGTCGGGGCGGACGGGGTCGCGCTCGTCACCGACGCGATGGCGGCCGCGGGCATGCCCGACGGCGACTACCGGCTGGGTCCGCTCCCGGTGCGGGTGGTCGACGGCGTGGCGCGCACGGTGGGCGACGACGGCGCGCCCGGTGCCATCGCGGGGGGCGTCGCGCACCTGCTGGACGTCGTGCGGCACGTCGTGGACGGGGGCGTCCCGCTCGCCGACGCGGTGCGTGCGGCAGCGACGACGCCCGCGTCCGTGCTGGGCCGCGGGGACGTCGGCGCGCTCGTCGCGGGGCGGCGGGCCGACCTCGTCGTCACCACCGCCGACCTGCGCGCGGTCGCCGTGGCGCGCGCGGGCCGGTGGGTCGCCGGTGCGCCGGACCCGGCCTGACCGCGCGCGGCGCCACCGCGTCCGGCGCGGACCGCCCGGGTCCGCTCAGTCGAGCCGGATGCTCGCGAGCCGCGCCGGCCCGGCCAGCGCGACGCGCAGGTCGAGCACGTCGGGCAGTGGCCCGGCGAGCGGCACGGTGACGGTGCGCCAGTCGTAGCGGCCGCCGTCGGCCGGGACCTCGAGCCGCGCCAGCTCCCGGCCGGACGCGTCGTCGAGCAGCGTCAGGACCGCGTCCCCGGGACGCGTCCGGGCGACCTCGGCGGTGAGCGTCGTGGCGCCGCCCGTGGCGCAGGTCCGCAGCACGAGGTGCCCGCTGCGGTGCCCCCGCCGCACCTGCACGGCGTCCCCGGCCTCGCGCGTGCGGTCGGTGAGCGCGAGACCGTCGCGCTCGTCGGCGTCGGCCGCCCGGACCGCGCGGCCCACGACCTGCCGCGGCGGCACCGGGGGCCCGGTCACCTCGACGCTCGCCCGCAGCGGGAGCCGGGCACCCGAGGGCCCGACCCCCAGCACGTAGGTGCCCGGCTCGACGACCCAGCGGTCCCGCGTCACGTCCCACACCGCGAGCTCGCGGACCGGCACCCGCAGCGTCACGTCCGCGGACGCGGCGGGGCGCAGCGTGACGCGCGCGTGCGCGACGAGCCGGTGCGGGAACGGCAGGCGGTGCGCGGGCGCGTCCACGTGCACCTGGACGAGCTCGTGCGCGGTGCGGCGGCCGTGGTTGGCGACCGTCGCGTGCACCTCCACCACGGGCTCGTCGGCGGTCGCCGGCCAGCCCGGCCCGCGGGCGACGTCGAGTCCGGAGACGTCCAGCCCGGTGACGTCCAGCACGGCGGGCGTCGCGGCCGCGGCGACGTACCGCACGTCCCCGTACGTCAGGCCGTGCCCCAGGGCCCAGCGCGGCGGGCGCGGGCAGAACCAGTCCGTCGTCCGCGCGCCCACCACGTCGTAGTCGAGCAGGTCGCCCGGCTGCTCCTCGTCGGCGGGCCAGGACTGCGCGAGGCGGCCGGTGGGCTCGACGTCGCCGACCAGGACGTCGGTGAGGCCGGGGCCGAGCTCCTGCCCGCCGTGCGAGGTCCAGACGACCGCCGAGGCGGAGTCGGTCTCGGGCGGCAGGACGTAGGGGTAGGAGGACACCACGAGCAGCACGGCCCGCGGGTTCGCGCCGGCGGCGGCCCGCCACAGCGCGCGCTGGGCGGCCGGCAGGCCGAGGTGCGGACGGTCCTCGGTCTCCCGCCCGTGCAGGTGCGGGTCGTTGCCGGCGGTGACGACGACGACGTCGGCGTCCGCCGCGACGCGCGCGACCTCGGCCTCACCCGACCGCACGAGCCGCACGGCGAACCGCTCCGCCCCCGCGGCGTCGTGCGCCTCGGCGACGAGCGTGCCGGCCTCGTCGTGCTGCACGCGCAGCCAGCGCCCGGAGCCGACGTGCCGCAGCGACCACGTGCCGTCGTCGTGCCGGTGCGCGCGGAACGACTCCTGCGCGACCCAGCCGCCGACGCGTGTCGCGTCCGCGCGCACGACCCAGCCGCCGCCGCTCCACAGCCGGTCGGTCGCCACGTCACGCAGCGTCAGGAGGCCGTCGCCCCAGTCGACGACGTCGACGAGCGCGTCCGCGTCGGTGGTGCCGTCGGCGACGAGCGTGCCGTCGGCGAGCGGGTGCACGCGGCCGCCCGTGCTCGTGCTCACGAGGGCGACGCGCGTGGCGCCGTCGGCGACCGTGACGCGGTCGGCGCCGAGGCGGTCGGCGAGGGCCGTCCCGAGACCGGTGAGGTAGGGCGGCGTGCCGGAGTACCAGTCGTGCAGCACGCGGTCGGCGTGCGGGCCGACGACCGCGACCGACGCGCCCGACACCAGCGGCAGGACGCCGTCGTTCTCGAGCACGACGACGGAGCGCGCGACGGCCTCGCGCGCGAGCGCCCGGTGCGCGGGCAGGTCGATCGCGTCGGGGCCGACCACCCACGGGTCGCGGTCCGGGTCGAGCTCGCCGGTGCGGATGCGCAGCTCGAGCTGGCGCAGCACGGCGCGGTCGACCTCGGCCTCGTCGAGCAGGCCGGCGTCGAGCGCGGCGGTGAGGCGCTCGACCGTGGGTCGCGCGTCGGCGTCGTTGTCGGTGAAGGAGTCGACCCCGGCACGGACCATCGCCGCGTGCGAGGCCACGTGGTCGTCGACGTACCGCTCGAACGTCACGACGTTCCCCGGCGCCGCGGCGTCGGACACGACGAGCAGCGGCAGGTCCGTCCACGAGCGCAGCTCGTCGAGCAGCTCGCGCGCGACGTGGTTCGGGCGGCCGTTGACGAGGTTGTACGAGGGCATGACCGCCCCGACGACACCGGCGGCCACGGGTCCGCGGAACGCGGGCAGCTCGTACTCGCGCAGCACGCGCGGCGGCACGTCCATGCTGACCACGGCGCGGTCCGTCTCGGCGTTGTACGCCAGGAAGTGCTTGAGGGTCGGCACCGTGCGCCAGTAGACGGGGTGGTCCCGCGCAGGCCGCGGGCGTAGGCGGTGGCGAGCCAGGCCGTCACGTGGGGGTCGCTCGAGAAGCCCTCCTCGTTGCGACCCCACGCGGGGTGGCGCAGGGGGTCGACGACCGGCGCCCAGACGTTGAGGGACACGCTCGGGTCGGCGGCGTGCTTCGCGCGCAGCTCGGTGCCGACGACGGCGCCGACGCGCTCCACGAGGTCGGCGTCCCACGTGGCCGCGAGCCCGACGGGCTGCGGGAAGACCGTGGCGCGGCCGAGCCAGGCGACCCCGTGCAGGACCTCGGCGCCGGTGTGGAACGGCCCGAGGCCGAGGCGCTCGACGGCCGGCGCGTGCTGGTGCAGCAGCGCGACCTTCTCCGCGCGGGTGAGCCGTGCGAGCAGCGCGCGGGCCCGCTCCGCGACGGGCCGGTCCGCGTCGAGCCACGGGCGGTCGGCGCTGCCGGTGCGGCCGTGGGTGCGGTCGTCGGTGCGGTCTGCCGTGCGGACGTCGTCGGCCACGTCGCTCCCAGCGTCGTCGGTGGGGTGCCGCGGGCGGGCGCCTGCGGTGGGAGGGGGAGGGCGCGACTGACGCCCTGGTGATCGAACCGGTTCGACTGCGCCGAGGCGCACGGGTGCGCCGCGAGCCGAACCACGACCGGTCATCGTGGTGCATCTGCCCGATCGTGACAAGTGCCGGCCGTGTCTTGCCTCACACCGATCGTGTGTCCTAGATTGCCGCACGTCGAACCGCTTCGACTGCTCTTCCGGCCCTGCCGCGGTTCCTGGGGGAGGGCAGCACGACGCCACCGGGTCACCGAGGACCCGGCCGTCGGCGGTGGGACGCGAGCAGGACCCGTACGCCGGCCGGGCCGGCGCAGCCGGGGCACACCGAGCACGTCACGTCACACCGAGCACGTCCACATCCACGAGGGAGTGAAGGACGCTGATGAACACCACCACGACCACCCGCCGCGTCGGCGACGTGCCGGTCCGTCGCCGCTCGTTCCTCGGCATGGTCGCCGCCGGCGCCGCCGTGGCCGGCGTGCCGTCGCTGCTCACCGCCTGCGGGTCCGAGGGCGCGGGCACCGCGACCACGCCGGGGGCCACCGCGTCCGCGGACGTCCTGCCCGCGTACGTGCCCGTCGACTACGTGGAGCCCGACTACCCGAGCGTGAACGGCTCGACGCCGGGCTACGAGACGATCCCGACGGACCTCGTGCAGTCCGTGCCGGAGGCTCCCGGCAGCGGCACCACCTTCACGGCGATGACGCCGCTGTGGGGCACGATCCCGCCCACCAAGGGCAACCAGTACTACGAGGCCGTCAACGGGCTGCTCGGCTCGACGATCGAGTTCCAGATCACCGACGGCAACACCTACGGCGACAAGCTCGCCACCGTGCTGGCGTCCGCGCGCGACGTGCCGGACTGGGTGACCGTGCCGACGTGGAACATCCCGCCGCGCTTCGGCTCGGAGATCGTGCCCAACCTGTTCCAGGACCTGTCCGACCACCTCGGCGGGGACAGGGCGAAGGACTACCCGAACCTCGCGAACATCCCCACGGACGTGTGGCGGTTCTGCACGTTCAACGGGCGCCTCTACGGTCTGCCGTTCCCCGGCGAGGTCATCACCGATGCGATCTTCTACCGCAAGGACGTCCTCGACGGGCTCGGCATCACGCCCGACGTGCAGGACGGCCAGGACCTGCTGGACCTCGCGAAGGAGCTCACGGGCGGCAACCGCTGGGGTGCCGAGGACCTGTGGAACACCGCGGCGATCATCCACGCGGTCCCGCCGAAGTGGACGCTCGACGGCGACAAGCTCGTCCACCGCGTCGAGACCGACGAGTACCGCGCGGCCCTCGAGTGGAACGCCGCCCTGTTCGCGAGCGGCGCGGTGCACCCCGACGCCGTCGCCGACCAGTCCGGCGACGCGAAGACCCGCTTCCAGTCCGGGCAGTCGCTCATCATGAACGACGGCGTCGGTGCCTGGCACGAGGCCCTGCGCGACAACCTCGGCAGCAACCCGTCGTACTGGCAGCAGCCGTTCGCCCCGTTCGCGGCGGACGGCGGCACGCCGGTGCTGTGGAAGGGGCAGCCGGCGAACATCTTCTCCTTCCTCAAGAAGACGGACGACGAGGACCGCGTCCGCGAGCTCCTCGCGCTCGCGAACGTGCTGGCCGCGCCGTTCGGCACCACCGAGTTCGACGTCGTCAACAACGGCGTCGAGGGCGTCCACTACACGCGCGGCGCCGACGGCCTGCCGGTCCCGACGCCGCTGGCGGCGACCGAGCTCCAGCCGACGTACGTGTTCCTCGTCAGCCCGCCGCTCGCCAACACCCGCGTGCAGTACCCCGGCTACGTGAAGACGTCGTCGGAGTGGCAGCAGCAGGCGGCGGAGTACCTGACCGAACCCCTGTTCTACGCGCAGCAGATCGTCGAGCCCGCGCAGTACGCGGCGATCGCGCAGCCGTTCGTCGACCTCGAGAAGGACATCTCGCGCGGCCGCAAGTCGATGAAGGACCTGGACCAGGCGGTCGAGACGTGGCGCTCGTCCGGCGGTGAGGAGCTGCGCTCCTTCTACCAGGAGATCCTGGACGCGCAGTGACGAGCCTCGGCCAGACCCTGCGCAACCGGGGCCGGGACGCCACGCCCGCGCCCGACCCCGCCGCCGAGGGGGCGGTCACCCCGCCCCTCGCGGCGGGGCCGCCCGCCGGTCCGCAAGCTCTCCTTGCGCACCCGGCTGCGCCGCGACGGCGCGCTGCTCCTCATGGTGCTGCCGGCCGTCGCCCTGCTCGTGGTGTTCGCCTACGTCCCGATGCTCGGCAACGTCATCGCGTGGCAGAGCTACTCGCCCTACACGGGCTTCGTCGACAGCCCGTTCGTGGGCTGGGCGAACTTCGTGCGGGTGTTCTCCAACCCGCTGTTCCTCGACGCGGTGCAGAACACGCTCGTCATCACGGCGTTCCAGCTGGTGTTCTTCTTCCCCGTCCCGATCGTGCTCGCGCTGCTGCTCAACAGCATCGTGACGCCACGCGTGCGCACGACGATCCAGTCGATCGTCTACCTGCCCCACTTCTTCTCGTGGGTGCTGGTGGTCACGGTCTTCCAGCAGATCTTCGGCGGCGCGGGGCTGATCAACCAGACGCTGCGCGAGGCGGGGCTCGGGTCCGGGTTCGACCTCATGACGAACCCCGACACGTTCCTCGTGCTCCTGACGATGCAGTCGGTCTGGAAGGACGCGGGCTGGGGGATCATCATCTTCCTCGCGGCGCTGTCGACCGTGCCCACCGAGCAGTACGAGGCGGCCGCCGTCGACGGCGCGAACCGGTGGCGGCGCATGTGGCACGTCACCCTGCCGGCGCTGCGGCCCGTCATCATCCTGCTGCTCATCCTGCGCCTCGGCGACGCGCTGACCGTCGGGTTCGAGCAGCTCATCCTGCAGCGGGGGGCCGTCGGCGCGGACGTCGCCGAGGTCATCGACACCTACGTCTACTACCAGGGCGTCATCTACGGGGACTGGAGCTTCGCGGCGGCCGCGGGCCTGGTCAAGGGCGTCGTCAGCCTGCTGCTGGTGCTCGGCGCCAACAAGCTGGCCCACGTGTTCGGCGAGTCGGGGGTGTACCGGAAGTCATGAGCGAGCAGACCGGACAGGGTGGTCCCCACATCGGCACGACGGTGGTGGCGGTGCCCACCGACGTCGCACCGGCGCGCACCGCGCGCCGGCGCCGCTCGAAGCACCGCGCCGCGTGGGAGGAGCCACCGGGCGTCGCCGGGCAGACCGTCAAGGTCGTCGTCCTGGCGGCGGTCGTCCTGGCGATCGTGTTCCCGCTGTGGACGGTCGTCATCACGAGCCTGTCGACACAGGCGGAGACGATCCGCGCGGGCGGTCTCGTGGTCGTGCCGGGGGAGCTGACCCTCGGCGCCTACACGCAGATCCTCTCCGGCGGCATCGTCACCCGGGCGGCGCTCGTGAGCACCGGCGTCACGGCGGTCGGCACGGTCATCTCGACCGTCGTGTCGGTGCTCGCGGCGTTCGGCCTGTCGCGGCCGTCGTCGCTGTGGCACCGGCCGATCCTCTTCGTCTTCCTCATCACGATGTTCTTCGGCGCGGGCATGATCCCCACCTACCTGCTGGTGAGCTCGCTGGGGCTCATCGACTCGTACTGGGCGCTGATCCTCCCCGGGGCCGTGTCGGCCTTCAACGTGCTGATCCTGCGCAACTTCTTCATGGGCATCGACCAGGGGATCCTCGACGCCGCCCGCATCGACGGCGCCGGCGACTGGCGCATCCTCGGCCGGATCGTGCTGCCGATGTCCAAGGCGGTCACCGCGGTCGTCGCGCTGTTCTACGGCGTCGGGTACTGGAACGCGTTCTTCAACGCGATCCTCTACATCAACGACAACGCGAAGTGGCCGCTGCAGCTGGTGCTGCGCTCGTACGTGCTGCAGGGCGTCACGCTGCCCGGCAGCGGCGTCGGCCAGGTCGACGTGGCGTCGGGGCAGGTGACCGGCCTGCCGGTGCAGATGGCGGTGGTCGTGCTCGCGATCGTGCCGATCCTGCTCGTCTACCCGTTCGTGCAGCGCCACTTCACCAAGGGCGTCATCACGGGCGCGATCAAGGGCTGAGGCCGTGCTCGACGGCAGGGGGCAGGACGGGCGCGCGGACGGCGCGCCCGCGCACGGGTCAGCGCACGGCCGCCGCGGTGCTCTTGCGCTCCACGAGCACGGGGGCCAGCAGCCGCGTCTCGGCGGGCTCGTCGCGGTCGACGCGGGCCATGGCCATCTCGACGGCGACCTTGCCGATGGTGTGGGCGGGGATGTCGACGCTCGTGAGCGGCAGCGGCTGGTTGGTGGCGACGTCGGGCGGGCAGACCGCGACGACCGAGACGTCGTCCGGCACGTGCCGCCCGCGGTCGCGCAGGGTCGCGACGACCCACGGGAGCGCGACCTCGTTGTGCACGACGACGCCGGTGACGTCCGGCAGCCGCTCGAGGACGCGGTCGACGGCCTCGACCGCGCCGGCCATGGACGACTCGCAGGGCTCGACGACGCCCTCGAGCCCGGACCCGGCGACCTCCTGGCTGAAGCCGCGCAGCATGCGGTCGGCGTAGGACGTGTGCCGCTCGAGCACCGCACGGGGCGAGCCGAGCAGGGCGACGCGTCGGTGGCCGCGGCGCGCGAGGTGGCGCACCGCGAGGCGTCCCGCGGCCTCGAAGTCGAGGTCGACGCACGACAGGCCCTCGGGGTCGCGCGGCAGGCCGATGAGCACGGCCGGCTGGCGCAGGCCGACGAGCACGGGGATGCGGGGGTCGTCGGCCTCGATGTCCATCATGACGAGCGCGTCGACCATCGAGCCGGAGGCGACCCGCTCCATGCCCGCCACCTCGTCGGCCGTGAGCAGCAGGACGTCGTGGTCGAAGCTGCGCGCGGCGGTGACGACGCCGGTGACGAACTGCATGATGACCGAGACGTTGACGTCGACGCGCAGCGGCGCCATGAGCGCCAGCACGTTGGTGCGGCTCGACGCGAGCGCGCGCGCACCGGCGTGCGGCCGGTAGCCGAGGTCCCGGATGGCGCGCTCGACGCGCTGGCGCGTGGGCGCGGAGATGGGTCGCTTGCCGGACAGGACGTACGACACGGTGGAGGTGGACACCCCCGCCGCGCGCGCCACGTCGTCGATCGTCGTCGCCACGGTGCTCCGTTCGTCACGTGCTGCGCGTCCGGGGGCACACGCCCGCACCTCGTGATGGCGCTCACCCTAGCGCGCGCGCCCCGTCCGGCGGGGGCGGCACGGGACGGCGGCGTCACGGGTAAGCGCTTCACCTGTGCTGGTCCTGGAGGGGTGGACGGTGCGTCCTGGGGGCCTGCCCGGCCTGCGGGTACGCTCGGCGCCAGGGCATCGAACCGCTTCGACGCGCGATTCCCGCTCCTCCGCCCGCGCCCTCCGGTCCGTACCTCGGGAGACCTGCCGTGACCACCACCGACCCCGGCGTCGCGCCCGCGCCGCCGGACGCCGCCGGCGCGCGTCCCGGCCTCGCCGCGCTCACCGCACGCGCCGGCATCCTCTACGGGGCCGACTGGAACCCGGAGCAGTGGCACCCGGACGTCTGGCGCGAGGACGTCGCGCTCATGCGGGCCGCCGGGGTCAACCTGGTGACCGTGGGCGTCTTCTCCTGGGCGCAGCTGGAGCCGCGGCCGGGCCGCTACGACCTCGGCTGGCTCGACCGTGTGCTCGACCTCGCCCACGAGAACGACGTCATGGTCGACCTCGCGACCCCCACGGCGTCCCCGCCGGCCTGGCTCGGCACGCTGTGGCCGGGCACGCGCCCGGTGACGGCCGACGGCGTGCGGCTCTCGCACGGCTCGCGCAACCACTTCTGCCCCTCCTCGCCCCAGTACCGCGAGCGCGCCCTGCAGGTGGCGCGCGTGCTGGCGGACCGGTACGCGGACCACCCCGCCGTGCGGATGTGGCACGTGGGCAACGAGTTCGGCCAGGTGTGCTGGTGCGAGCACTGCGCGCAGGCGTTCCGCACCTGGCTGCGGGCCCGCTACGGCAGCCTCGACGAGCTGAACCGGGCGTGGGGCACCACGTTCTGGAGCCAGCGGTACGACGAGTGGGCGCAGGTGGTGCCGCCGCGCGCGGCGCCGTACCTCATCAACCCGACGCAGAGCCTCGACCACCGGCGGTTCGCCTCCGACCTGCTGCTCGAGCTCTACCGGGAGCAGGCCGCGGTGCTGCGCGCGGCGGCGCCCGCGACGCCCGTCACGACCAACCTCATGGGCTTCCACCCGCTCACCGACTACTGGCGGTGGGTGCCCGAGCTCGACGTCGTCGCCGACGACGTCTACGGGGACCCGGCCGACCCGGCCTCGCCCCTGCGCCTCGCGCTCACCCACGACCTCGCGCGCGGGCTGGCCGGCGGCGCGCCGTGGATGGTCATGGAGCAGGCCGCGGGCGCGGTGAACTGGCGGGCCCACAACGTGCCGAAGACGACGGCGCAGATGCGCCTGGACTCGCTGCGTGCCGTCGCGCGCGGGGCCGACGGGTCCTGCTTCTTCCAGTGGCGCGCGTCGGTCTTCGGGGCAGAGCGGTTCCACTCCGGTCTCGTGCCGCACGCGGGGCCCGACACGGCGCTGCACCGCGCGGTCGTCGCACACGGCGCCGAGCTGCGGCGGCTGCACCGCGTGGTCGGCACGCGCGTGCCGGCCCGCACCGCGCTGGTCGTCGACTGGTCGAGCTGGTGGGCGGCCGAGGAGCCCGCGCAGCCGTCGGACCGCCTGCGCGTGCTGCCGCAGCTGCTCGCCTACTACGAGCCCCTGTGGCGTGCGGGGGTCGCGGTCGACGTGGTGCCGCCCGGTGCGGACCTGAGCGGGTACGACCTCGTGGTGGCGCCGCAGCTGTACCTCGTGGAGGACGAGCACGTCGACGGTCTGCGGGCCGTCGTGGAGCGCGGCGGCGTGCTGCTGCTCGGCCCCTTCTCCGGCGTCGCGGACCGCGACGGCCACGTGCGTGCCGGGCGGTTCCCCGTGCCGTTCGCCGACCTCGTCGGCGGCTCCGGCGAGGAGTACGTCCCGCTGCCGGACGCCGGTGTGCGCGTCGTGTCCGACCTGCTCGGGGAGCACGTCGTGCACGACTGGGCCGAGCGTGTCCGGGTCGACGACGGCGAGGCCGTCGCGACCGTCGTCGGCGGCGACCTGACGGGCTGCGCGACCGTCGTGCGGCGCCGGCACGCGGGCGGCGGCGAGGGCTGGTACGTCGCCTCCACGCCCCCGGCGGACGTGCTCGCCCGGGTCGTCGGCGCCTGCGTCGCGGCCGCGGGGGTCAGCGGACCCGCGGGCGTCACCGCCGACCGTGACGTCGAGACCGTGCGCCGCGGCGACGTCACCTTCTGCCTCAACGCCGCCGACGCGGACCGTGCCGTCACCCTCGCGGGTGCGTGGCACGACCTGCTGACCGGCACCGACGTCGCCGGGCGGGTGCCGCTGGCCCCGCACGGCGCCCTGGCCCTGATCGAGAGGACCCCATGAAGTTCACCGACGGTTACTGGCAGCTGCTCCCCGGGGTCACCGAGCTGCGCCCGCGCCACGTCGACGACGTCGTCGCGGGGGACGACACCCTCACGGTGTACGCGTCCACCGCGCCGATCACCTCGCGCGGCGACACGCTCAACCGCCCGCTCGTCACCGTGACGTTCCACAGCCCGATGGACGGGGTCGTCGGCGTGACGATCGAGCACTTCCAGGGCGGGCTCGACCGGGGCCCGTCGTTCGCGCTGCGGCGCGAGGTGGGCGACGTCAAGATCGCGACGCCGCAGCTGACGGGCGCTCCCGTCGCGACCTTCCGCTCCGGCGGGCTCGAGGCGCGCGTCGCGACCGAGGGGGACTGGCACGTCGAGTTCGTCGCGGACGGGCGCACCCTCACCTCGTCGGTCGCGCGCAGCGTCGGCGTCCTCAGCGACGCGGACGGGCGGCACTTCGTCCGCGAGCAGCTGACGATGGGTGTCGGCGAGCACCTGTACGGGCTGGGGGAGCGCTTCGGCGCCCTGGTGAAGAACGGCCAGACCGTCGACATCTGGAACGCCGACGGCGGCACCGCGAGCGACCAGGCGTACAAGAACGTGCCGCTGTACGTGAGCGACGCGGGCTACGGCGTGTTCGTCGACCAGCCCGAGCGCGTCTCGTTCGAGATCGGCACCGAGGTCGTCTCGCGCGCGCAGTTCTCCGTCGAGGGGCAGTCGCTGACCTACTACGTCATCGCTGGGCCGACGCCCAAGGACGTCCTGCGCCGCTACACCGCGCTCACCGGCCGGCCCGCCCGGGTGCCGGACTGGTCGTACGGGCTGTGGCTGTCGACGTCGTTCACGACGAGCTACGACGAGGCGACCGTCACGCACTTCGTCGACGGCATGGCCGAGCGGGACCTGCCGCTGTCGGTGTTCCACTTCGACTGCTTCTGGATGCGGCAGTTCCACTGGAGCGACTTCGTGTGGGACCCCGCGACCTTCCCGGACCCGGAGGGGATGCTGCGGCGCCTCAAGGACCGGGGCCTGCGCATCTGCGTGTGGATCAACCCGTACGTCGCCCAGCGCTCCGTGCTCTTCGCCGAGGGCAAGCGCCTGGGCTACCTCGTGAAGAACCCGGACGGCTCGGTCTGGCAGTGGAACATGTGGCAGGCCGGCATGGCGCTCGTGGACTTCACGAACCCCGACGCGGTCGCCTGGTACCAGGGCAAGCTGCGCACGCTGCTCGACCAGGGCGTCGACTGCTTCAAGACCGACTTCGGCGAGCGCATCCCCACCGACGTGGTGTGGCACGACGGGTCGGACCCGCAGCGCATGCACAACTACTACACGCACCTGTACAACCAGGCGGTGTTCGAGCTGCTCGTCGCCGAGCGGGGCGAGGGCGAGGCGGTCCTGTTCGCTCGCTCCGCCACGGCCGGCGGGCAGCAGTTCCCCGTGCACTGGGGCGGGGACTGCGAGTCGACGTTCGTCTCGATGGCGGAGTCGCTGCGCGGCGGTCTGTCGCTCGCGATGTCGGGGTTCGGGTTCTGGAGCCACGACATCGGGGGCTTCGAGGGGACGCCCGACGCCGCCGTGTTCAAGCGCTGGCTGGCGTTCGGCCTGCTCTCGTCGCACAGCCGCCTGCACGGGTCGAGCTCCTACCGCGTGCCGTGGGCGTTCGACGACGAGGCGGTCGAGGTGACCCGGGCGTTCACGCGCCTCAAGCTCTCGCTCATGCCGTACCTCGCGCAGGCGGGGCTCGAGGCGCACACCGACGGTGTGCCGGTCATGCGCCCGATGGTCCTGGAGTTCCCGGACGACCGGGGCGCGGCGACCGTCGACACGCAGTACATGCTGGGGCCGTCGCTCCTGGTGGCGCCCGTCTTCTCCGCCGACGGCGACGTCGACGTGTACGTCCCGGAGGGCACCTGGACGTCCCTCCTGACGGGCGGGCAGGTGACCGGGCCGCGCTGGGTGCGCGAGCGGCACGGGTTCGACTCCCTGCCGCTGTACGTGCGTCCGGGCACCGTGCTGCCGGTGGGCGCGCGGACGGACCGGCCGGACTACGACTTCGCGGACGGGGTGACGCTGCACCTGTACGCGCTGCCCGACGGGCACCGGTCGACGACGCACGTGCCCGGCCCGGGTGGTGCCCGCGGCGCCGTCTTCACGGTCACGCGCGCGGGCGACCGCGTGCGCGTCGAGGCGTCCGGGGCGAGGAGCCCCTGGGCGGTGCAGGTGCACGGCGGTGCACGGGCGGACGCGGCCGCGGGTCAGGACGCGGTCGAGGTCGCGCTCTGAGGCCCGTCGTGCAAGCGGGTCCGCGGGGGTGGACGTCCCCCGCGGGCCCGCGCCCCCGGTGCGTGGGACCCTCGTCCCGGAGTGCTGCCGCACCCGTGTGCCCGAGGGGTGCGGGAGCGATCCCACGACGTGTATCGTATCGATTCGACCCGCGCGGCACCGAGGCTGCGCAGCACCGGGCCACGCCCGGACCGAGCTCGAAGGGCCACCCATGATCGAGACCACGCGGCCGTCCGGCCGCCCGTTCCCCGCGGACTTCCTCTGGGGCTCCGCCACCGCCTCCTACCAGGTCGAGGGCGCGGCGCACGAGGGCGGGCGCGGCCCGTCCATCTGGGACACGTTCTCCCGCACCCCCGGCAAGGTCCTCAACGGCGACACGGGCGACGTCGCCGTCGACCACTACCACCGCCTCGAGCAGGACGTCGCGATCATGGCCGACCTCGGCCTGCAGGCGTACCGCTTCTCCATCGCCTGGCCGCGCATCCAGCCGACCGGCGCCTCCGGCGAGGCGAACGCCGAGGGTCTGGCGTTCTACACCGAGCTCGTCGACCGCCTCCTCGCGGCCGGCATCAAGCCCGTGGTCACGCTCTACCACTGGGACCTGCCGCAGGCGCTCGAGGACGCGGGCGGCTGGACCAACCGCGAGACCGCCTACCGGTTCGAGGAGTACACCCGCGTCGTCGCGCGTGCCCTCGGCGACAAGGTCCACCTGTGGACGACGCTCAACGAGCCGTGGTGCTCGTCGTTCCTCGGCTACGGCTCGGGCGTGCACGCGCCCGGCGTGCAGGACGCGGCCGCCGCGCTCGCGGCCGTGCACCACCTCAACCTCGCCCACGGCCTGGCGGTCCGTGCCCTGCGCGAGGAGCTCGGTGCGGACACGCCCGTCTCCGTCACGCTCAACCTGCACGTCACGCGCGCCGCGTCCGACGACCCCGAGGACGTCGACGCCAAGCAGCAGATCGACACCATCGCCAACGAGGTCTTCGTCGGCCCCATGCTCCAGGGCGCCTACCCGGAGCGCGTCTTCGCCGACACCGCGTCGATCAGCGACTGGTCGTTCGTGCAGGACGGCGACCTCGAGATCATCCACCAGCCCCTCACGGTGCTGGGCGTCAACTACTACTCGACCGGCCGCGTCAAGCGCGGCACCCCGCCGAAGGGCGACGGCTCGCCGGGGCCCGACGGGCACCGGTCGTCGGAGGTCAGCGCCTGGGTCGGCGCCGACCGCGTCGAGTGGCTGCCGCAGCCCGGCCCGCACACCGCGATGGGGTGGAACATCGAGCCGCAGGGTCTCGTCGACCTGCTCCTCGAGCTGCACGAGCGCTTCCCGGGGCTGCCGCTGGCCGTGACGGAGAACGGCGCCGCGTTCTACGACACCGTCTCCGAGGACGGCCGCGTGCACGACCCGGACCGCGTCGCCTACCTGCACGACCACATCGACGCCGTCGGCGAGGCCCGCGACAAGGGCGTGGACGTGCGCGGCTACTTCGTCTGGTCCCTGTTCGACAACTTCGAGTGGGCGTACGGCTACGACCGTCGCTTCGGCGTCGTGCACGTCGACTACGACACGCAGGTGCGCACCGTGAAGGACTCGGGCCGCTGGTACCGCGAGCTCGTCCGCACGGGCGTCATCCCGACCCCGGGGTCCGCGGCGACCCTCTGACGCACCGGTCCGACGGCCGGGCGGCGTGGCACGCGCCACGCTGCCCGGCCGTCGCCGTCGGGGCGTCCCGCCCGCCGCGACGCGCGAGGATGGACCCGTGCCCCGCAGCCGTCGCTCCAGCCGCCGCCCCTACGGCGCCGAGCACGTCCCGCTCGACGTCGGTCGTGCCACGGGCGGTCGGCGGGCGGAGACGGCAGCCGACGGCGAGTGGGTCGTGCAGCACGTGCGCGGCTCGGACCGCGAGTACCGCTGCCCCGGCTGCGACCAGGTGGTCCCGCCCGGCACGGCGCACGTCGTCGCGTGGCGCACCGACACGTGGCGGGACGGGCTCGAGGACCGCCGGCACTGGCACGCGTCGTGCTGGCAGGCGCGCGGACGTCGCGGGCCGACGCGGCGATGACGTCGCGCGGCCCGGCCGTGCCGGCGGGACGGGCGGCGTCGCCGCGGCCGCCCGCGATCGTCGCGAGCGACCTCGACGGGACGCTCCTCGCACCGGACGGCACCGTGACGCCCCGCACCGTCGACGCGCTGGCGGCGTGCGACGAGGCCGGTGTCGTCGTCGTCTTCGTCACCGCGCGACCGCACCGCTGGCTCACCGAGCTCGCCGCCCACGTCGCCGGCCACGGCGTCGCGATCTGCGCCAACGGCGCGTCGGTCGTCGACGTCGGCGCGCAGCGCGTGCTCGAGGAGCACGGCATGGAGCGTGCGCGCGTCGCGGCGGTCGCCGCACGGCTGCGGGCGGTCTGGGGGGCGCACGTGCACCTCGCCGCCGAGAGCGCGCGCGGCTTCGCCGCCGAGCACGGCTTCGCGTCCGCGCACGAGCAGCCCCCCGGCAGCCCCGTCGCCGCCCGCGTCGAGGACGTCGCCGACCCGGTGACGCTCAAGCTCCTGGTCCGCACGAGCGGCCCCGCGCACCCCGGCGGGCCGGACGGGTTCGTCGCGGACCTGCAGAGGGCCGTCGGCGACCTCGCCCACGTGTCGACGTCCGTGACGGGCGCCGGGGCCGCGCTGCTGGGGGAGGTCGCCGCCCCGGGCGTCACGAAGGCCGCGACCCTCGCCCGGTGGGCCGCGGGCCGCGGCGTCGACCCGGCGGACGTGTGGGCCGTCGGCGACGCGCCCAACGACCTGCCGATGCTCACGTGGGCCGGCCGCTCCTTCGCCGTGGCGAACGCGCACCCGCAGGTGCGCGCCGCCGTCGACGAGGTCGTCCCCTCGCACGCCGAGGACGGCGTCGCACAGCTGCTCGAGCGCGCGGCCGCGCTCGCCCGTCGCGTCGCGCCGCGACCGCGTCGTTAGGGTCGGGGCAGACGGCCCCCGAGACCCGAGGAGCGCCCATGCCCGGCACCCCGATCGTCCTGCTGCACGGATTCCCGCTCGACCACCGCATGTGGACCGACGTCGCGGCGCGGCTCGGCGGCGAGCGCCGCGTGCTGCTGCCCGAGATCCCCACGTCCGCGGACCGGCTCGCCGAGGTGGGCCCGACGCTCGACGACGCGGCCGACCGCATCGCCGACCAGCTCGCCGCGGCGGGCGTGCGCCGCGCCGTCGTCGCCGGGCTGTCGATGGGGGGCTACGTCGCCCTCGCGCTGCTCGACCGGCACCCGGACCTCGTCGCCGGCCTCGCGCTCGTCGACACCAAGGCCACCGCGGACGCGCCCGAGGCGCGCGAGCGCCGGCTGGCCGTCGCCGCCGAGGTCGAGCGCTCCGGGACCGTCGACGCCGTGCGCGGCATGGTCGGCAGCGTGCTCGGGGAGACGACGCGGACCGCGCGCCCGGAGGTCGGCGAGCGCGTGGCGGCCTGGATCGACGCGCAGCCCCCGGCCCGCGTGGCCTGGAGCCAGCGCGCCATGGCGGCACGCGTCGACCGCACGGAGGTGCTGCGGCGCTACCGCGGTCCCGTCACGGTGGTCGTCGGCGACGAGGACACCGTGACCGGGGTGGACGCGGCCGAGGAGCTCGCGCGGGTCGCGGACGCCCAGCTCGTCGTGGTGCCGCGCGTCGGGCACCTGTCGGCGGTCGAGGACCCCGGGTCGGTCGCGGCCGCCCTGGCCGAGCTCGCGCAGCGCGTCGACCGGGGCTGAACGACCGGGCTGAACCGACCGGGCTGAACGACCGGGCTGGACGACCGGGCTGGACGACCGGGGCCGTGGCCCTCAGGCCTCGCCCGCGAGCACGCGGCGCAGCGCGTCGGCCATGTCGATCGACTCCCCGTCCTTGCCGCCCGCGCCGATCACCAGCGGCGGGTCCTGGGGCGTCGGCCGCACGCCGCGGAACCGCGCCGAGAGGCTGGCGGGCGCCGTCAGCACGTAGAAGGCGCCGTCGGTGCCGACGCCGACCGTCTCGTCGCGACGCAGGTACCAGCCCTGCAGACCCGTGCGGTAGCGCGCGCGCCCGTCGTAGCTGCGCACGTGCAGCGGCACGGGCGCGGGACCGCCGGCGCGCGCGGCCACGAGGAACTCCTCGATCAGCGCCCGCGCCCGCGCGGACTCGGCGCGCTGCCGCGCCGCGAGCGCCTCGGCGTGCGCACCTGCCGCCTCGCGCCGCCGCTCGCGCCAGCTCGCCGCACCGTCCGCCGCGGGCGGCTGCGACGTCCCGCTCACGGCCGGACGTCAGCGGGCGCCGGCGTCGTCACGGTCGGCCCGGGCGTCCCCGGCCTCGGCCCCGCGGCCGGTCCCGTCGGTGCGCGTGGCGTCCGTGCCGGCGTCGCCGCCGTCCGGACCCGGGGCGGCGTCGGCGGCGCCGGCGGACGGCGTCGACGCGCTCTCCGCGTCCTCGGACCCGCCGCGCGCCGCACCGGCGGCCGCGGGGGAGGGCACCACCGGAACCGCTGCGGAGACGGGGGCGGGCCGTGCCTTCGACGCCCGCGCGGGGCGGGCGGGACGGGACGGTGCCGGCCGGGCCGCGGCCGCCGGGCGGCGCTCCTGCGGCGCCTCCTGCCCGTCCTGCGCCTGGGCGCGCGACTGCTGCTCCTGCTCCTGCTCCTTGCGGAACGCCGCCTCGATCCGGCCGGCCTGCTCGAGCGCCGCACGGTCGGGGTTCGTGCCGAGCAGGTTGCGCAGCTCGTCGAGGTACGACGTGATCGACTCGCGCTGGCGGTGCAGGTCCTCGACCTGGCGCGCGGCGGTCGTGCGCTCGCGCTCGGCCTCGGTGAGCGCGTCCGACAGCTGCTTCTCGGCGTGCTCGCGGGCCTCGGCCACGACCCGGTCCGCGTTGCGGCGCGCCTGCGACAGCAGCTCGGCCGCCTGCCGCTCGGCGTCGGTGCGCACCTTCTCGGCGTGGGCGAGCGCCTTGGCGACGCGCTCCTCGGCCTCCGCCGCGTGCGCCTCCGCGTCCGCGACGAGCCGCTCGGTCTCGGCGCGTGCGGCGTCGTGCCGCTCGGCGTCCTGGCGCTCGGCGATCTCGTGCTGCGAGGCGATGGCCAGCTCGGCGTCGGCCAGCTGCTGCTCGGCCGCACGCACGAGCTCGTCGGCGCGCGCACGGGCGTGCGCGACGGCCTCCGCGATCGCGCGGCGCGACTCCGTCTGCAGCCGGTCGACCTCGAGCCGCGTGCGCTCGCGCAGCTCGCGGGCCTCGCGCTCCGCCGCGGCACGCACCTCGGCGGCCTCGCGCTCGGTCGTCTCCCGCAGGTCGTCGGTCTCGCGCTGGGTCGTCTCCCGCAGGTGCGCGGTCTCGTGCTGCGTGCGCTCGCGCAGCTCGCTCGTCTCCCGGTCCGCCAGGGCGCGCAGCTGGGCGGCGTACTGCTCGGACTCCGTGCGCAGCGTCGCGACCGCGTCCTCGGCCTCCGCACGCATCCGCGCGACCTCGTCGGACGCGGTCGCCCGCAGCTCCGCGGCCTCCCGCTCGGCGGTGGCGCGCACGTACGCGGCGTACTGCTCGGCCTCGGTCCGCAGGGCCGTGACCTCGGCCGTCACACGCTGCTGCAGCGCGGCCGCGTCGCGGTCCGCAGCCGCGCGCGTCGCGTCCGCGTACTCGGCGGCGGCCGCGCGCAGCGCCGTCGTCTCCTCCGCCGCGCGCTGGCGCCACGCGGCGACCTCGGCGCTCGTCTCCGACCGCACGCGTGCGGCGTACCGCTCCGCGTCGCCGCGCAGCTGGGCCGCCTCCGCCTCGGTGCGCTGGCGCAGCTCGGTCGTGTCCTCGTCGGCGCTCTGGCGCAGGTCCTGCGCGTAGCGCTCGGCCTCCTCCCGCAGCGCGGCGGTCTCCGCCTCGGTGCGGCTGCGCAGCTCGGTCGCGGTGCGCTCGGTCGCGACGCGCAGCTGCGTCGCCTCGTTCTCCACGCGCGCCCGCAGCGTGCCGAGCTCGCGCTCGAGCGAGGTGCGGCGCTCGCTCTCCTCGGTCGTGATCGCGCTCTGGATGCGCGCGGCCTCGCGCTCGGCGGACCCGACCAGCTCCTCCGCGCGCCGCTGTGCGGCGAGCAGGGCGCTCTCCGCCTCGGCGGCGGCGGTCGTGCGCACCTCCTCGGCCTCGCGGCGCGCCGTCGCGAGCAGCTCCGCCACCTCGTTCTCCGCCCGCGCGCGCAGCTGGCCGGCCGCGAGCTTCGCGCGCGCCAGGGCGTCCGCGGCCTGCGCGTTCGCCTGCGAGACGACGTCGGAGGACTGCTCCTCGGCCGAGCGCAGCAGCTGCTCGATCCGCGACCCGAGCCCCGAGTACGTCGGGCGCTCGGCCTCCCGCAGGTGGCGCTTCGCCTCGGACAGCTCACCCGCGACCTGCAGCTTCTCGGCGTCCAGCGCCTCGACGCGCGCACGGGCCTCGGCGAGCGCCTGCTCGAGCGACGCGACGGCCTGGTCGACGGCCTCGCGGTCGTAGCCGCGGAAGCTGACGACGGGGAACGGGGTCCGGGCATCGGGCACGGGGGCATCCTCCAGGGGTGGGGGCCCGGCGGTCGCGGATGGCCGAGGACGTCCTCGGCGGGGCCGGTGCTCCGGGGCCAGGATACGCGTGGACGGGCCCCGGGCCAGGGCCGCGGGGGTGCGTCGGGCGCGTCCGGTCGGGGGACCGCCGGACGTCCGTCGGGCGCCGCTCACGGCCCCGGACGCGACGGCCCGTCCCGGGCCGACCCGTCCCGGTTCGCCCGGTCCGGCACCTCCCGGCCTATCCTGGATCGTTCGTCGGCGAGAGGATCCTGCGTGCTCAAGCGACTGCTGGTCGCCCTGGTCGGCGTCGTCGGCGTCGTCGTGATCGCCCTCGGCGTCGCCTCGGCGACCCTCTGGCGCGCCGACGACGTGCTCGTCGCCACCGTCGTCGGGGACGAGCACGTCCTGGTCACGGACCCGGGCGTGCTCGAGCTCGCGGCCACCGAGGTGACGGTGCGCGTCGAGGCCGAGGACGACCAGCCGGTCGTGCTCGCCGTCGGCCGCGACACCGACGTCACCGGCTGGGTCGGCACCGACCCGCACCAGCGTGTGACCGGCCTCGCGGACTGGCACGAGCTCGCGGTCGCGGACGGCCCCGGCCCGACGGCGGAGCCCTCGGCGTCCGCACCGGCCGACGCGGCCACCGAGCCCGTGGACCCGGCCGCGCCCGCACCGGGTGCGGACGAGGGCGCGGACGCCGCGGCGGCCGCCGTCCCCGACCCCACGGGCTCGGACCTGTGGGTCGCGGAGACGTCGGGGGCCGGGGAGGCGGAGCTGACGTGGCAGGCCCAGCCCGGACGGTGGAGCGTGCTGGCCGTCGGCACGGGCGAGGCGCCCTCGCGGCTCTCCCTGGCCTGGCCGCAGGAGGTGACCACACCGTGGCTCGTGCCGTGCGTGGTCGTCGGGTCGCTCCTGCTGCTCGCGGCGCTGGCCCTGCTCGCGCGGGACGTGCTGCGCGCCCGGCGGCGGCCGGAGCCGGAGTGGACCCCGGTGCTCACCGGACCGCTGCCGGTCGTCGACGCCGACGGCGCACCCGTGCAGCTCACGCGGCGCCAGCTGCGCGAGCTGCGGGAGCGCGGTGCCGCGCTCGACGCCGGCGTGCGGGCCGCGCGCGACGAGTCGACGCCCGCCGTGGCGGCGACGCACGACCGGCCCGGCGCTGACCGACCCGGGCCCGAGCACCCGGCGCCGGCGCCGCCGCGGACCGCCGGCGCGGGCGGTCCGGCCGACGTCGGTACCCGTGCCGCCGACGCGACCGCGACGACGTCGCTGCCCGCCACCTCGCCGCAGACGCCGGCGGCCGACGCTGCCGCCGGCGCGGTCGCCGCGACCCGGAGCGCGCTGCGCGGGCTGGTGCGCCGTGGCGGGGAGACCCAGGAGCGGTCCGCGCGGGGCGAGGTGCGCCCGGACGCGCCGTCCGCGGCGGCTCCCACCCGGGACGACGCGCCCGCCCGCGGCCCCGTGCCCACGACGGAGCGCCCCGACGCGGCCGCCGCCCGGACCGGCGGACCGACCGCGTGGGCTCCGCGCCCGGGGACGCCCGGGCGTCCCGGCGGCGCGCACGCCCCGGCGGGCCCGGGCGCTCCCGTGCCGCCCGGCACGCAGGTCCCGGGCGCGCGCACGGGCGGCGCGCAGGGCGCCGACCCCCGCTCCCCGGCGTCCGCGACGCCGCAGGGCCCGTCGGCCACCGGTGCTGCGCCGGCCGGACCGCGGACGCCCGGCACGGCACGTCCGGCCTGGCTGCCCGGCGCACCGGCCGGGCCCGGCTCCCCGGACGCCCCGGGGCCCGGGGCGCCGAGCCCGCGCCGGGTCGGCCCTCCCGGCGGGACCCCGCCCTCGCGCTCCGGGACGCGCGGCCCCGCCGCGCCGCCGCCGTCGGGCACGCGCGGTCCGGTGCCGTCGCCCGGCGGGCCCACGGACCCGTCGTCGGCAGCGGCCGGCGGCCGGCAGGGGTGGACGCCCGTGCCGCCGCCGCCGGGCGCGCTCTCGTCGGCCCCTGGTGCGTCGCACCCGGACCACCCGGGCCGGCAGGCCCCGGGCGCAGGGGCGCCGACGGCCCGCCCCGCCTGGGTGCGCGACCCGGGCCAGGCCGGTGGCGCGGGCGCTCCCGGTCGGCCGCCCACGGACCGGCCCACGCACCGACCCGCGGACGCACCGGCCGCGCAGGACGCCTCGTCGCGCGCCGACGCCTGGCGCCGCGCCTGGGGGCTGCCCCCGCTGCCGTCCGACGCCGCGAGCGACCGCACCGACGACCGCACCGACGACCGCACCGACCGTGAGGAGGGCCGATGACCCGCGACCAGCGCCGCCGCGCCACCCGGGGGGTACGGCCGGCCGTCGTCGTCGCCGCCGCGCTCGCGCTGACGGGGTGCGCCGCGCCCCTTCCCGAGCCCAGCCCCGAGCCCGAGCCCGCCGTCCCGCCCCCGCCGTGACCGTGGACCAGACGCAGCGCGTGCTGGCCTCGGTCGGCGAGGTCCTCGCGGCGGCCGACGCGGCGTCGGACCCCACCGGCCTGCCGGCGCGGCTCGTGGGGCCGGCACTCGCTACGCGCACCGCCGAGTACGTGTGGGCGACCGCCACGGCCGGCGCGCGCCCGCCCACCGCGCTGCCCGTCGACGAGCAGGCTCTCGTGGTGCCCGAGACCGACACCTGGCCCCGCACCCAGCTCGTCGTCTCCGAGCAGCCGGACGACCTGCAGGCGCCGCGCGTGCTCGTGCTGCAGCAGGCGTCCGCGCGCGAGCCCTACAAGCTCTGGGGCTGGGCGCGCCTGCTGCAGGGCGTGCAGATGCCGCCGACCGCCGCGCCCGAGGAGGGCAGCCCCGTCCTCGCGCCCGACGAGGGGGGCCTGCTCGTGCCGCCGGCGGAGGTCGGGGCGCGGTACGCCGACGTCCTGACCAACGGCGACGCGTCGGCGCACGCGGCGACGTTCCAGCCCGACAGCTTCCGTGCCGCCGTGGAGCAGTCGCGCAACACGCTGGCGACGAGCCTGCAGGGCGCGGGTGCCGGCGGCCTCAGCGAGACGTACGTGGCCGCGGCCGCCCCGGTGGTGACCCTCGGGACGGCGGACGGCGGTGCCCTCGTCGTGACGGAGCTGACGACGACGTCGACGGTCACGCTCACAGGCGGGGCGACGATCCCGGTGGAGCCGTTCTACGCCGCGCTCGCGGGAGGCGTGTCCACGGCGGGCACCAGCTTCAGCCGCGTCTTCACCGGCGTGCTGGTGGTGTACGTCCCGCCCGCGGACAGCGGCGCCCAGGCCCAGGTCCTGGCGGCCGAGCACGTCGTGACGTCCGCAGCGGCGCAGTGACGTCCGCCCGCCGCCGCCCGGGTGCGCCCGGAGCGGCACCCGCGTCCCCGACACTGGTCCCGTGACCGTCCGCCGACCCGAACCGAGGAGCTCGTGATGTCGCAGCAGTCGCCCCAGCCGCGCCCGCGGCTGGACGTGCGTGGTGCCGTCGACCTGTCCGCCCTGGCACGTCCCGCCACGCCGCCGCCGGGAGCCCCCGGTGGTCTGCCGGTGGCCACGTCGTGGGTGCGGGACGTCGACCAGTCCACCTTCGGCGACGTCGTCCAGGCCTCGACGCAGCACCCCGTGGTCGTCGCCCTCTGGGCGTCCTGGAGCGAGGTGAGCCAGCAGGTTGTCGCCGACCTCGCCGCGCTCGCCGACGAGGACGGGGGCCGGTGGCTGCTCGCGCGTGTCGACGCCGAGGCCAACCCGCAGGTCGCCGCGGCCTTCCAGGCGCAGTCCGTGCCGACGGTCGTCGCGGTGCTCGCCGGGCAGCCGCTGCCGCTGTTCCAGGGCGCCTACCCGCGCGAGCAGGTCCGCGCGGTGCTGGACCAGCTGCTCGCCGCGGCCGAGGCCAACGGCATCACGGGCCGGGTGGCACCGGCCGACGCGACCGCGGCGCCGCAGCCCGAGCCCGAGCCGGCGCTCCCGCCGCTGCACCAGGCCGCGTACGACGCGATCGAGCGGGACGACCTCCCGGCCGCGCGCCAGGCGTACGAGCAGGCGCTGCGCGAGAACCCCCGTGACGACCTGGCACGCGCCGGGCTCGCGCAGGTCGGCCTCATGGAGCGCACGGCGGGGCTGGACCTGCGGACGGTCCGCGAGGCGGCCGCCGCCGACCCGGCGGACGTGGACGCGCAGCTGGCCGTCGCCGACCTCGACGTCTACGGGGGCGCCGTGGAGGACGCGTTCGCCCGGCTCGTCGACGTCGTGCGCCGCACGCGCGGCGACGAGCGCGAGCGGGTCCGCCAGCGCCTCGTCGAGCTCTTCGAGGTGGTCGGGCCGGAGGACCCGCGGGTGGCCGCGGCGCGGCGGGCGCTGGCGTCGGCGCTGTACTGAGGCCGGCAGGCCGTCCGGGAGAACCGCGAGGAGAACCGCGAGCCGGCGGAGCGGGTGCGACCGGCGGACGGTGTGCCCACGGCGAGGGCGTCGGGGCGCCGCGGGCGCGGGTCTCCCCGGGCGACCGACGGTGTGACGCAGGACGCGCGTCGGCGACTTGCATCGCTGCGGGGGGCTGCGTAACTTACTCGAGGCCGCCCGGCAGGGAGGAACGGACACCAGGTCAGCACGACCCGGTGGACGGTCCCGCGGGACGGTCCCCGGACTTCCACAGCACCGGCTTCGCGCCGGTGTCGAGGAGCGCCCGGGAGCGGTTGGTGCGCCCGGCTGGTCCGAGCGTCGCGGGTACCCCGCACGGGGAGCGCGACGCGGGACTTGACCGAGCGGGACGGGATCGCTAAGTTAGAACGGTTGCCTCCGGGCAGGCGGGACTGCGAAGGACGCCACGACTCGTGGCGGGAACACGCAGCCTCACCTGCTGGTCGAGGCAGACGTCGGCGGAGCTCGGGACCGGCCACCACGGTGGACAGGGCACGAGAAATGCTCCGCTAAACTGGATGAGCCTCCTGCGGGAAGCCCGAGAGGGTGGATCGAGGATGAGCGTCTGTTCCTTGAGAACTCAACAGTGTGCCAAGTAGTCGATGCCATTTGTTTGGTGTCGAGCCCAGATCGTGATCCGCGTCCCCGTGGTGATGGTCTGGGGTAGAGACCAGTTTCGGCCCTGCTTCGTGTGGGGTTTCTTTGTGTGTCTGTTGCCTGCCGGGTTCGCCTGGTGGGTGGCGTGTGACATTTACGGAGAGTTTGATTCTGGCTCAGGACGAACGCTGGCGGCGTGCTTAACACATGCAAGTCGAACGGTGAAGGTCAGCTTGCTGACCGGATCAGTGGCGAACGGGTGAGTAACACGTGAGCAACCTGCCCTCCACTCTGGGATAAGCCTTGGAAACGAGGTCTAATACTGGATACGAGGCGCCCGGGCATCTGGAGCGTCTGGAAAGATTTATCGGTGGGGGATGGGCTCGCGGCCTATCAGCTTGTTGGTGGGGTGATGGCCTACCAAGGCGACGACGGGTAGCCGGCCTGAGAGGGCGACCGGCCACACTGGGACTGAGACACGGCCCAGACTCCTACGGGAGGCAGCAGTGGGGAATATTGCACAATGGGCGCAAGCCTGATGCAGCGACGCCGCGTGAGGGATGACGGCCTTCGGGTTGTAAACCTCTTTCAGCAGGGAAGAAGCGCAAGTGACGGTACCTGCAGAAGAAGCGCCGGCTAACTACGTGCCAGCAGCCGCGGTAATACGTAGGGCGCAAGCGTTGTCCGGAATTATTGGGCGTAAAGAGCTCGTAGGCGGTTTGTCGCGTCTGCTGTGAAAACCTCAGGCTCAACCTGGGGCTTGCAGTGGGTACGGGCAGACTAGAGTGCGGTAGGGGTGACTGGAATTCCTGGTGTAGCGGTGGAATGCGCAGATATCAGGAGGAACACCGATGGCGAAGGCAGGTCACTGGGCCGCAACTGACGCTGAGGAGCGAAAGCATGGGGAGCGAACAGGATTAGATACCCTGGTAGTCCATGCCGTAAACGTTGGGCACTAGGTGTGGGGTCCATTCCACGGATTCCGTGCCGCAGCAAACGCATTAAGTGCCCCGCCTGGGGAGTACGGCCGCAAGGCTAAAACTCAAAGAAATTGACGGGGGCCCGCACAAGCGGCGGAGCATGCGGATTAATTCGATGCAACGCGAAGAACCTTACCAAGGCTTGACATGCACCGGTAACACTCAGAGATGGGTGCCCCGCAAGGTCGGTGCACAGGTGGTGCATGGTTGTCGTCAGCTCGTGTCGTGAGATGTTGGGTTAAGTCCCGCAACGAGCGCAACCCTCGTCCCATGTTGCCAGCGGGTTATGCCGGGGACTCATGGGAGACTGCCGGGGTCAACTCGGAGGAAGGTGGGGATGACGTCAAATCATCATGCCCCTTATGTCTTGGGCTTCACGCATGCTACAATGGCCGGTACAAAGGGCTGCGATACCGCGAGGTGGAGCGAATCCCAAAAAGCCGGTCTCAGTTCGGATTGGGGTCTGCAACTCGACCCCATGAAGTCGGAGTCGCTAGTAATCGCAGATCAGCAACGCTGCGGTGAATACGTTCCCGGGCCTTGTACACACCGCCCGTCAAGTCATGAAAGTCGGTAACACCCGAAGCCGGTGGCCCAACCTCTTTGAGGGGGGAGCCGTCGAAGGTGGGACTGGCGATTAGGACTAAGTCGTAACAAGGTAGCCGTACCGGAAGGTGCGGCTGGATCACCTCCTTTCTAAGGAGCATCTGGCACGTGCCTGCGCCTGTCATGGGTGTGGGTGGGTGTCCAGGCCCATGCCTCCACCGCCAGTGTGTGGGGGGTGGTGCTCGAGGGTGGAACGTCGACTACGGCCGGCTTCGCGCTGGCAGATGGCCTAGTACGCCTCGTCGTGCTGCTGGGGAGCTTGTCTTCCTGGGGGTGTGGTGGGGGAGGGAACGGTTGGTCTGCTGGTGGTGGGGTCGGCCTGGCACGCTGTTGGGTCCTGAGGGAACAGCCCGCTTGTCGGGGTGTTGCTTCGGGGTCGCGAAGGTCTGCTGCTGCGGGTCCTGGTCCTGGTGTTGTGCCGGGGTGGGGGTCGGGTGGTGGGCTGGGTGGGCCTTCGGGTCTGTCGGTGGGTGTCGAACCGCCTGTGCACGCCAGTGGTGTGTGGGGGTAGGCGTGCCTGGTGCCGGCGGGGTCCGGTGGTTGCTTGAGAACTGCACAGTGGACGCGAGCATCTTTGAATGATCTTTGTGGTCAAGTTTATAAGGGCACAGGGTGGATGCCTTGGCACCAGGAGCCGAAGAAGGACGTAGTAGCCTGCGATAAGCCTCGGGGAGTTGGCAAACGAACCGTGATCCGAGGATGTCCGAATGGGGAAACCCCGCCACAGTCATGTGTGGTGACCCGCACCTGAATATATAGGGTGCGTGGAGGGAACGCCGGGAAGTGAAACATCTCAGTACCGGCAGGAAGAGATATTCCGTGAGTAGTGGCGAGCGAAAGCGGATCAGGCCAAACCGTGCGTGTGTTCAAGCCGGCAGGCGTTGCACGTGCGGGGTTGTGGGACCCGTCAGCTGATACTGCCGTGTCAGCAGGGAGTCAGAAAGTCGCGTCATAGTCGAAGGGCATTGAAAGGCCCGGCACAGAGGGTGGTACCCCCGTAGACGAAATGGCGTGGCCTCCCGATGGGGATCCCAAGTAGCTCCGGGCCCGAGAAACCCGGAGTGAATCTGCACAGACCACTGTGTAAGCCTAAATACTACCTGGTGACCGATAGCGGACAAGTACCGTGAGGGAAAGGTGAAAAGTACCCCGGGAGGGGAGTGAAATAGTACCTGAAACCGTGTGCCTACAATCCGTCGGAGCCTCCTTAGCAGGGGTGACGGCGTGCCTTTTGAAGAATGAGCCTGCGAGTTAGTGGTACGTGGCGAGGTTAACCCGTGTGGGGAAGCCGTAGCGAAAGCGAGTCCGAACAGGGCGTGTCAGTCGCGTGCTCTAGACCCGAAGCGAAGTGATCTAGCCATGGGCAGGGTGAAGCGCGGGTAAGACCGCGTGGAGGCCCGAACCCACCAGGGTTGAAAACCTGGGGGATGACCTGTGGTTAGGGGTGAAAGGCCAATCAAACTTCGTGATAGCTGGTTCTCCCCGAAATGCATTTAGGTGCAGCGTCACGTGTTTCTTGCCGGAGGTAGAGCTACTGGATAGCCGATGGGCCCCACCAGGTTACTGACGTTAGCCAAACTCCGAATGCCGGTAAGCCAGAGCGTGGCAGTGAGACTGCGGGGGATAAGCTCCGTAGTCGAGAGGGAAACAGCCCAGACCACCAGCTAAGGCCCCTAAGCGTGTGCTAAGTGGGAAAGGATGTGGAGTTGCACAGACAACCAGGAGGTTGGCTTAGAAGCAGCCACCCTTGAAAGAGTGCGTAATAGCTCACTGGTCAAGTGATTCCGCGCCGACAATGTAGCGGGGCTCAAGCACACCGCCGAAGCTGTGGCATTCACACATCGTGACAAGCCTTCGTGGTTCAGTCGTGTGGATGGGTAGGGGAGCGTCGTGTGGGCGGTGAAGCCGCGGGGGAACCCAGTGGTGGAGCCCACACGAGTGAGAATGCAGGCATGAGTAGCGAAAGACGGGTGAGAAACCCGTCCGCCGAATGACCAAGGGTTCCAGGGCCAGGCTAATCCGCCCTGGGTAAGTCGGGACCTAAGGCGAGGCCGACAGGCGTAGTCGATGGACAACGGGTTGATATTCCCGTACCGGCGAAGAACCGCCCATACCGAGCCCGGTGATGCTGACCGTCCGAGCCGGTGCACCGTCCCTTCGGGGACACCGCACCGGGGAGCACGGGACCCGAACCGGTAGTAGGTAAGCGTGTTAACAGGGGTGACGCAGGAAGGTAGCCCAGCGTGGCGATGGTAGTCCACGTCCAAGGCCGTAGGGCGAGGTGCAGGCAAATCCGCACCTCACGTAGCCTGAGAACCGACGGGTACCGCGTATGCGGGAAATGGGTGATCCTATGCTGCCAAGAAAAGCCTCGACGCGAGGTTCTAGCCGCCCGTACCCCAAACCGACTCAGGTGGTCAGGTAGAGAATACCAAGGCGATCGAGAGAATCGTGGTTAAGGAACTCGGCAAAATGCCCCGTAACTTCGGGAGAAGGGGGGCCTCAAGCGTGTACCGGTTCGCCCGGGAAGCGTGGAGGGCCGCAGAGACCAGGGAGAAGCGACTGTTTACTAAAAACACAGGTCCGTGCGAAGTCGCAAGACGATGTATACGGACTGACGCCTGCCCGGTGCTGGAAGGTTAAGAGGACGGGTCAGCACGCAAGTGCGAAGCTCAGAATTTAAGCCCCAGTAAACGGCGGTGGTAACTATAACCATCCTAAGGTAGCGAAATTCCTTGTCGGGTAAGTTCCGACCTGCACGAATGGCGTAACGACTTCTCCGCTGTCTCAACCGCGAACTCGGCGAAATTGCACTACGAGTAAAGATGCTCGTTACGCGCAGCAGGACGGAAAGACCCCGGGACCTTTACTATAGCTTGGTATTGGTGTTCGGTGCGGCTTGTGTAGGATAGGTGGGAGACTGTGAAGCCGGCACGCCAGTGTCGGTGGAGTCATCGTTGAAATACCACTCTGGTCGCTCTGGACATCTAACCTCGGTCCGTGATCCGGATCAGGGACAGTGCCTGGTGGGTAGTTTAACTGGGGCGGTTGCCTCCTAAAATGTAACGGAGGCGCTCAAAGGTTCCCTCAGCCTGGTTGGCAATCAGGTGGCGAGTGCAAGTGCACAAGGGAGCTTGACTGTGAGACTGACAGGTCGAGCAGGGACGAAAGTCGGAACTAGTGATCCGGCGGTGGCTTGTGGAAGCGCCGTCGCTCAACGGATAAAAGGTACCCCGGGGATAACAGGCTGATCTTGCCCAAGAGTCCATATCGACGGCATGGTTTGGCACCTCGATGTCGGCTCGTCGCATCCTGGGGCTGGAGTAGGTCCCAAGGGTTGGGCTGTTCGCCCATTAAAGCGGTACGCGAGCTGGGTTTAGAACGTCGTGAGACAGTTCGGTCCCTATCCGCTGCGCGCGCAGGAAACTTGAGAAGGGCTGTCCCTAGTACGAGAGGACCGGGACGGACGAACCTCTGGTGTGCCAGTTGTTCCGCCAGGAGCACGGCTGGTTGGCTACGTTCGGAAGGGATAACCGCTGAAAGCATCTAAGCGGGAAGCCTGCTTCAAGATGAGGTTTCCACGCCCTTCGGGGTGAGAGGCTCCCAGATAGACCACTGGGTAGATAGGCCGGATGTGGAAGGCAGGACCAACGACTGCCGCAGCTGACCGGTACTAATAAGCCGACAACTTGACACACTTCATTCTTTGCTACGCGTCCACTGTGCGGTTCCCGAGAAATCAACGGGTCCACGACCTGCTTGACAATCTCGACCGTGTTACGGCGGTCATAGCGAAGGGGAAACGCCCGGTCCCATTCCGAACCCGGAAGCTAAGCCCTTCAGCGCCGATGGTACTGCACTCGCCAGGGTGTGGGAGAGTAGGACGCCGCCGGACAACCATTCCACGAAGGCCCACCCGACACCGGGTGGGCCTTCGTGCATTCCCGGCACCTTTCGCCCGCGCGCCGACCGGCCCTTCCGCACCGCGCGGGCGCCGCCAGCAACCGCCGGCACGGCAGGAGGTGCGCCCGCGCACGGGCGCAGGAGGACGCGGTCGCGGCCGCCACGACGCCGGCTGCACGAGGGCCCGGTCGTCCAGGCCACCGGACGACGCGGCGCGGCGACAGGGCGAGAGAACCGCCCGGAAGAGGGGGGCGGCGCCGCCACGGTGCTCCCCGGTGCGCGCACGAGAAGGCCCCGCACGCCGCAGCGTGCGGGGCCCCGTCGTGCTCGAGGTGCTGCGCCCGTCAGCCCTGCTCGGGTGCCTCGGGGGCCGCGTCCAGGTCCGGTCCGGTGCCGAGGACGGTGCCGGCGGCGGGCGCGGGCCCGGTCGCCGGGTCGGCCACGGTGGCCACCGCCGCCGTGCGTGCCGCGTCGACCTCCTCCGGGTCGGGGGCGCTCGCGTCGCCCGTGCTGCCCGGCACCAGCTCCTCGGCGACGAAGACGACGGCACCGAGCGGGGGCACGCGCACGGAGGCGGAGTACGCCCGGCTGTAGTGCTCGACCGGCTCGGCGTCGACGCCGCCCAGGTTGCCGACACCGGAGCCGCCGTACTCCGCGGCGTCGGAGTTGAAGGCCTCGCGCCAGCGGCCGCCGTGCGGGAGCGGGAGACGGAAGCCCTCGTGCGGCACGCCGGCGAAGTTGACCACCACCGCGACGGCGGGTGAGTCCGTGCCCTTGCGCAGGTACGCGAGCAGGTTGAGGTCGGCCTCGTCGGACGCGAGCCACTCGAAGCCGTCGGGCGTGTGGTCGAGCTGCCACAGCGCCGGCGTCTGCCGGTACAGGGCGTTCAGGTCCTGCACCGCACGACGGACGCCCGCGTGCGCGTGGTCGTCGAGGGCGAACCAGTCGAGAGAGCGCGCCTCCGCCCACTCGCCCTGCTGCGCGAACTCCTGCCCCATGAACAGCAGCTGCTTGCCGGGGTGCGTCCACTGGTACGTCAGCAGGGCGCGGACTCCGGCGAGCTTCTGCCAGTGGTCGCCCGGCATGCGCCCGTACAGGGAGCCCTTGCCGTGCACGACCTCGTCGTGGCTGATCGGCAGGACGAAGTGCTCGGAGTACGCGTACACGAGCGAGAACGTGATCTCGTGGTGGTGGTAGCGACGGTTGATCGGCTCCTCGCGCAGGTAGCGCAGGGTGTCGTTCATCCAGCCCATGTTCCACTTGAGACCGAATCCCAGGCCGTTGCCCGAGGTCGGCGCGGTGACGCCCGGCCAGGCCGTCGACTCCTCCGCGATCATCATGATCCCCGGCGTGCGCCGGTACGACGTGGCGTTGGCCTCCTGGAGGAACGAGATCGCCTCGAGGTTCTCCCGCCCGCCGTAGACGTTCGGGCGCCACTGGCCGGGCTGACGCGAGTAGTCGAGGTAGAGCATCGAGGCGACCGCGTCGACGCGCAGGCCGTCGACGTGGAACTCCTCGAGCCAGTAGGTGGCGTTCGCGACGAGGAAGTTGCGCACCTCGGCACGGCCGAAGTTGAACACGTAGGTGCCCCAGTCCGGGTGCTCGCCGAGCAGCGGGTCCGGGTGCTCGTACAGCGGCGTGCCGTCGAACTGCGCCAGCGCCCACTCGTCCTTCGGGAAGTGCGCCGGGACCCAGTCGAGGATGATGCCGATCCCGGCGCGGTGCAGGCAGTCGACGAGGTAGCGGAAGTCGTCGGGGTGCCCGAATCGCGCCGTCGGGGCGTAGTACGACGACACCTGGTAGCCCCACGAGCCGCCGAAGGGGTGCTCGGACACGGGCAGCAGCTCGACGTGCGTGAAGCCCATCTCGACGACGTAGTCCGTGAGCTGGTGGGCCAGGTCCCGGTAGGACAGGCCCTTGCGCCACGACCCCAGGTGCACCTCGTAGATGCTCACCGGTCCGGCGTGCGGGTCGTGCGACCCGCGGTGCGCGAGCCACTCGTCGTCACTCCACGTGAACGTGGACTCCACCACGACGGACGCCGTCGCCGGCGGGACCTCGGTCGCCTTCGCCATCGGGTCGGCCTTCTGCCGCCAGGACCCGTCGGCGCCGAGGATCTCGAACTTGTACCGGGCGCCCGCGCCGACGCCCGGCACGAAGATCTCCCACACCCCGGTGTCGCCGAGCGAGCGCATCGCGTGCGTGGCGCCCTGCCAGTGGTTGAAGTCGCCGACCACGCGCACGGCCCGCGCGTTGGGCGCCCACACGGCGAAGGCCGTGCCCGTGACCTCGCCGAGGGTGCCGGGGTAGGTGTGGATGTTCGCGCCGAGCACGCGCCACAGCTGCTCGTGCCGCCCTTCCCGGACGAGGTGGCGGTCGAGCTCGCCGACGGTCGGCAGGAAGCGGTACGGGTCGTCGACGGTTCCCGGCCACCCGTCGTACGTGACCTCGAGGCGGTAGTCCGGGACCTCCGTGCCGGGCAGCACCGCCACCCACACGCCGTCCTGCTCGTGCCGCGCCTCGACGCGGGCGTCGCGCGTGACCACGACGACGCCGTCCGCCATCGGGCGCAGGGTCCGGATCGTGACGCCCCCGTCCCCACGTGCGGGCCGAGCACACCGTGCGGGTCGTAGTGGGTACCGCTCGCGACGGCGCGGAGCGTGCCGGCGTCGACGGGGACGGGGGTGGGGGCAGCCGCACTCATGTGCTTACCCAACCACTGCACGCACGTCCTCGCAGGTGGGGGCGAGAACGTGCGGCGAGGGGTCAGGGCCGGCGGCGCGCGGTGCTGCCGCGGGCCACCAGGCGGGGCAGCGGGGCGGTCGACGTCGTCGGGTGCCCCGACGCGAGGAGGTTGAGGACGGAGTCCGCGACCTGCACGCCCATCGCGTGCACGTCGAGGCTCATCGCCGACAGGGGCGGGTGGGCGAGGCGGCACAGCGCGGAGTCGTCCCACGCGAGCAGGGAGACGTCCCGCGGCACGGCCAGCCCCAGCTCGTGCGCGACGCCGATGCCGGCGACCGCCATGACGTCGTTGTCGTACACGATCGCCGACGGCGCGTTGCCGTTGCCCCGCCCGAGCAGCGCGCGCGTGCAGCGCGTGCCCGACTCCTCGCCGTAGTCGCCCTCCAGGACGACGCCCCGCGCACCCAGCGCGTCGCACTCCTCGAGGAAGGCGACCGTGCGGACCTGCGTGTGCGTGAGCGTCGCCGGCCCCGACACGCGCCCGATCGTCATGTGCCCGAGGCCGACGAGGTAGCCGACCGCGTCGCGCATGGCCTGGCCGTTGTCGATCCACACGTGCGCGACGTCCCGCAGGTCGCGGTCCGGGCCGCCGACGACGACGGTCGGGATGGCGAGCTCGCGCAGCACCGCCAGCCGGGGGTCGTCCTGCACGATGTTCACGAGCACGACCGCGTCGACGAGACCGCCCTCGCCCCACCGCCGGTAGGCGCGGATCTCGGCGTCGTGGTCGGGCACGACGTGCAGCAGCAGCGAGCGCCCGTCGGTCGAGAGCGTCTCCTCGATGCCCGCGATGAGCTCCATGAAGAACGGCTCGAGCCCGAGCATGCGGGCCGGGCGGGCCAGCACGAGGCCGATCGCGTCCGAGCCCTGGGTCACGCCCGTCAGCGTAGTGGCCGCCGTCCCGCCGCCCGTGCCCCTCGCACCGCCGTCCGCACCGCCCCCCGCACCGCCGTCCGCACCGCCGGCCGCACCGCCGACCGGGCGATGCCCTACTGCCGGCGCGCGGCCGGCCACGCGCTCACCGGCCGACGGCGGCGCCGTGCCGTGCGGGCACGACGACGTCGTTGGCGGTGCGCAGGACCGGTGCACGCAGCAGGTCGCGCGGGTCGAGCGGCGCCGCGGTGCGCACCCGGAACCGCGCCCGCGCGCCCGCCGGCAGCGTCACCAGGGCGTCGTCGACACGGGCCTGCGGGTCCACGTGGTCGACGAGGAGGGTCACGTCCCGGGCGAGCGAGCGGGCGACGACCTCGACCTCGAACCCGTCCTGCGTCGGGGTGGCCGTGGCGTCGAGCGGCTGCGGGTCCAGGTCGAGGTCGACGTCCTCGACCCACGTGTGCACCGTGCGCGCGTGGTCGAGCGTCACCACGAGCACCTCGCGCGCCGGGTCGACGGGGGTGCGCAGGCGCTCGGCCAGCGCGAACGTGCCGACCGACCACGCCCCGACCGTGAGCGGCAGGTCGGCGGCCGCGAGGACGGTGCCGTCCAGGCGCTGCCGCTCGAGGCGCGCGACGCCCTTCCACAGGGTGGGGGTGTCGTTCACGGCCACGAGCGCGTCACGGCCCTCCCGCGGCTGCACGGTGACGAGGCGCTCGGCGAACGCGGCGCGCATCGCGTACCAGAGCGGCTTGGGCCGCTCGTCCCCGTCGACCGCCGCCCACGAGGTCACCGGCCAGCAGTCGTTGAGCTGCCACACGACCGCGCCGGCGGTCGTGGGCCACCACGACCGGTAGTGCTCGACCGCGAACCGGATCGCCCGGGCCTGGTTGAGCTGTGCAGCCCAGTGCCAGTCGACGAAGTCGTCGGGGACGCCGAGGTGGGGTGCCATGCCACGGTCGAGCTTGCCGTTGCCGTCGTCCGCCTTCTGGTGCAGCAGGAAGGTCGGGTGCTTCTTGCCCGCGACGTCGCCCCGCTCGTCGCGGACCGCGCGCCGCAGCGTCGCCCACGTCGGCGGGCCCTGGAAGCCGAACTCCGAGCAGAACCGGGGGACCTCGTCGCGGTAGACGCGGTAGTCCACCCGGTTCCAGACCTCCCACTGGTGGTGGGTGCCGTGGTCGGGGTCGTTGGGGTGGACGTCGTCGGGGTCGAAGCCGGGGGAGGTCGGGCTGTTCGCCACGTAGGGGCGCGTGGGGTCGAGCTCGGCGACGACCGCGGGCAGGACCTCGAGCGCGTACGCCCGGCCCCACGTGCGCCCGTCGAGCTCGTCCTTCCAGCCCCAGTCCTCGTGGCCCCACAGGTTCTCGTTGCCGCCGTTCCACAGCACGAGGGAGGGGTGCGGGGTGAGCCGCGCGACGTGCTCGCGGGCCTCCGCCTCGATCTCGTCGCGCAGCGGCTGCTCCTCCGGGTACGCCGCGCAGGCCAGCAGGAAGTCCTGCCAGACGAGCAGCCCGCGCTCGTCGCACAGCTCGTAGAAGTCCTCCGACTCGTACACGCCGCCGCCCCACACCCGCAGGAGGTTCAGGTGCGCGCCGAGGGCCTGGTCGAGCCGGCGCGCGACGCGGGCACGCGTCAGCCGCGTCAGCAGGTGGTCGTCGGGGATCCAGTTGGCGCCCTTGACGAAGACGGGACGGCCGTTGACGCGCAGCGTGAACCCGGTGCCGGCCTCGTCCGGCGACGTGTCGAGCTCGACCGTGCGGAAGCCGATCCGGCGGGTCCAGGTGCCGAGCGCGGGGCCGGTGCCGCGGGCGGCGGCCGGTGCGCCGAGGTCGGCGGCGCGCAGCTCGACCGTGAGCGCGTGCAGCGGCTGCGCTCCGTGGCCGACCGGCCACCACAGCGGGACGTGCGGCACCTCCAGCCGCAGCACGGCGCCGGTGGCGCCCGCGTCGACCCGTGCGACGGCGTCGACGCCCGCGACGGCGGCGCGCACGACGAGCGGGACGTCGCCACCGGGCAGGCCGGACCGCTCGACGTCGACGTGCAGCGTCACGACGCCGGTCCCGTCGGGGTCCACGGTGACGAGCGGACGCACGCCGGCGAGCCGGGCGGTGCGCCAGCGCTCGACGCGCACCGGTCGCCAGAGCCCCGCGGTCTGCAGGTCCGGCCCCCAGTCCCAGCCGAAGGAGCACGCCATCTTGCGCACCATGTTGAACGGCTGCGGGTAGGCGAGCGGCCGCGGCCCGAGCCGGGCCGCCTCCGACTCGGCGTGCGCGAGGGCCGACGCGACCTCGACGCGCAGCCGCTGCGTCGCCGGTCGCACGCGGTCGCGCAGGTCGACCCGGTACGAGCGGTGCATGTTGCGCGTGCGGAGCACCTCCTCACCGTCGAGCAGCACGGTGCCGACCGTGTCCACGCCCTCCAGCACGAGGTCGACCCGCTCGTCGGCGGCCGGCAGGTCGAGGACGAGCTCGCGCTCGTACGCCCAGTCGACGTGCCGCATCCACGCGAGCCGGCGCTCGTTGTCGTCGACGTACGGGTCGTCGACGAGCCCGGCGTCGAGCAGGTGCGTGTGCGACGTGCCGGGGACGCGGACCCGCAGCCCGCCGTGCAGCCGGTCGGCGAGGTCGGGGGGACCTCACCACCGGTCGCGGTGAGCGTCCAGCCGTCGTGCAGGTCGGTGCGGTTCACGGGTCTCCTCGTGGTGGGGCGGACGGCGCGGGGCGGACCGCGAGGCGCGCTCGCGCTGCGTGGTCGTGCGACGACGGGCGGTCGTACGACGGGGCGGTCGTGCGACGGGGCGGTCGTGCGACGGGCGGGCCGTGCGGGCGGCCGTGCCGGGCGCCGTCGTCAGCGGCGGGGGAGCGGGGTCACTTCGTCGCGCCGGACGTGAACCCGTTGTAGATGTAGCGCTGCAGGAACAGGAACAGCACCAGGATCGGCACGATCGTGATGATCACGCCCGCCGAGATGACGTGCCATTCCGACCCGTACGGCCCCTTGAAGGCGAACAGGGCCGTCGAGATCGGCCGCAGGTCCGGGTCCGGCAGGTACAGGAACGGCAGGAAGAACTCGTTGTAGATGCCGATGCCCTTGATGATCACCACGGTGGCGATCGCCGGCTTGAGGTTGGGCAGGATGATCTGGAAGAAGATCCGCAGGTGACCTGCGCCCTCGATCATCGCCGCCTCGTCGAGCGAGCGCGGGATGGCCCGCATGAACTGCAGGAAGATGTACACCGAGATGATGTCAGTGCCCATGAAGAGCAGGACCAGCGCCCAGCGGGTGTTGTACAGGCCGAGCCCGTTGATGATCTGGAACGTGGCGACCTGCGTGGTGACACCGGGCACGAGCGTCGCGAGCAGGAACAGGTTGAGCACCGCGCCGCGACCGACGAACCGGAACCGGTCGATCGCGTACGCGGTGGCGGCGCCGACGAGGATCGTGCCCGCGATCGCCGCGGCGAAGACGAGCACGGTGTTGAGGAACCCGAGCGCCATCCCGCCGCGCGTGAACGCGGTGACGTAGTTGTCGAGCGTCCAGCTCTGCGGCAGCGCGAACGGGTTGGTCGCGAGGAACTCCTGCCCCGTCTTGAAGGAGCCGAACAGGATCAGCCCGAGGGGCAGCAGCGTCACGACGGACGCCACGACCAGCGAGGCGTACTTCAGCGTCCCGGTGATCGCGCGCGTCATGTCAGGTCCACCTCTCGCTCGGGCACCAGGCGGCGCTGCAGCCACGTCACCAGCAGGACGATCACGAGCAGCACGACGGCCATCGCCGACGCCAGCCCCACGGTGTTGCGGTTGAACGCCATCCAGATCGTGCGGATGACGAACGTCTCGGTGCCGTTGCCGCCGTTGGTCATGACGAACGGGATCTCGAAGACCGACAGGGCGCCGGAGATCGCGAGGATGAACGACAGCCCGAGGATCGGGCGGATCGACGGCAGGATGATGTGCCAGAACTGGTGCCACCGGGTCGCGCCGTCGATCTCGGCGGCCTCGTAGATCTCGCTGCTGATGGACGAGATCGCCCCGAGGAACATGACGAAGTTCAGCCCCATGTAGCGCCACACGGACACGGCCGCGAGCGAGTAGTTCGCGACGTCCGGGTCGCCGGTCCACTGCTGCACCAGGCTCTCCAGCCCTGCCGTCAGCAGGACGGTGTCCAGGCCGCCGCCGGGCTTGAGGAAGTTGAGGAAGATGAGGCCGATCGCGACGCCGTTGATGAGGTAGGGGAAGAACAGGATGCCCTTCCACAGGTTCTTCGCGCGGACCTTGAAGGACAGGATCGTCGCGAAGTACAGCGCGAGCGCCATCTGCACGAACGACGCGCCGAAGTAGTAGAGGGACACCCAGAAGACCCGCACGTTGTCCGGGTCGGTGAAGACCTCGACGTAGTTCTCCGGGCCGACGAAGTTCTTGACCTTGTCGAGGCCGTCCCAGTCGGTCACCGAGTACCAGAACATGTTCGCCACCGGCACGTACGTGAGCAGCACGAGCAGGGCGAGCGGGACCAGCAGGAACAGGTAGGGGGTCAGCCGGCGCGACCAGGTGGGGGCGCCGCCCGTACCGCCCGGCCTGCGCCGGGCGGTACGGGCCACGCCGTCCGCCGCCGTGGCCGCCGTGGTCGAGGCCTGCAGGCTCGACGGAGCGGTGGTCATGGCGTGGACCTCAGTCGCCGACCTCGGCGCGGCCCTCGGCCCACGCCGTGTTGAGCTCGTCGAAGATCTGCTGCTTCGTCTTCGCGCCCGAGCGGGCCGCGTCGATCGTCGCCTGGCGGAACTTCGGGTCGGTCGTGACGATGCCGGAGGCGGTGTCGATGTCCGCGAAGAGGGACTCCTCGCCCTCGGGCGCCGGGTTGAGCGTGATCAGCTCGACCTGCTCCATGAAGCCCTGCAACGCCGCGGGGACGGGGCCGCCCTTCAGCGGGGACAGGCCCACCTGCGACTCCGAGTAGCCGGACTCCTCGTTGAACCAGTCGATCCAGGCGCGCGCGGTGACCTTGTTGTCGGAGTTGACGTTGATCCCGAGGTTGTAGTCGCCGCCGGCGACCGCGTGGAACTTCCCGTCGACCTGGACGGGGACCGGCATGTAGGCGATGTCGTCGGCGCTCGCACCGGCCTCCTCCGCCGCGGCCTGCATCTGCGGGATCGCCCACGAGCCGAGGACCATGGTCGCGACCTGGCCCGTGCCGAGCAGCCGCTTGGACTCCTCCCAGTTCGTGGTCGTCGGGTCGGCCTCGACCAGGTCCTGCGCGACCGCGTCGTAGATCGTGCCGTCCACCACGCCGTAGTCGGTGCCCTCGGCCCACGGCTCGTCGGACTCGACCATCGCGTTCTTCCAGTCGGGGTCCGCCGTCACGGCGCCGAGCCAGCCGTCCCACTGCGAGAGCGGCCAGCCGTCCTTGTAGTTCGTGTACAGCGGCGCGACCTCGGCGACACCCGCGTCCTTGATCGTCTGCAGGTCGGCGAGGAACTCCTCCGGCGTGGTGGGGAAGTCGGTGACGCCGGCCTCCTCCCAGACGCGCTTGTTGTAGACGACGCCCTGCACGTTGCCGACGACGGGGATGCCGTACGACTGGCCCTCGTAGGACTTGTCGTTGATCCAGCTGTACCTCTCCGCCATCTCCTCCTGGCTGCCGAGCGGCTCGAAGAACTGCTCGTACTGGTCGGGCGTCACGGAGCCGGGGATGGCGAGGACGTCGCCGTACTCGTCGGTGTTCATGCGCGTCTTGACCTCGCCCTCGTAGTCGGTGAGGGCCTCGACGGTCACGTCGGTGACGTCCGGGTACTTCTCCGTGAACTGCTCGACGTACTCGTCGAACGTGCCGTCCTCCACCAGGTCGGTGCGCCAGGTGAGGACGGTGATCTCGCCGGACGGCTCGCCGTCGGCGGCCTGCTGGCCCGAGCCCGAGCCGCCGCCGGAGCACGCGGCCGTCAGGGCGAGGACCGTGAGTGCCGCGGACGCCGCGGCGACGCGCGCACGTCGCTGGGGAAGGAACATCGTTGATCCTCTCGTCGTGGCCGGCACCTCGGTGTGCCGACGGCAGGTGCGGGAGGACCTCGAGGGCCCGTCCGCGCGCCGTGGTAGATTCTTAGGCCGCTGAACAAAGTAAGTCAACGGGTGAGCGTCGTGCCCGTCCGTCGCCCCGGTCCGTATCGTGAGGAGCCGCCCGTGAGACCTCGCGACGGCGCCACCAGGACGGGAGGACGCGTGAACGGTGCGCAGCCGGGCCTCGGCGCTGCCCATGCCAGCAGCCGGGCGGCGATCCTCGACGTGATCCGCGCCGCCGGCACCATCAGCCGCGTCGAGCTCACCCGTGCGACCGGCCTCACCGCGGCCACGGTCTCCACGGTCGTCCGCCGCCTCATCGACGAGGGCCTCGTCGTCGAGGCCGGACGCGCGGAGTCGACCGGCGGGAAGCCGCGCATGCTCCTGCAGCTCGACCCGTACGCGCGGTACGCGGTGGGCGTGCACCTCGACCACGCCGGCATCACCTACGTGATCGCCAACCTCGGCGGCGCCGTCGTCGCCCGCTGGCGCCGGCCGGGCGCCGGTGCGGACGACCCGCGCGACGTCGTCGCGCGCATCGCCGCCGAGATCGCCACGACGATGACGCGGATCGGCATCGAGCCCGCCGTCGTGCTCGGCGTGGGCGTCGTCTCGCCCGGGCCGATCTCCACGTCGACCGGCATGACGCTCACCCCGCCCGTGATGCAGCACTGGGCCGAGTTCCCCCTCGCCGCCGCCATCGAGGACGCGACCGGCCTGCCGGTCCTACTCGACAACGACGCCACCGCCGCCGCGGTCGGCGAGTACTGGTCGGGCGGCGTCGCCACCGGGGCGGCGTGCGCGACGCTCTACATGGGCACGGGCATCGGCGCCGGGATCGTCGTCGACGGGACGGTCTACCGGGGGCGCAGCTCGAACGCCGGCGAGATCGGGCACGTGTGCGTCGCGCTCGACGGGCCCGAGTGCTGGTGCGGCAGCCGCGGCTGCGTCGAGGCGTTCGCCGGCCCCGCCGCCGTCGTCGCGCAGGCCACCGCGGCCGGCGTCGCGCTTCCCGGCCGCGGCGTGTCCGAGGACTTCGCCGCCCTCGCGCGCGCCGCCGCCCGCGGCGAGGCCGAGCCGATGCGCCTGCTGCGCGCGTCCGCCGAGTACCTCGGGGTCGCCGCGCAGACGCTCGCGAACGTGCTCGACCTCGACCTCGTCGTCCTCACGGGGCCGTCCTTCGCGCTCGCGGGCTCGCTGTACCTGCCCGCCGTGCAGGAGCGGCTCGCGCGCGGGTTCTTCGCGCGCGGGGCGCACCCGGTGCGCGTCACCATCTCGACGCACGCGTCGGAGGCGGCGGCCGTCGGCGGGGCCGCGCTCGTGCTGCAGAGCGAGCTCGCACCGCGCCAGGTCGGCACGCGCATGGTCGTCGAGACGCTCACGGACCTGCCGACCGGCGCATGAGAGCCCCCGCTCCGCGTGCCGCGCCGCCCTCGGCCGGCGGCAACCCGGGCGGCATCCCGGGCGGCAGCGGGGGCGGGTCGGAAGGTCGGGCGGGCGCTGCTCAGGGCAGGAGCCGGTCCAGCCCCGCCTCGGGGATGGGTGCCCACGTCGGACGGTTGCGCGCCTCGTAGACGACCTCGTACAGCGTCTTGTCCAGCTCGAGCGCGCGCAGCAGCAGCGCCCGCGTGGCGTCGTCGACGCCCGACGGCGCGGCGGCCGCGTAGCCGGCGAGGAAGCCGTCGCGCGCGTCCGCCGTCCACGCCTGCGCCGGCGGCCCCGTCAGGCCGCCCACTGCCGCCGCGTAGTCGAAGGACCGCAGCACGCCGGCCACGTCGCGCAGGGCGAGGTCGGGGCGCGTGCGCTCGGCGAGGGGGGCGAGCGGCTCGCCCTCGAAGTCGATGACGAACCAGCGCCCGCGCGAGCGCAGCACCTGCCCCAGGTGCAGGTCCCCGTGCACCCGCTGGCGCGGGGGAGCGGTGGGCAGCGCCGCGACCTGCGCGGCGACGGCCCGCACGGCGTCGGCCCGCTCAGCGACCCGGGGCACCGCCGCGGTGGCCCACGCGAGGCGCGTCGTCAGCGCACCGGCCACCGTCGCCGGGCCCGCGGCGTCGTCCGTCGTGCCGAACGCCTCGGCCAGCGCCGCGTGCATGCCCGCGACCACCTCCCCGAGCTCGCGCGCCGCCTCGCCGAACGGCCTGCCCTCGCGCGCCCACGCGCACGCCAGCTCGAAGCCGTCCTCCGCACCGGGCACGAACGCGCTCATGACGCCGAGGTAGCCCACGGCCGGTCCGCCGTCCGCGGTGGTCCAGCGGACCTGCGCCCACGCGAGCGGCTCCGGCACGCCGTCCCAGCCCTGCTCCGTGAGGCGTCGCGGCACGTCGATGTCCGGGTTCTCGCCCGCGGCGACCGTGCGCAGGACCTTGAGGATCCCGAGGGGCGCGCCGGTGGCCCGGTCCGGCAGCACCACCGACGTGTTCGACTGCTCGCCGGTGACGACCCGGGCGGCCGTGACGTCGACGTCGGCGCCGGGCCCGTCCGCGTGCGCGAGCCAGGCCGCGAGGAACGACGGGTGCCCCGCGCCGTCGAGCACCGTGCTGTCGCCGAGCGCGCCGACGACCGACGCCGGGCCCCCCGCCGCACCGGGCACGAGCACGACCGGGACCTGGAGCACGACGTCCACCGACCCGGCCCGCGCGCGCACGAGGAGCACGCGCACGTCGTCCGCCAGGTCGACCGTCGCGACGCACGTCAGCTCCGCCTCGGCGCCCTTCACGGGGTACCAGCGCCGCTCGGGCAGCCAGTCGCGCAGCAGCGCGACCACGGCGTCGTCGTGGGCGTCCGGGCGGCGGGCGTCGAGGATCACGGTGCGGTCAGCTCCAGCCAGTAGAAGTCGCGCGAGCCCAGCGTGAACGTCGCGGTGCCGTCCGGCCGCACGTCGGGGAACGCCGCGCCGCCGAACACGTCGCGCAGGTGCCAGCCCGCGTGCTCCGGCAGCGAGACCGTGGTCGCGCGCGCTGTCGCGGCGAGGTTCGCGACGACGAGCATCGTCTGCTCCTGCGTGCGGCGCAGGAACGTGAGCACGGCGTCGTTCTCCGAGGGCACGATCTGGAACGAGCCGAGCCCCAGCGCCCGGTGCCGCCGGCGCACGGCGAGCATGCCGTGCACCCAGTGCAGCAGCGACGTCGGCTGCGCGAGCTGGCTCTCCACGTTGATGTTGCCGTAGTGGTAGACGAGCGACTGGACCACCGGCAGGTAGAGCTTGCCGGGGTCCGCGACCGAGAAGCCCGCGTTGCGGTCCGGCGTCCACTGCATCGGGGTGCGCACCGCGTCGCGGTCCGGCAGCCAGATGTTGTCGCCCATGCCGATCTCGTCGCCGTAGTACAGGCAGGGGCTGCCCGGCAGCGAGAGCAGCAGCGCGTGCGCGAGCTCGATCTCCTTGCGCGAGTTGTCGAGCAGCGGGGCGAGCCGGCGGCGGATGCCGACGTTCGCGCGCATGCGCGAGTCCGGCGCGTACCACCCGTACATCGACGCGCGCTCCTCGGTGGAGACCATCTCGAGCGTGAGCTCGTCGTGGTTGCGCAGGAAGGTGCTCCACTGCCCGCCCGACGTCGGGATCGGCGGGGTGTCGGCGAGGATGTCGACGATCTGCGTCGCCCGCTGGTCGCGCAGCGCGTAGAAGATGCGCGGCATGACCGGGAAGTGGAAGCACATGTGGCACTCCGGCGCCTCCTCGGTGCCGTAGTAGTGCACGACGTCCTCCGGCCACTGGTTCGCCTCCGCCAGCATGATCCGGCCCGGGAACTCGGTGTCGATCATGCGCCGCAGGTCCGCGAGGAACCGGTGCGTCTCGGGGAGGTTCTCGCAGTTCGTGCCCTCGGCCTCGAACAGGTACGGCACGGCGTCGAGGCGGAACCCGTCGACCCCGAGGTTCAGCCAGAACCGCGCGACGTCGAACATCGCCTCCACCACGCGCGGGTTCTCGAAGTTCAGGTCCGGCTGGTGGGAGAAGAACCGGTGCCAGAAGTACTGGCGGCGCACGGGGTCGAAGGTCCAGTTGGACGTCTCGGTGTCGACGAAGATGATCCGCGCGTCCTGGTAGCGCGTGTTGTCGTCGCTCCACACGTAGAAGTCCCCGTACGGGCCCTCGGGGTCCGAGCGCGACGCCTGGAACCACGGGTGCTGGTCGCTCGTGTGGTTCATGACGAGGTCGACGACGATCCGCATGCCCCGCCGGTGGACCTCCTGCACGAGCGTGCGGAAGTCGTCGATCGTGCCGTACTGCGGTGCGACGGCCGTGTAGTCGGACACGTCGTACCCGCCGTCGCGCATGGGCGAGGGGTAGAACGGCGGCAGCCACAGGCAGTCCACGCCCAGCCACTGCAGGTAGTCCAGGCGCTGCACGAGGCCCTGCAGGTCACCGCTGCCGTGCCCCGAGGAGTCGGAGAACGTGCGCAGCATGACCTCGTAGAACACGGCCGTGCGGTACCAGTCCGGGTCGTCGTCGCGGCCGTCGCGGCCGGCCGGCTCCGGCACGGCCGGCTGGCGCCGCTCGGGCAGGCCCCGCAGCGCGATCGCGCCCGTGGTGGGCGGCGGCTCGCGGTGCGGGGCCGTCGCGACGCCGGCACGGGCCGAGGTCCCGTCCGCGCGCGCGGTCGTCTCGCCCGGGGCCGGACCGCTGCCGGCCGGGCGGGCGTCGGTGCTCACGCGACCTCGCCGGGGTGCTGCAGGTGCACGACGTGGGCCACGCGGACGGACGGGTCGAGCCGCACGTACGGGTGCGACGTCCAGGCGTACGTCTCCTGCGAGAGCACGTCGTGCGCCACCACGGCGCGGTCCGTCGGCAGGCCGAACGCCGCGAGGTCCAGCTCGACGACGCCCTCGCGCGCGTTCCACGTGTCGAGGTTGACGACGACCACGACCGTGTCGGCCCGGCCCGTGGGGGAGTGCGCCGCGTCGAGGTGGCGCGAGAAGCACACCAGCGCGTCGTCCGTCGTCGGGTGCACCCGCACGTCGCGCAGCTGCTGCAGCGCGGGGTGCGCCCGGCGGATCTCGTTGAGGCGGCCGATCAGCAGCGCGATGCCGAGGTCGTCGCCGCGCGACCAGTCGCGCGGCCGGAACTCGTACTTCTCGTTGTCGATCTGCTCCTCGACGCCGGGGCGCGGCACGTTCTCCACGAGCTCGTAGCCGGAGTAGACGCCCCACGTGGGCGACCCGAGCGCGGCGAGCACCGCGCGGACCGCGAAGCCCGTCGTGCCCGTCGCCTGCAGGTACGGGGGCAGGATGTCGTGCGTCGTGGGCCAGAAGCTCGGCCGCATCCACGCGCCCTGCTCGCCGCCGACCTCCGCGAGGTACTCCTCGAGCTCGGCCTTCGTGTTCCGCCACGTGAAGTACGTGTACGACTGGTGGAAGCCGATCTTGGCGAGGGTGAGCATCATGGCCGGCCGCGTGAACGCCTCGGACAGCCAGATCACCTCGGGGTGGTCGCGGTGGACGTCCGCCAGCAGGCGCTGCCAGAACGACAGCGGCTTGGTGTGCGGGTTGTCGACCCGGAACAGCGTCACCCCGTGGTCGATCCAGACCTGCACGACCCGGCGGATCTCGGCGTAGATCCCCTCGGGGTCGTTGTCGAAGTTGAGGGGGTAGATGTCCTGGTACTTCTTCGGCGGGTTCTCGGCGTAGGCGATGGACCCGTCGGCCCGCGTCGTGAACCACTCGGGGTGCTCGCGCACCCACGGGTGGTCCGGCGACGCCTGCAGCGCCAGGTCGAGCGCCACCTCCATGCCGAGCCCGCGGGCGCGCGCGACGAACGCGTCGAAGTCCTCGAACGTGCCGAGGGACGGCTCGATCGCGTCGTGCCCGCCGTCGGGCGAGCCGATCGCGTACGGCGAGCCGGGGTCGCCGGGCTCCGCCGTGAGCGCGTTGTTGCGCCCCTTGCGGTGCGCGGTGCCGATCGGGTGGATCGGCGTCAGGTACACGACGTCGAAGCCCATGGACGCGATGCGCGGCAGCTCCTCCGCGGCCGTGCGCAGCGTCCCGGAGCGCCACTCGCCCGTCGCCTCGTCGTAGGTCGCGCCGTGCGAGCGCGGGAACATCTCGTACCAGGCGCCCGCGAGCGCGAGCGGGCGGTGCACCGTCAGCGGGTACGCGCGCGAGGACGTCACCAGGTCGCGCAGCGGGGTCCGGGCCAGGGCGGCCCGCACCTCGGGGGCGAGGGCCGCCGCGAGCCGCGCCGCCGGGGGACGGCCGGTGTCCTCGAGCGCCGCGACGGCGTCGAGGAGCGTGCGGGCGTCGGCCTGGGGCATCGCGTCGTCCCCGGCGCGGTCCGCGGCGCGGCGCAGCACGCGTGCGCCCTCGGTGAGCATGAGCTCGACGTCGACGCCGGCCTCGACCTTGATCGCGGCGTCGTGCGACCACGTGCCGTAGGGGTCGGACCAGCCCTCGACGCGGAACGTCCAGTCGCCCTCGGCGTCGGGCACCAGGCGGGCCTCGAACCGGTCGAGCCCGGGTGCGACGTCGACCATGCGCGCCCAGGAGTGGTCCGTGCCGTCGGGCCGCGTCAGCACCGCGGTGGCGCCCACGGCGTCGTGACCCTCGCGGAAGACGGTGGCGCGCACGACGACCGCCTCGCCCACGACCGCCTTGGCGGGGAAGCGCCCCTCCTCGGCGACGGGGGACACGTCCACCACCGGGATGCGGCCGACCGGCAGCGCGGGCGGGACCCCGACCCGCGACGCCGACGGTGCGGCTGCGGTGCCGGGCGCCGCGGCGGACGCGGGGGTCCCCTCGGACGCGGCGGCGGCAGCGGGCTGGCCGGCGGCGGGCTGGTCGGCGGGCTGGTCGGCGGGGGTCGGGCCGGGGCTCGGCGGGACCGGCGCGGAGGCGCGGGGACGACCGGGGCGGTGGCCGGCGACGTGCGACGCGGACGCTGGGGACTCCTCACGCTCCTGAACCTATCCGCCACCTCCCGGCCCCGGCATCCGCAGGGGCGCGGCCCGCGGCGAGCCGGACGCGTGTCCGGTTCGCCCCGTCCGGAGGGCTGTGCGAAACGTCCTGAATGCGTAGTCTGCGCGCGTGAGAGCGATCCGCCGGTTCACCGTGCGCACCGTCCTGCCCGCCCCGCTGGCCGGCCTGGACACCCTGGCCCGCAACCTGCGCTGGTCCTGGCACCCCGGCACGCGCGCCGTGCTGGCCGACCTGGACCGCGCGCTGTGGGACGAGGTCGAGGGCGACCCGGTCGCGTTCCTCGGCGCCCTGACGCGCGAGCGGCTCGACGCGCTCGCACGCGACGAGCGCGTCGTCGCCCGGGTCCGGGCCGCGATGGCGGACCTCACGTCGTACCGGCACGAGCCGCGCTGGTACCAGCGGCAGGGCGGGGCGGCGCTGCCCGCGTCCGTCGCGTACTTCTCGCCGGAGTTCGGCCTCGCGGCCGCGCTGCCGCAGTACTCCGGCGGGCTCGGGATCCTCGCCGGCGACCACCTCAAGAGCGCGTCCGACCTCGGGGTCCCGCTCGTCGGCGTCGGCCTGCTGTACCGCTCGGGGTACTTCCGCCAGGCGCTCGACCGCGACGGGTGGCAGACGGAGACCTACCCCGTGCTCGACCCCGACGGGCTGCCGCTGACGCTCCTGCGCGAGGACGACGGCGCACCGGCCGCCGTCCGGCTCGCGCTGCCGGGCGCCCGCACGCTCGAGGCGCAGGTCTGGGTCGCGCAGGTCGGGCGCGTCCCGCTGCTCCTGCTCGACTCGGACGTGCCCGCCAACGACGACGCGGGCCGGCACGTGACCGACCGGCTCTACGGCGGCGGCGGGGAGCACCGGCTCCAGCAGGAGCTGCTGCTGGGGTCGGGGGCGTGCGCGCGCTGCGGGCCTGGTCGCGGCTGACCGGCGCCCCGGCTCCCGACGTCTTCCACACCAACGAGGGCCACGCGGGGTTCCTGGGCGTCGAGCGGATCCGCGAGCTCGCCGCCGAGGGAGCCGACGTCGCGACCGCGCTCGAGGTGGTGCGCGCGACGACGGTGTTCACCACCCACACCCCGGTGCCGGCGGGGATCGACCGCTTCGAGGCGGGCGTCGTCGAGCAGTACGTGCAGGCGCTGCTCGAGGACGAGCCCCTGCCCGTCCCGACCGTCCTCGCGCTGGGTGCGGAGGACCACGAGGGCGGCGACCCGCTCACGTTCAACATGGCGGTCATGGGGCTGCGGCTCGCCGGCCGGGCGAACGGCGTGTCCGTGCTCCACGGACGCGTCTCGCGCGAGATGTTCGCGCCGCTGTGGCCCGGGTTCGACCCCGCCGAGGTGCCGATCGGCTCGATCACGAACGGCGTGCACGCCCCGACGTGGGTCGCGCCGGAGCTCACCGAGCTCGCGGCGGGGCGCATGACGGCCCAGGAGCTGGCGACCGGCCGTGGCTGGACGAGCCGGCAGGCCGTCACCGACGAGCAGCTGTGGTCCCTGCGCGGGCGCCTGCGCGCCCGTCTGGTCGAGGACGCCCGCGCCCGGGTGCGCGCGTCCTGGCGGCAGCGCGGCGCGGCGGACGTCGAGCTCGGCTGGGTCGACGACGTGCTCTCGCCCGACGTCCTCACGATCGGGTTCGCGCGCCGCGTCCCGACGTACAAGCGCCTCACGCTCATGCTCGCCGACCCCGACCGCTTCCGGTCCCTGCTGCTGCACCCCGAGCGGCCGGTGCAGGTCGTCGTCGCCGGCAAGGCGCACCCGGCCGACGCGCCCGGCAAGCGGCTCATCGCCGACCTCGTCGCGTTCGCGGACCAGCACGACGTGCGGCACCGCATCGTGTTCCTGCCCGACTACGACATGCGGATGGCGGCCACGTTGTACCCGGGCTGCGACCTGTGGCTCAACAACCCGCTGCGCCCGCTGGAGGCGTGCGGGACCTCGGGCATGAAGGTCGCGCTCAACGGCGGCCTCAACCTCTCCGTCCTCGACGGCTGGTGGGACGAGTGGTACGACGGCGAGAACGGCTGGGTCATCCCGACCGCGGACGGCGTCGAGGACCCCGAGACGCGCGACGCGCTCGAGGCCGCCGCGCTGTACGACGTGCTGGAGCACCAGGTGGTCCCGCGGTTCTACGACCGCGACGAGCGGGGCGTGCCGCGCCGCTGGCTCGACATGGTGCGTCACACGCTCGCCACGCTCGGACCCAAGGTGCAGGCCACCCGCATGGTCGCCGACTACGTCGCGCACCTGTACGTGCCGGCGGCCGCGACCGGCGCACGCCTGCGCGAGGACGACCTCGCCGGGGCGCGCGAGCTGGCCGCGTGGAAGGCCCGGGTGCGTGCCGCGTGGCCCGCGGTGCGGGTGGACCACGTCGACTCGGGCGGCGTGGGCGACTCGCCGCAGGTGGGGGACCGCCTGCACGTGCAGGCGTGGGTCGCGCTCGGCGACCTGACCCCGAGGACGTCGAGGTGCAGGTGCTGCACGGGCCCGTCGACGCCGAGGACCGGCTCACGTCGTTCACGACGCGCGCGCTCGCGGTGACGGACACGTTCGAGGCCGGCCGGTACGCGTTCGCCGGGGACGTCGACCTGGAGACGACGGGGGCGTTCGGCTACACGGTCCGGGTCGTGCCGCGGCACGAGGCGCTGACCTCGCCCGCCGAGCTGGGGCTGGTCGCGACGGCGGGCTGACGCGTCACAGCACGTCGACGAGCGCGCGGCCGGTGACGCGCCCCGTGAACAGGCACCCGCCGAGGAAGGTGCCCTCGAGCGCACGGTGGCCGTGCACGCCGCCGCCGCCGAAGCCCGCCGCCTCGCCGACCGCCCACAGCCCCGGCAGGACCTCCCCGTCCGGCCGCAGGACGCGCCCCTCGAGGTCGGTGGCCAGCCCGCCGAGCGTCTTGCGGGTGAGCACGGACAGGCGCACCGCGTACAGCGGCCCGTGCGCCGGGTCGAGGAACCGGTGCGGTGGCGCCACCCGGACGAGCCGGTCCACCGGGTAGCGGCGCGCCATCGCGCTCGCCGTCACCTGCAGGTCCTTGCCGAGACCCGTCGCGACCTGCGCGTCCCGCGCCGCGATCGTGCGGGCCAGGCGGTCGGCGTCGACCCGTGCCGTGCCCGTCAGCGCGTTCATGCCCGCGGCGAGCCCGGCCGGCGTCGTCGCCGTGACGAACTCCGGCGAGCGCCGGGCGAACTCCTCGACCGGTCCGACCGCGCCGGGCAGCACGCGCTGCAGCAGCTGCCGCACGCTGCGCCCGGTGAGGTCGGGGTTCTGCTCGGACCCGGACAGCGCGAGCTCCGCGCCGAGGACGGTGCGGTCGAGCACGAACCACGAGTGGTCGTCGCCCCGCCCGGTGACGTGCCGCAGCGCGCCGTGGGAGTCGAAACCGGGGAACAGCGGGACCGGCAGCCGCTCGCCGTCGGCGTCGAGCCACAGCGAGCTCGGTCCGGGCAGGATGCGGATGCCGTGCCGCGACCAGACCGGCGAGTGGTTCGCGATCCCCTCGGGGTAGTGCCACATCCGGCCGGCGTGCGCGACGTGCGCCCCGGCGTCCCTCGCCGCCGCGATGCCGGAGCCGTCGACGTGGTCGGGCACCCCGGAGAGCATGCGCTCGGGCAGCCGGCCCGCGTCCGCGGGCCACGTCGCGCGCACGAGGTCGTGGTTCGCCCCGATGCCGCCCGTCGCCACCACCACGGCGGGGGCGGGCAGCTCGAAGGGGCGCAGGACCGAGCGGCCCGACGGCGCCCCGCGCGGCGCCGGGTCGGGCGCGAGGACGTCCCCGCGCACCCCGGTGACGCGCCCGTCCGTCAGGACGAGCCCGGTGACGCGGTGGCGGAACCGCACCTCGACGTGGCCCGCCCGGTGCGCGTCGAGCAGGGCCCGCACGAACGGCTCCAGGACGCCGGGCCCGGTGCCCCACGTGACGTGGAACCGCGGGACGGAGTTGCCGTGGCCGTCGGCGAGGTACCCGCCGCGCTCCGCCCACTGCACGAGCGGGAACCACCGCACGCCCAGCCGGTGCAGCCAGTCGCGCATGCCGCCGGCCGCGAAGTCGACGAACCCCTCGGCCCACGCCCGGCCCCACCGGTCCGACCCGTCGTCGGCGAAGCCGGCGGACCCCAGCCAGTCGGCGAGCGCGAGCTCCGCCGAGTCGCGCACGCCCAGGCGCCGCTGCTCCGGGGAGTCGACGAGGAACAGGCCGCCGAACGACCACCACGCCTGCCCCCCGAGGCTCGCGGGCGGCTCCGCGTCCAGCAGGAGCACGCGCCGCCCGGCGGCGAGCAGCTCGGCGGTGGTGACCAGGCCCGCGAGGCCGGCACCGACGACCACGACGTCGTGGTGGCTCATGGGGCGCACTGTAGGTCAGGCGAGCACGTAGACCCGCATGCTCAGCGGCTCGAGCGTGGCGACGTCACCCGCCGCGGCGTGCGGCGGGCCGCCCGAGGTCGCGCCCTCGCCGGGGTGCTCCCACAGCGAGTCCCAGGCCAGGCGCCACGGTCGGTCGGCGTCACCCGCGAGCGTGACGTCGACCGCCGCGAGCGCGCCGTTGACGACCAGCAGCACGCGGTCGTCCTGGGTGCCGGGCGCGACGCGCAGCATCTGGAAGGTGCGGATCGAGGCGTCGTGCCACCGCCCGTGGTCGAACTCCGCCCCGTCCGCGCCGTACCAGGCGAGGTCGCGCGGTCCCCCCTCGCGCACCGGGGTGCCCGAGTAGAACCGGTGCGGCCGCAGCGCGGGGTGCTCGCGGCGCAGGGCGAGCAGGTGCCGCGCGGTCGCGAGCTGGTTGGCGCGCCAGTCGCTGAGGTCCCAGTGCACCCAGGAGATCGGGCCGTCCTGGCAGTACGCGTTGTTGTTGCCCTGCTGCGTGCGCCCGATCTCGTCGCCCGCGGTGATCATCGGCGTGCCGGCGGACAGCACGAGCGTGGCGAACAGGTTCCGGATGGAGCGCCGGCGCAGCGGTGCGACGTCGGCCGCGGGGGAGTCCGGGGTGACGGGTCCCTCGACCCCGTGGTTCCACGACCGGTTGTCGTCCGACCCGTCGCGGTTCTGCTCGCCGTTCGCCGCGTTGTGCTTGTGGTCGTAGGCGACGAGGTCCGCCATCGTGAACCCGTCGTGGGCGGTCACGTAGTTCACGGACGCCTGCGGGCCGCGCAGCAGCGGGGGCGTGCCGTGGCCGAACAGGTCGACCGACCCGGCCAGACGGGTCGCGAGGTCGCGCACGCGGTGCCCGGGCAGGCCGTGCGCCGCGCGCCCGGGGTCGGCGAGCCAGAAGGAGCGCACCGCGTTGCGGAAGCGGTCGTTCCACTCCGCGAACGGCGGCGGGAACTGGCCCGTGCGCCAGCCGCCCAGGCCGACGTCCCACGGCTCCGCGACCAGCTTGAGGTGGCCGAGGGACGGGTCGCTCGCGACGGCGACGAGCATCGCGTGGTCCGCGCGGTACCCGTCGTGGCTGCGCCCGAGCGTCACCGCCAGGTCGAACCGGAAGCCGTCGACGCCCACGACGTCGGCCCAGTAGCGCAGCGAGTCCAGCGCCGTCGCGACCACGCCCGTGCGGGAGAAGTCGAGGGAGTTGCCGGTGCCCGTGACGTCGTCGAGCGCGGCCGGCACCCCGCCGAGGTGCCGGTAGTAGTACGCGTTGTCGAGGCCGCGCCACGCGACGTGCTGCCCCGGCAGGCCGCCCTCGCACGTGTGGTTGTAGACGACGTCGAGGAGCACCTCGATGCCGGCCTCGTGCAGCGCGTGCACCGCGGCGCGCACCTCGTCGAGGACGGCCGCCGGGCCGGCGGCGCGCGCGGCGGCCGTCGCGTAGGCCGCGTGCGGGGCGAAGAACCCCAGCGTGCTGTAGCCCCAGTAGTTCGTGAGCCCCTTGGCGACGAGGTGCGGCTCGGACGTGAACGCGTGCACGGGCAGCAGCTCGAGCGCGGTCACGCCGAGGCTCTGCAGGTGCGCGACGACGGCCGGGTGCGCGAGACCGGCGTACGTGCCGCGCAGCTCGGGCGGCAGGTCGGGGTGCAGGTGGGTCAGGCCCTTGGTGTGCGCCTCGTAGACGACCGTGCGGGACCAGGGGGTGCGCGGGCGGTTCGCGGCCGGGTCGGGGCCCGGCAGGGCCCGCGTGTCGACCACGACGGCGTGCGGCACGTGCGCCGCCGAGTCACGCGGGTCCGCGGGCCCGTACGGGTCGCCCACGAGGTCGTCGCCGACGACGTGGCCGTACGTCTCGGGCCCGTACCCCAGCTCGCCGACGAGGCCGCGCGCGTACGGGTCGACCAGCAGCTTGGCGGGGTTGAACCGCAGGCCGCGGGCCGGCTCCCACGGCCCGTGCGCGCGGAACCCGTAGCGCTGCCCCGGCCGGACGCCGGGCACGGAGGCCGTCCACAGCCCGAGCTCGGGACCGTCGAGGCGCACCCGCCGCTCCGCGGGTGCCTCGGGTGGGCCGTCGAGCAGGCACAGCTCGACGGCGGTCGCGTGCGGCGCCAGCACGGCCACGTCCACGCCCGCGTCCGTGACGTGGACGCCGAGCCGGTGCGGCGGCCGTGCCGACGGGGTGGCGGGGGGAGCGCTCACACGGCCCATGGTGCCAGGACGCGCGTCCGGACGACGGCACGGCCCGGGTCGCGCGGGCGGCCGGGACGCCCGTGCCCACGGTGCGGTCGGCCGCCCGGGCGGGGTCGCGCAGCGGTAACGTTCGGCGCGTGAGGATCGTCGTCTGCGTGAAGTTCGTCCCGGACATCCAGTCCGACCGGCAGCTCGGCCCCGACGGACGGGTCGTGCGCGACGGGGGCGACGGGACCCTGAACGAGCTCGACGAGAACGCCGTCGAGGCCGCCCTCGCGCTCGTCGAGGAGCACGGGGGCGAGGTCGTCGTGCTGACGGTCGGCCCGGACGACGCCGTCGACGCCGTGCGCAAGGGCCTGCAGATGGGCGCCGACGAGGCCGTGCACGTGCTCGACGACGCCGTCGCCGGCTCCGACGCGATCGGCACGGCCGCCGTCCTCGCCGCGGCGGTGCGCCACCTGTCGGCGTCCGCGCCCGTCGACCTGGTGCTCACGGGCATGGCGGGGCTGGACGGCCTGACGTCGCTGCTGCCGACCGCGCTCGCGGAGGTCCTGGACCTGCCCGCGCTGCCGCTCGCCGCGGAGCTCGCGGTGGACCCGGCGGCGGGCACCGTCACCGTGACCCGGAACCTCGACCACGCGACCGAGGTGCTCACCGCGCCGCTGCCCGCGCTGGTGGCGGTCACCGACCAGACCAACGAGCCGCGGTACCCGAACTTCAAGGGCATCATGGCCGCCCGCAAGAAGCCGGTGACGACCCTCGCGCTCGCCGACCTGGGCGTCGACCCGGCGACCGTGGGGCTCGCGGGGCACGCACGCAGATCCTCGTCGCGGCCCCGCGCCCGCCGCGCGAGGACCGCGTGCTCGTCCACGACACCGGGGACGCCGGCACCCGCCTGGCCGCCTGGCTCGTCGACCGCGGCCTCGTCTGACGCGCCGCCCCTCCACCGTCGCCCCACCGAGAAGTCCGAGGACACCGCCGTGACCGCCACCCCCGTGCTCGTCCTGCTCGACCACGCCGCCGACGGCACGCTGCGGCCGCCGGTGCGCGAGCTGCTCACGCTCGCCCGCACGCTCGCGGACGGCGCCCCCGTCGAGGGCGTCTGGGCCGGTGCGCAGGCACCCGACGCGGCGCTGCCCGTGCTCGGCGAACAGGGTGTGACGACGGTGCACCGGCTCGTCACGGACGCCGACCTGCACGTGTCGGCCGTGCTCGCCGACGGCCTCGTCCAGGTCCTCGCGGCGACCGGCGCGACCCTGCTGCTCGCGGTCTCCTCGTTCGAGAACAAGGAGGCCGTGGCGCGCGTCGCCGTGCGCACCGGTGCGGGCGTCGTCACGGACGCCGACGGCGTGGTGCTCGAGGACGGCCGTGTCGTCGCGCACAAGACCGTGCTCGCCGGCACCTGGTCGACCCGCTGCGCCGTGACGGCACCGGTCGCGCTCGTGACCGTCAAGGCCAACTCGGTCGCCGCGCAGGACGCGGCGACGCCGACGCAGCCGGCGGTCGTGGAGCACACCGTGGACGTCTCGGACGCGTCGCGCCGCGTGCGGCTCGTCGAGCGGACCGAGCGCGCGGACTCGGGCCGGCCGGACCTCGGCTCGGCGCACGTCGTCGTCGTGGGCGGGCGCGGCACCGAGGGCGACTTCTCGCCCGTCGAGGAGCTCGCCGACGTGCTCGGTGCCGCGGTCGGCGCCACGCGCGTCGCGACCGACGAGGGCTGGATCGGGCACGACGCGCAGATCGGCCAGACGGGCGTGACGATCTCCCCCCGCCTCTACATCGGCGCCGGCGTCTCCGGCGCCGTGCACCACCGCGGTGGCATGCAGGCCTCCGGCACGATCGTGGCGGTCAACTCCGACCCGGACGCACCGATCTTCGAGATCGCCGACTTCGGCGTGGTGGGCGACCTGTTCACGGTGCTGCCGCAGGCCGCCGCCGAGCTGCGCCGGCGGCAGGGCTGACGCCGGGCCGCGTCAGGTGAGCTCGCGCAGCCACTGCAGCGTCGCGGCGGCCTGCGCCGCCTGGAACGGCCGCAGGTTCGGGATGCCCGGCGGGGCGGGCTGCCCCGAGGCCCAGGCGAAGTAGCCCGCCAGACCGGTCAGGCCCGCGCGCAGGTCCGCACGGGAGACGCCGTCGGAGACGGGCCGCTCGGCGAAGATCCGCGCCGGGTCGCCGCCGCCCTGCAGCGCCACGCTCGGCAGCATGAACGCCAGGTCGAGCCACGGCGCGCCGACGGACGCGTGCGGCCAGTCGATGAGCCACACGCGGTCGTGCCCGTCCTCGACCATGACGTTGTCCGCGCGCAGGTCGCCGTGCACGAGGCTGTCGCCCGCGCACACCCGCAGGGCGTCCTGCTCGAAGCGCACCAGGTCGTCCAGGTGCTCGAGCGCCCACCGTCCGGGCTCCCCGACGCCCGCGACGACCTCGGCGCGGTGCTGCGGTGCGAGCCGGTGCAGCGAACGCCACCCGGTGAAGTCGGTCGCGAGCCGGTCGTCCGTGCGCGGCAGGTCGTGCCGGGGCAGGGGCTCGGCCTCGGCCAGCGCGTCGACGGCCGCGAGCACGAGCTGCAGGTCGTCCGACCGCCACGGCAGCTCCGGCTGGCGCCCCTGCACGGCGTCGAAGCCCAGCACCACCCACTCGCCGTCGTCGTCCCACCAGCGCAGCCGGGGGCGGGCACCTCGGGCGGCAGGGCGCGGGCCGCGCGGATCTCGGCACGCGCGAGGTCCGGCGACTCCGGGTTCTGGTCCGGGGAGACGGCCTTGACGAAGACCGCCCGGCCGTCGGTGAGCTCCAGCACGGCCACGAAGCCGGGGGAGAAGCCGCTGGTCGGCGTGCTCTCGGCGGTGACGCGCGCGCCGGCCAGCGTCTGGATCCGCTCGCGCACGCCGCGCGGCAGGTCGCGCCAGTCGAGCCGCTGTCCGCCGAAGGCGAGCGGCAGCGCGATGACGTCGTCGGCACTCACGCGCCACATCCTGCCAGGAACGTCCGGCCCGGCACGGGTGAACAGGTGATCGCGACGCCGCGTGCGCAGGTCCTCCCCAGGTCGTCCCCACGTGCCCCGCGCGGGTCCGTGCGACGGGCGTTCGTAGACTGGGGCGGTGAGCGCACCCCGCCGTCGCGCGGTCTACCTGGACCACGCGTCCACCACACCGATGCTCCCCGCGGCCGTCGAGGCGCTCACGGCCGCGCTCGCGCACGTCGGGAACCCGTCCTCGCTGCACACCGCGGGGCGCGCCGCGCGGCGCACCGTCGAGGAGGCGCGCGAGCGGCTCGCGGCGTCCCTGGGCGCCCGGCCGAGCGAGGTCGTGTGGACGGCGGGCGGGACCGAGGCCGACAACCTCGCCGTCAAGGGCCTGTTCTGGGCCCGCCGCACGGCCGACGCCCGCCGGCGGCGGCTGCTCGTCTCCGCGGTCGAGCACCACGCCGTGCTGGACCCCGCGTTCTGGATGGCCGAGCACGCGGGGCCGAGCTCGTCCTGCTGCCCGTCGACGGCGACGGCGTGCTGGAGGTCGAGGCGCTGCGCGAGGAGCTCGAGCGGCACCCCGACGCCGCGGCGCTGGTCTCGGTCATGTGGGCGAACAACGAGGTGGGCGCGCTGCAGCCGGTCGAGGAGGTCGTCGCCCTCGCGCACCGGCACGGCGTGCCCGTGCACGTCGACGCGGTGCAGGCGGTGGGGCAGGTGCCCGTCGACCTCGCGGCGTGCGGCGCGGACGCGCTCACGGTCAGCGGCCACAAGCTCGGCGGGCCGGGGTCGACCGGCGCCCTGCTGGTGCGGCGCGGGCTCGACCTCACGCCCGTCCTGCACGGCGGCGGCCAGGAGCGGGGCGTGCGGTCCGGGACGCTCGACGCGCCGCTGCTCGCGTCGTTCGCCGTCGCCGCGCAGGCCGCCGTCGCGGAGCAGGAGGCGTCCGCCCGCCGCGTCGGCGCGCTGCGCGACGACCTCGTGCGGCGCGTGCTCGCCGCCGTGCCCGGCGCCGTGCTGCGCGGCCCGGCGGACCCCGCGCGGCGGCTGCCGGGCAACGCGCACCTGACGTTCGCGGGCTGCGAGGGCGACTCCCTGCTGTACCTCCTCGACGCCGCCGGCGTGGAGGCGTCCACGGGCTCCGCCTGCCAGGCCGGGGTGCCGCGTCCGTCGCACGTGCTGCTCGCGATGGGCGTCGGCGAGGACGACGCGCGCGGCGCGCTGCGCTTCAGCCTCGGGCGCACGTCCACGCAGGCCGACGTCGACGCCGTGCTGGACGTGCTGCCGGGCGCCGTCGAGCGCGCGCGGGCCGCCGGCCTCAGCTCGGTGGCGGTGGGCGCCTGATGCGCGTCCTGGCCGCCCTGTCGGGGGGCGTCGACTCCGCCGTCGCCGCGGCGCGCGCCGTCGACGCCGGGCACGACGTCGTCGGCGTGCACATGGCCCTGTCCCGCACGCCCGCCCAGGAGCGCACCGGGTCGCGCGGGTGCTGCTCCATCGAGGACGCCGGCGACGCGCGCCGCGCGGCTGACGTGCTCGGCATCCCGTACTACGTGTGGGACATGTCGGAGCGGTTCGAGCGGACCGTCGTCGCCGACTTCCTCGCCGAGTACGCCGCGGGCCGCACGCCCAACCCCTGCGTGCGGTGCAACGAGCACGTGAAGTTCGCGGCCCTGCTCGACAAGGCGCTCGCCCTCGGGTTCGACGCGGTGTGCACGGGCCACTACGCCCGTGTGGTCGAGCACCCGGACGGACGGCGCGAGCTGCACCGGGCGCGCGACGCCGGCAAGGACCAGTCGTACGTGCTGGCCGTCATGGGCCCGGACCGCCTCGCGCGGTCGCTGTTCCCGCTCGGCGACGCGGTGTCCAAGGCGGCGGTACGGGCGGAGGCGGCCGCGCGCGGCCTGTCCGTCGCGGCGAAGCCGGACTCCTACGACATCTGCTTCGTCGCCGACGGCGACACGCAGGGCTTCCTGCGCGAGCGCCTGGGGTCGCAGCCCGGGGACGTCGTCGACGAGTCCGGTGCCGTCGTGGGGCGGCACGACGGCGCGTACGCGTACACCGTCGGGCAGCGGCGGGGCCTCGCGCTCGGGCGGCCCGCCGCCGACGGGCGCCCGCGGTACGTGCTGTCCGTCGAGCCCGTGCGGCGCCGGGTCGTCGTGGGGCCCGCCGACCGGCTGCTCGTCGCCCACGTGCAGGCCGACGACGCCGTCTGGTACGGCCCGGTGCCCGGCCCCGGGACCGACTGCGAGGCGCAGGTGCGTGCGCACGGGGCCCCCGTCGCCGCGCGCGTCCTGGCCGCCGACGCCGGCGGCGTCACGGTCGACGTGGGCGACGGCGGGCTGCGCGGCGTGGCACCGGGCCAGTCGCTGGTCCTCTACGACGGGAGCCGCGTGCTCGGTCAGGCGACGGTGCGGACGACGGTCCCGCCCACGGGGACGGCCGGTGCTGCGGGGCGGCCGGTGCAGGCGAGACGGCCGGTGCGGCCGGGACGAGCGGAGGACGTGCGTGACGGCCGTGACGGGTGCGGGCAGCTGGCCGGGGACCGACGCCCTGGAGGCGGCCACGACCGTCGTGGGCGACCTCGCGGACACCCCTCGGAGGTCACCGGCCTGCCGTTCGCGCCCCTGCTGGCCGCGCGCGGTCCCTGGGGCGACCGCACCGGTGCCGCGCTCGCCCTGCTCGAGGAGGTGCCCGCGGAGCTCGGGCCGCACGGGTGGAAGCTGGCCGACCGGCCCGGCGGCGACCTGACCCGCGCCCGGTCGCTCGCCCGCGAGGACCTCGACGCGCTCGCGGTGGCCGCGCACGGGTACGCCGGCCCGCTCGTGCTGCCCGTGCTCGGACCGCACTCGCTCGCCGCCGAGGTGTGGCTCGCACGCGGCGACCGCGTGCTGTCCGACCGTGGCGCGCTGCGCGACGTCGTCGCGTCCCTGGCGGTCGGCCTGGCCGGACGCGTCGCGGACGTGCGCCGGGTGGTGCCGGGGGCCGCGGTGCGCGTGCTGCTGCACGAGCCGCTGCTCGCGGCGGTCGTGGCGGGTGCGGTGCCGACCTTCTCCGGCCGCGACCGCCTGCGACGCGTGCCCGGACCGGTGGTCGCCGAGGGCCTGTCGACGCTCGCCGACGCGGTCCGCGCGGCCGGGGCGGAGGCGGTCGTCGTGCACGGCGGCACGGCGTGGGCGGCGGTGCCCGCGGTCCGCGCGTCCTCCGCCGACGGCGCCGCGCTCGCGGTCGCCGGCCTGGGGGAGCGCGGCTGGGAGGAGGTCGCCCGCCTCGTCGAGGACGGCCGGACGTTCTGGCCGGAGCCGCCGCCGCAGGCCACCTCGCAGTGCGCCGGTCCCGACGTCGTCGGGCAGGCGGACGCCGTGACCCGCCCGTGGCGCACGGTCGGCCTGCCCGTGGCGGGGCTGCGCGACGTCGTGCTGGTCGCCGCGTCGCCCGATGCGGCGGCGACACCGGACGAGGCGCGGGCGGCGCTGGCGGGGCTCGTGCGGGCCGCGGCCGTGGTCGCCGAGCGGGCGGAGGCGTGAGCGCGACGGACGCGCGCCGGCGGACCGCGCGCGCGCTCGCGCTCCTGGTCGCGTCCGGCCTCGCCCTCGTGGGCGTCCTCACGCTCGGCGTCGTCTACGCCGGCCTCGGCGTGCGGGCGCTCGGCTCCTCGGTGGAGGGCGCCCAGCCGTGCGTCGCCGCCGTCGAGGAGGACGGTGCGGCACGCGTCCGGTGGAGCGTGCTGCCGCCGCGGGCGGTCTGCGCGTGGGAGGTGGACGGTCGCCGCGAGGAGGTGGTCGTGGCGTCCGCGCCGGCGCCGCTCGTGCTCGTCGCGGCCACGCTCGCGGTCGCCGGCACGGCAGGGGCCGCCGTCGTCCTGGTGCGGGGGCGCGCTCGCCCGAACGGATGACGGCACCAGGCCCGCGACCGGTCCCGCCGCAGGTCACGCCCGCCCCGGCGGGCGTACGCGCGTGGTGGCGGACCCGGCCCGAGCGTGCGAGCAGGTAGGCTCTCGCGTCGGTCCGGCCGGACGCTCGTCCACGGCGGCCGGCGCGCGCGAGTCGGTCGATCCCGGGGGAGCCAAGCTGTGGCACGTCGTGTGGCGGGGACCCCTCCGGTGCTGCCCGGCTACACCTACGTGCGCCCGCTGGGCGTCGGCGGGTTCGCCGACGTCTTCTGCTACGAGCAGGACATGCCGCGCCGCGTCGTCGCGGTGAAGGTGCTCGCCGAGGGGCTGCACGACCCCGTCGCGCAGCGTGCCTTCGAGGCCGAGGCGGACGTGCTCGCGCGGCTGAGCGTGCACCCCTCCGTCGTCACCGTGCACCAGGCGAGCGTCTCCGCCGACGGCCGCCCGTACATCGTCATGGAGTACTGCCTCGACACCTACGGGGCCCGCGCCCGCCGCGCCCCGCTGCCGGTGCCCGAGGTGCTCGACGTGGGGGTGCGGCTCGCGTCCGCGCTGGAGACCGCGCACCGCTCCGGCGTCCTGCACCGCGACATCAAGCCGTCGAACGTCCTGCGCACGTCCCTCGGGACGCCCGCGCTCGCGGACTTCGGCATCGCGGCCGCCGTGTCCGGCTCGACCGGGGTGCCGGCGATCGCCATGTCGGTGCCGTGGAGCGCGCCCGAGGTGCTCGAGGAGCGCGTTGCCGGCTCGGTCGCCGCCGAGGTGTGGAGCCTGGGGGCGACGCTCTGGACCCTGCTGACGGGGCGAGCGCCGTTCGAGGTGGGCGACCGCGCGCGCGACGGGCGCGAGGAGATGGCCGGGCGCATCGTGCGGGCGAAGCTGCGGCCGATGGGGCGCGAGGACGTGCCCGAGCGTGTGGAGCAGGTCCTGGCGCGGGCCATGTCGAAGGACCCGGCGCACCGGCACCCGTCGATGCTCGCGCTCGCGGAGGAGCTGCGCTGGGCGCAGTACGACCTGGGCCAGCCGCCGACGGCGCTGGAGGTCCCGTCGGCCGAGTGGGCCGCGGGTGCCAGCCCCGTCGAGGTCGCCGACCGCGGTGCGCGGGGGCCGGTGGTGTCGCGCGTGCGCGAGCGCAGCCGTGCGGAGGCCCGCGCCGAGCGCGCGGCGGCCGAGGCCGCGGTCGACCGGGACGGGCTCGTGGTGCACGGGCCGGCCCGGCGCGCGGCGTGGCAGGCGGGCGTGGTCGGGGCCGTCGTCGGCGCCGTCGCGGTGGCCGCCGTCGTCGTGGTCCTCGCGCTGACCGGGGTGCTCGGGTGAGCGCCGCCGCCCGGGGAACCGGCCCGCACCCGCGCCGGCCGCCCCCGCCGTCCGCCGCCTGCCCGCGCGCCTGCGTGCGGCCGCGGTCGTGGTGGTCGCCGCGCTCGGCGTCACGGCGGCCGTGCTCGCCCAGGGGTACGACGCGCAGCGCACGCCCGCGGTCGAGACCGCCGTGTGGGTCGCGCGCGACGCGGGGCAGTACGCACGCTTCGACACCGAGCTCGGCGAGATCGACACCGTGCGGTCCGTCGACGACCCGACGACGGTCGTCCAGCACGGCGCGCGTGCCGCCGTCGTCGCCCAGGGCATGCAGCAGCTGTGGACCGTCGACCCGGCGCTGCCGGCCGACCTGCGCCAGGACGGCGGGGACGGCGAGGAGGGCGCCGAGGCGCTCGCGACGCCGGGCGGCACGCAGCAGGTCGCCGCGTCGGGCGACTGGATGGTGTTCCTCGACGACACGGGCACCGCCTCGGTGCGGCGCCTCGACGCCGACCCGACGACGCCCGCCACGCCGCTCGACCCGGAGGGGCTCGACGCGGCCTCGGCCACGCCGCAGGCGCAGGACGAGGAGCCGGCGGAGCCGTGGGCGGCCGACGCGGTGAGCGTGGACGACGCCGGCCGCGTGGCCCTGTACGGGGCGTCGGACCGCACCGTGCGGGTGCTGGACGCGGCGACGGGCGCGCTGCTCGAGGGGCCGGTCGAGGTCGCGGACGGCCCCGAGGAGGTCGTCGACGTGCGGCTCACGCTCGTCGGGGGCGACTGGGTGCTGCTGGACGCGTCCGACGGGCGGCTGTGGACCGCGGCGCGCGAGGCGGCCGTGCAGACGGACGCCGGCGCCGGGGCGGTGCTGCAGGAGGCGACGAGCACGGGCTCGACCGTCCTCGTGGCCGACCGCGACGGGCTGCTCGAGGTGCCGCTCGACGAGGGCGACGCGCGGCGCACGCAGGAGGCCGAGGGCACGCCCGCGTCGCCCGTGCGCCTCGCGGACGGCACGCGCGTGGCCGCCTGGCTGACGGCGACCGCGGGCACACTGTGGACGTCGGGGGCGGAGCCCGTCGCGCTCGAGGTGGACGCCGAGGCCCTCGAGACGCTGCCCGACCTGCACCCGGTCGTGCGCAGCAACGGAGGCCGCGCCGTGCTGGAGGAGACCGGCTCGGGTGCCCTGTGGACCGTGCCGGACGGACGCGCGGTCCCGCTGTCGCAGTGGACGGCGACGCAGGAGGACGACCGCACGACGGGCACGAGCGCCGTCGAGGAGGTCACCCAGCAGATGCCGCCCGTCGCCACCCCGGACGCGTTCGGCGTGCGACCGGGGCAGGACGTGCGGCTGCCGGTCCTGCTCAACGACCACGACCCGAACACGGGCGACGTCCTCACGGTCGACGCCGAGTCGCTCAGCCCGATGTCCGACCCGGCCTTCGCGTCGCTGCGCCTCGCGCACGACGACCAGGTCGTCGTCGCGTCCGTCACCGCGCTCGAGGGCTCCGCGACGTTCACGTACGCCGTCACCGACGGCACCGACCGCTCCGAGCCGGTCACCGTGACCCTGACGGTCGTGCCCGACGACGCCCAGGGGCCGCCGGCCTGGTGCGAGGTCGAGGGCTGCACGCAGACGTGGCCCACGGCCGTCCTCGCGCCCGGCGGCACCGCGCGCATCGGCGTGCTCGACGCGTGGGTCGACCCCGAGGGCGACCCGTTCGTGCTGCAGTCGGTCGAGGTGGCCGACCCGACCGCGCCCCTGCAGGTGGCCGCCGGCCCCGACGGGTCCCTGACGATCCGGCACACGGACCCGAACGCCGCGGCCGCCTCGACCGCGCTCACGGTGGTCGTCGCGGACTCGCGGGGTGGCACGACCGAGCGCACGCTCGACGTCGCCGTGCAGTCGGCGCCCGACCTGGCCGTCGACGGGACGGTGCTCGTGGTGAGCGAGGGCCGCACCAAGACCATCGACCTCGCGCCGCAGGTGACGTCGGGCTCGGGGCGCTACCGCCTGCGCGACGTCGTGCCGGTGGGCGTCGACGGCGGCGCGGGCGTGACCGTCGCCGCCACCGGCGCCGGCATGCGCGTCCAGGTCACGGCGAACACCGCCGGCGAGCACCCCGTCACCTTCACCGTGCACGACGACCTCACGGGCGTGGAGCGCAGCGCGCTGCTGCGCGTGCGGGTGCCCGCGGACGACCGCGCGGTCGTGCTGCCGCCGACCACCGCGTACGTGTGGGCGCACGAGGACACGACCGTCGACGTCGTCTCCGCGGTGCAGGGCGCCGCGCGGCACGTCCTCATGGTGTCGTTCGCGACGTCCGACTCGCCCGCGCTCGGCGTCGACGTCATCGACGCGACCGCCCTGCGCCTGCGGGCGACGAGCGCCGACGCGCAGCCCGGTCTGCTGGGCACGGTCACCGTCACCGTCACCGACGGTGCCGACGTGCGGACGCAGGGCAAGGTCGCCGTCTTCCTCGTGGGGCCCGTCACCGGGCAGGGCGTCGTCGCCCAGCCCGACGTGGCGACGGTCCGCGTGGGCGGCACCGTCGACATCCCCGTGACGGACAACGACGTGGCCCCGATGGGCGGCCGCACGACGCTGCTGCCGGACCTGGTCACCTCCGGCACGCCCGGTGAGCTCGCGTTCGTGTCCGGCGGCACCGTGCGGTACGTGGCCCCGGAGACGCCCGGCACGTACACGGTCGGGTACGACGTCGCCTGGAGCCAGGACACCTCGCGGACGTCCTCGGCGACGGTCACCGTGACGGTCGTCGACGCCACCGCGAACCGCCCGCCCGTCGCGCCCGTCCTCGAGGGCCGCGTCGTCGCCGGCGGCACCGTGCGCATCCAGTTCGACCCGGCCGGGACGGACCCCGACGGGGACGCGGTCACGCTCGTGGGCGTCGGCCGGCCCGAGCCCGGGCAGGGCGCGGCGACGGTCGCGGAGACGGGCGACGGCCTGCGCTTCGTCGCGCCGTCGACCCTGACGCCCGGTCAGCAGGTGACGTTCACCTACCTGCTGCGCGACAGCCGCGGCGCGACGTCGACGGGCACCGTGCGGGTCGGCGTGCTGCCCGCGGGCGCGCGCAGCGGTGCCCCCGTGGCCTACGTCGACTACGTGCGCGTCACCGCGAGCCAGGACGAGCCCGTGACCCTCGAACCGCTCGCGAACGACCGCGAGCCGGACGGCGGTCCGCTGACGCTGACCGCGCTGCGCTCGGACGCCCTGCCCGGTACCCCGGAGGCCGCGCGCCTCGACGCCCTCGTCGACGAGGCGGGCACGTCCCTCGAGGACGGCGTCGTGGTGCTGCGCGCGGGCGACGTGCTCGGCGTGCACGCGTACGTCTACACGGTGACCGCCTCCGACGGCGTGAGCACGGCCGAGGGCCTGGTCGTCGTCGAGGTGGTCGCCGACGCCACCGGCGAGCAGCCGTTCGTGGCGGACACCGTGGTGACGCTGCGCGACCGCGACCAGCTCTCCGGGGCCGGCGTCGACGTCGTCGAGGGCAAGGTCCGCTGGGCCAACGGCCGCCCGGGGGACCTGCGGCTGTCCGTGTGGGGCGACGCCGCGGCGACCTGGACCGCAAACGGGACCCGGATCAGCGGGCCGCTGCCGCGCGGCGGCGCCGTGGTGCCGTTCGTGCTCGAGGGCACCGACGCGCGCGGCACGCAGGTGCGCGCGTACGGGCTGCTGCGCGTGCCGGCGTTCGACGACATGCGGCTGACCACGTTCGACGACCTCGACCCGCTCGCCGTCGACGAGGACGCGACCGCCGAGACGCGGCTGTCGTCGGTCGTGCAGGCGGGGCGGGGCGACCGCCTCGAGGTGCGCACGGACCCGGCGCCCGTCGCCCAGCGCTCGGCCGCCCGGTGCACCGTCACCGCCGACGGCACGCTGCGCTACGCGGCCGGGTCCGGTGCGCCGTGGCAGGACACCTGCACGGTCGCGGTGCGCGTGGTCGGGCAGGAGACCTGGACGGACGTGCTCGTGCCCGTCGAGATCCGGCCCGCCGCGCCGCAGGCCGTGCTCGCACCCGTGAGCCGCACCGTCGCGCCCGGTGCGACCGAGACCATCGACCTCGGCTCCATGCTGTCGTGGGAGGGCGGCCGCGTCGGTGACGAGGGCTCCATCGTCTTCACCACGTCGCTGTCCGGCGCCGGCGGCACGCTCGAGCTGCAGCAGGACGGCCGGACGCTGGCGGTGACCGCACGGGCGAACGCCGTGCCGGGCACGCGCGCGACCGTCACGGTCCGCGTCGCGCAGTACGGCGGGCTGCAGTCGACGGTCGACCTGCTCGTCGGCGCGGCGCCGACGGACGCCCCGCGCGGTGCGACGATCGCCGCCACCTGCAACGTGGCGGACGGCTCGGGCTGCACCATCCCGGTGGTCGGCGTGGCGGGCGAGTACGACCCGTTCGCGGGGCGGCCCGGCGCGGGCCTGGAGCTGGCGCAGGTCGGCTCGGCGGGCACCGTGGCGTGCGCGGTGGCGACCGTCAGCGCGGGTGACCGCGGCACCGTCCGGGTCTCGTGGCCCGCCGGCAGCCGCCCGGCCGGCGGCACCTGCGCCGTCCCGTTCACGGTCCGTGACGCGCAGGGGCGCCTCGGCGCCGGCCGCGTCGACCTCGACGTGCTGGGCTACCCCGCGCAGCCGGGCTCGCTGACGCTCGCGTCGTACACCGCGTCCTCCGTGGTCCTCGACCTCGCCCTCGGCGAGGCCGGCCGGGCGCACCCGGCCGTCAGCGGCGTGACCGTCTACCAGGACGGGCAGCCGGTGGCGGCGTCGTGCTCCCCGGCGGGGGCGAGCACGTACCGCTGCACCGTGGGCGGGCTGCGCAACGGCGAGCCGCACGGGTACACCGCACGCGTGCGCAACGCCGTCGGCGAGTCGCCCGACAGCACGCCCGTGCAGGCGTGGGCCTACGCGGCGCCCGCCGTGGCCGGCGTGCGCGCCGAGGCCGTCTACGACCCCGCACGCACGAGCCCGACACAGGGCGTGGCGCGCGTGACCATCGCCGCGGCGGACGACGCCCGCGCCTTCCGCGTCAGCGGGCTGGACGCGGAGGTGCCGCGCTCGGGTCGCGGCGAGACGACCGTCGACGTCGTGCTGCCGGTCGGCGCGCAGACGGTCACGGTGGTCCCGCTCAGCCGCTTCGTGCCCCCGAACGGCGGCACGGACGCGTCCGGGAACCCCAGCCAGGCGAGCGTGACCGTCGCGGGCACCCCCCTCGTGACGGGAGGCACGGCCGCCTCCGGCGACCGGTCCATCACGGTCAGCGGCGCGTCGGTCGACCCCAACGGCAGCGCACTGGGCACGAGCCTGCTGTACGGCGCGTTCCCCCGCGGGGTGGAGCCGACCTGCACGATGGGCGGTGACCGTCGTGCGCACCTGTCGGGGCGCGGCGGGGCGGTGACCGAGGCGCCGACCATCGGCGGCCTGGAGAACGACGAGCGCTACGGGGTGTACGTCTGCGGCTCCAACGGGTTCGGCACCGACCTGAAGTTCGTCGGGGAGGTCATGGTCTTCACGCCGTTCCCGTCGCCGTCGGTCGAGTCGGGCTGGGGCGTGCGCAACCAGCCGGCACCGCCGCAGGACGGGCGGTACGTGTGGGCCGACGTCAAGCAGCCCTCCGTCCGTCACGAGCCGTTCCTGAACCTGCAGTTCCAGGTGAACGGCGGCGGGTGGCGCAGCGGCTTCGAGCTCCCGGCCGGCGTCGTCGACCCGCGGGTCGAGGCGCGCCAGTGCAGCTACCGGAACCCGGACAACTGCTCGCCGGCCGTCGTCGTCCCGCGCGACCCGGCACTGGCGCCGAGCACGGTCACGGTCCAGTTCCCCGTGCGCACCTGCACCGTCGACCCCACGGGACGTGACGTGGTCGTCTCCGGCGGTGCCCAGGACGCGGCGCGCGTCGCCGTCGAGCAGGTGGAGGAGGGCGGGCGGCTCGTCACGCGCTGGACCCTCACCTGGACCGGCGCGTTCGCCGGCCTCAGCCCGGTCACGCACGACAACCGCGGGGAACGGTGCCCCGTCCCGCAGCCCGAGCCCACCCCGACCCCCACCACCCCCACCGCGCCCTGAGCGCCCCAGCACGAGAGCGGGACAGCCCCCGATGCCCCTGACGCCCGAGCAGACGACCTGGTTCGCGAACTCCTTCCGCGCGCTGGTCGACAACGTCGAGCACGCCGTCCTCGGCAAGCGCCACGTGGTCGAGCTGGTGCTCGCCACGGCCGTGGCCGGCGGCCACGTGCTGCTCGAGGACTTCCCGGGCACGGGCAAGACGGCCCTCGCGCGCGCCGTCTCGCAGACGATCCGGGGCACCTCGACGCGCATCCAGTTCACCCCCGACCTGCTGCCCGGCGACGTCACCGGCATCACGGTGTTCGACCAGAAGTCCGGCGAGTTCGAGTTCCACGCCGGGCCGGTGTTCGCGAACGTCGTCCTGGCGGACGAGATCAACCGGGCGAGCCCCAAGACGCAGGCCGCGCTGCTCGAGGTGATGGAGGAGGGCAACGTCACGGTCGACGGCGTCACCCGGTCGGTCGGGCGCCCGTTCCTCGTCGTCGCGACGCAGAACCCGGTCGAGTCCGCCGGCACGTACCGGCTGCCGGAGGCGCAGCTGGACCGCTTCATGATCAAGACGTCGCTGGGGTACCCCGACGACGCGTCGACGATGCGCATCCTGCAGGGCTCGGCCCACCCGCGGCGCGACGTGCCGGGCATCGCCGACGCCTCGACGCTCGTGCAGATGGGGGAGCTCGCGTCGCAGGTGTACGTCAACCCGATCGTGCACGACTACGTGCTGCGCCTGGTCAACGCGACCCGGCACGCGGCGGAGGTGCGCCTGGGCGTCAGCGTGCGCGGGGCGATCGCGCTGTCCCGGATGGTCGTCGCGTGGGCCGCGGCCCAGGGGCGCGACTTCGTCACGCCCGACGACGTGCGCACGCTCGCCGAGCCCGTGCTGGCGCACCGCCTGCTGCTGGAGCCCGAGGCCGAGTTCGACGGCGTGACCCCGAGCGCCGTCATGGGCCAGATCCTGCTCGACGTCGCGGCACCCGCGGAGAACGGCGCCGCGTGACGTGACCGGGCAGGACACCTCCCGCGAGCGGCGCACGCTCGAGAGCACCGGCACGTGGGCCGCCACGCGCACGCACGGCATGACCGTGACGCGCGTCGTGGAGACGCAGCGCGGGCCGTGGGCGAGCACGTGGTTCGTGGTGCGGCGGGCCGCCGAGCGGCTGCGGCGCGCCCTGGTGCGCACCTGGGGCGCGGTCACGCGCACCCTGACGCCCGCGGGGTGGACCGTGCTCGGGGCGGTGCTGCTCGGGCTCGTCCTCGGCCCGCTGGCGGGCTGGACGGCGGGGTGGGTGCTCGTCGTCGCCGGCGCCGTGCTGCTCGTGCTGTCCGCGCCGTTCCTGCTCGGCGGGCACGAGTACGACGTCGACCTCGTGCTCGACAAGGACCGCGCCGTGGCCGGACGGGAGGTCACCGGCGCCGTGCGCCTGGTGAACACGGGCGGACGCCCCGCGCTGCCCGTGCTGGTCGACGTGCCCGTGGGCGAGGGGCTCGTCGAGGTGCAGGTGCCCCTGCTCGGCCCGGGCCGTGCCCACGACGAGCCGCTGCGCGTGGCGGCCCACCGGCGCGGCGTCATCGACGTCGGGCCCCTCACGCTGACCCGCTCCGACCCGGTCGGCCTGCTGCGCCGCGAGGTCCGCTGGCCCGTCACCCGGACCATCCACGTGCACCCGGTCACGACGGTCGTCCCCTCGACGAGCGCCGGCGTGGTGCGCGACCTCGAGGGCATGCCGTCCGCGAAGGTGGTCGCGTCCGACCTGGCCTTCCACGCGATCCGGGAGTACCAGCCGGGGGACTCGCGCCGGAACGTGCACTGGCGCTCGACGGCCAAGGTCGGCCGGCTCATGGTGCGCGAGTTCGAGGAGACGCGGCGCTCGCGCCTGGCCCTGCTGCTCGGCCTGGCCGCCGGGGACTTCGCGGACGAGGAGGAGCTCGAGCTGGCGGTCAGCGTCTTCGCCTCCCTCGGCGTCCAGGCGCTGCGCGACGGGCAGGACGCCTACGTCGCGACGAGCGAGGAGGCGCCCCGCGTCACGCGCGGTGCCGTGGTCTCGCTGCGCACGCTGCCCACCGCGACACCGCGCGCCCTGCTCGACGCGACGTGCACCCTCGGCGCGGGGGAGCGGGCCACGCCGCTCGAGGACGTCGCGTCCCTCGCGGCCGGCACGTGCCCGGAGATGTCCGTCGCGTTCCTCGTCGTCGGGTCCGTGCCCGGCGCGGACCGCCTGCGTGCGGCCGCGCACGCGCTGCCCGCCGGCACCACCGTGATCGCGCTTCGCTGCGAGCGGGACGCCGACCCCGGGGCACGCACCCTGCGCGAGCTCACCGTGGTGACGGTCGGCGCGCTGGGCGACCTCGGGCCGCTGGTGCACCGGATGGCCCGCGCATGACCGCCGTCGTCGACGCCCCCGTCCGCGGGCCGGCGCCCCAGCCGGCGGCCGCACCCGCCGGCGCGCCGCGCGGGTCGTCCCGCGGGCGCAGGCCCGGGCGGCGCGGCGGGGCCGAGCGCGTCCTCGGGGTGCTGTGGCTGCTGGGCGCGGTCGCGGTCGCCGTGGTCCTGGCGTGGCCGGTCTGGGCGACGCCGCGCCTCGCGGTGGTCGCCGCCGCGGGCACGCTCGTCGGGGCCGGCGGGGTGCTGCTCGGCGCGGCGCGGCGCTGGGGGCCGCTGCGGCGCGCGCTCGTCGTCGCGGCGGGGTTCCTCGTCGTCGCGGTGCCGGTCGCGGTGCCGTGGCGCGCCGACCTGCGTGGCTGGCCCGCGGGGCTCGTCGAGGCCGTCGCGGGCGTCGTCGTCGGGTGGAAGCAGCTGCTCACGCTCGAGCTCCCGGTGGAGGAGTACCAGGCCGTCCTCGTCCCGTTCCTCGTCGCCGTCGTGGTGACGACGGCCGTCGGGGCGCCGCTCGCCGTCCGCCGGGACTCCCGCGCGGTGCTCGCCGTGCCGGTGCTCGCCCTGCTCGCGCTGCTCGGACCCGCCCTCGGGCCCGTCGCACCGCAGCCCGCGCTCGAGCTCGGCCCGGTGCGGGTGCCCGACGGGCGCACGACGCTCGGGCTCGCGGCGCTCGTCGTCTGGTCGGTCCTGTGGGCGGTCGTGCGCGCCGCCGTCGCCCGCCGGCGCGCGGTGCGTGTGGGCAGCGGCGGCCAGGCCCGCCGGCGGCGCCGGGGCGTCGCGACGACCCTGGGGCGCGCGGTCGCCGGTCTCGTGCTGGTCGGGCTCGCCGTCGGCGCCGCCGCGTGGGTGGCGCCCGGGACGCCCGGCTGGGCGCAGCGGCACGTGCTGCGCGAGGACGTCGAGCCCGTGCTCGCCGTGCAGCGGCAGCCGAGCCCCCTGACGTCGTACCGCGCCGCGTTCCGGTCGGAGGCGTTCGACGAGGAGATGTTCCGCGTCGCCGTCGACGGCACCGGCGTGGAGCGCCTGCGCACCGCGGTGCTCGACGCCTACGACGGCGCCGCGTTCCGCGTCGGCGCGGACGGGCCGGCCGGGCGCTTCCTGCGCCTGCCGCGCTCGTCGACCACGGGCGCGACCGCGCAGGTGGAGGTCGTGGTCGGCGAGGCGTGGTCGGGCATCTGGGTGCCCGTCCCGTCGGGCGTCGTCGCCGCACCGCGCTTCGCGGGCCTGCGCGCGGACGCGCTGGCCGCGTCGTTCTACCTCGCCCCGGACGACGGCTCCGCGGTGACGGTGGCCGACGGCGGGCCGGCCGGCCGCGGGCTCGCCCCCGGCGACTCGTACCGGGTCGCCGCGGCGCCGTCGTCGGGGACCGGGGCGCAGGACCTCGGCCCGCCGGGCGAGGTCGACGACGAGCAGCTGGCCGCGCTGCACCCGCAGCTCGCCGCCTGGGTGGACAGCCAGCAGGTCGGCCGCGACGCGGACGCGCTCGTCACCCTGGTCGAGCGGCTCCGCGCGCGCAGCTACCTCAGCCACGCCGTCGCGGACGACGCCGCGGCGGACGCGTGGATCTCGGCGCTGCAGGCGCAGGGGCCGTACGTGTTCCAGACCAGCTACGCCGGGCACTCGCGCGCCCGGGTGGAGGAGCTGTTCACGGACCTCGTGGAGCAGGAGGAGGCGCTCGGGCCGGGTGCCGACGACGCCGCCCTCGTCGCCGCCGTCGGCGACGACGAGCAGCTCGCCGCCGCGGCGGCGCTCGTCGCGCGGTACCTCGGTTACGAGTCGCGCGTCGTCATGGGCGTCCGGCTCGTGGACGTCCCCGGTGCGACCGTGCCCGCGTGCACCGAGGTGTGCACCGGCGCCAACCTGGCCGCGTGGGTCGAGGTGCGCAGCCCGGGCGGCGACTGGGTGACCCTCGACGTCGACCCGCAGGTGGCCAACCCGCCGGTCCGCGTGGAGCAGGGCACGCAGGCCCCGCAGAACCCCACGACGGTCGAGCCGCCGGAGCTGCCCGTCGTCGACCCGCCGGTCCTCACGCGCGACGGCGCGGGTGACGACCAGGACGCGGCCGACGAGGAGGCGCGCTTCGGGGACAGCCCCTGGCTGGCGGTGCTGCGGACGGTCGGCCTCGTCGCGGGCGGGCTCGCGCTGCTCGTCGCACCGCTGCTCGTGCTGCCGGTGGCCAAGGCCGTCCGGCGGCGGCGGCGTCGGCGCGCGGCCGTGCCGGAGGTGGCCGTGGTCGGGGCCTGGGCCGAGCTCGTCGACCGGTCCACCGACCTGGGCGTGCCCCTCGAGGGGCCGACCCGCGGCGCGGCCGCGGCGGCCTCCGGGCGCGAGGGGACCGTCCACCTCGCGGCGCTCGTCGACCGTGCCGTGTTCGCGGCGGTGCCGCCGAGCCCGCAGGACGCGGCGGCCGCCTGGGACGCGAGCGACGCGGAGGTCGCGGCGCTCGCGCAGGAGCAGCCGCCGTGGCGGCGCGTCGGTGCCGCCCTGAGCGGCGCGTCGGTGCTGCGGTCGCTCGCGCCCGGCCGGCGCCGCACGGCTGCCGCCGCCGCGGAGGAGGAGTGAGCGTGGCCGTGTGGTCGTGGGTGCCGTCCGCGACGCCCGCCGAGGAGGCCGCGGCCGCGGAGGCCGCGCGCGCGACGGCCGTCGTGCTCGGCGGCGTCGGGCTGCTCGTCGCGCTGCTGTGCTGGGTCTGGTACTGCGCGGCCCTGGCGGCGCTGTTCCGCCGGCTCGGCGCCCCGTCGTGGAAGGCCTGGACGCCCGTCGTGCAGGAGGTCGAGCTGTTCGAGCGTGGCGGCCTGCCGGGCTGGTCCGTGCTCTACCACGTCGTGCCCGTGGTCCAGCTGTGGGGGCTCGTGCTGCGGGCGGTCGCGGCGCACCGCGTGGGGCGCGCCCTCGGGCGCGGGCGGGGACGACCGTCCTGGCCGTCCTGCTCCCGCCCGTGTGGGCGAGCGTGGTCGGCTGGGGCCGCACGCCTGCGCGGGTGGACGTGCCGGCAGGTCAGCCCGGGCACGCCTCCGCAGGCCTCGACGAGCACACGGGGACCGGCCGGACCGGTCCCGCACCGGGCCCCGGCGCCCGGCACGGTGCCCTCCCGGGGCACGGGTCCGCGCCCGCCGCGGTCGGCGTGGCCGCCGGCGCCGGTGCGGCCGGCCCGTCCGGCGCCGCAGCGGCGGCCGTGCTGCCCCTGCCCGTGTCCCACGCGGCGCCTGCGCCTGCTCCGGCTCCCGCTCCGGCGCCTGCGTCCACACCGCTCGCCGTGCCCGCACCGGCGCCGGCCCCCGCACCGGTGCCGGCTCCCGCGCCGCTCGCCGCTCCCGCTCCCGTGGCAGCCGCGGCCCCGCCCGCGGCGCACGCTCCCGCGCAGCCCCCGGCGGCGGTCCCCGCGCAGCCCGCGGCGCACGCCGCCGCGCAGCCCGCGGCGCACGCCCCCGCGCAGCCCGCTGCGGCCGCCCCCGTGGCGCCTCCGGCGGCCGCCCCGCCCCCGCCCCCCGACGTCGAGGACGTGCCGACCACCCTCGGCGCATCCCGCGCCGCGGAGGCGGACGACGACGCCGAGCGCACGGTCGTGCGCGCGGCGCGTCCCCGGGCCCGGCACTGGCGGCTGCGGCTCGACGACGGCCGCGTCGTGCCGCTCGAGCGTCCCGTCGTCGTCGTGGGGCGCCGCCCCCGCAGACGGAGGACGGGGCGCAGGTCGTGGCCCTCGCCGACGCGACCCGCACCCTGTCCAAGACGCACGCACGGCTCGAGCTGCGCGACGGCGGCTGGTGGGTGACGGACCTCGGCTCCACCAACGGCGTCGTGCTCGCCGACGCCGGTGGTGCCGAACGGCTGATCGCGGCCGGGGAGGCGCAGCGCGTCGCCGGGCGGGTCCGGCTCGGGGACGTGGGCATGACCCTGGAGCGGCGCGAGGAGGCGACGCGATGAGCGGCCGGCACGAGGTCGGCGGCGTGGTGCTCGTGACGGCGGCGGCCACGGCCGCGCCGACGGGCGCCGGCCGGCCGGGCTCGCACGCCACCGACGCGCGCGTCGCGCCGCCGGTGTTCGTGCTGGCGGAGGGCAGCGGACCGGACGGCACGGGCGCCGCCGCGAGCGCCGCGGTCGTGCACGCGTTCGCCGCGGAGGTACCGGCCGGCGAGCCCGCCACGGTCGGGCACGTCCGCCGCGCACTGGAGCGCGCGCACGTGGAGGTCGGTGCGCTCGCGCGGGACACCCGAGGACGCGCCGGCAGCACCGTCACCGGCGCGGTCCTGACCGTGCACGACGGGCGCCCGCACTGGCTCGTGCTCAACGTGGGCGACTCGCGCGTCTACCGGCTCCTGCGCGGGGAGCTGCACCGCCTCACGGTCGACCACGCGGTCGCTCACGGCGACGACGCGCGCGGCGCACGGCGTGGTGCCGCGCCGGGCACCCTGACCCGCGCGGTCGGCGCGCCGGGCGCGACCGCGGACTCCTGGCTGCTGCCCGTCGTGGACGGCGAGCGCCTGCTGCTGTGCACCGCCGGTCTCGTCCACCCGCTCGCGGACGAGACGCTGCAGGCGGTGCTCGCCCTGAGCGGCGCTCCCGCGACGGCGGCGTCGGCGCTCGTGGGCCACGCGACGCGGGCCGGTGCGGGCCGCGACGTCACCGTCGTCGTGGTGGACGTGCTGTCCGGCGGGCGCTCGCCGGGCCTCGACGACACCTCGCGCGGCACCGCCACCCGCACCGACTCCGCCGACGACACCAGGGTGGTGCGCCGATGAGCCTGTTCCGCCGACGCCCGCGTGCTGCGGGCACGCCGGGTCCCACCGACGCGGTGGACGTCCCGCCCGTTCCCGGGCCGACGCCCGCACCCGGTGACGACGAGGGGCCGGACGACCGGACGGTGGTGCGCGCGCCCGCCGTGCCGCCCCGGACCTCGACGACCGGACGGTGGTGCGCCCGGGCACGTCCGTGCTGCCCGGCCCGGACGGGCCCGACGGGCTCGAGGGGCTCGACGAGCGCACGGTCGTCCGTCCCGGCACCGCTGCCCACCCGTCCGGCGACGACCTCGACGAGCGGACGGTCGTCCGGCCGCGGGTGCCCGCGGGCCCCACCGGCGAGGACCTCGACGACCGGACGGTGCTCCGGGCGGCGGCGTCCCCGACGGCGTCCCCGACGACCCCGGCACCGGCGGACGCCACGGTGCTCCGCGCCCGTCCGGCGGAGGCGCCGGGGGACGCGCCCGACGAGCGCACGGTCGTGCGCGCACCCCGCACCGACGCCTCGCCGGCGCCGCAGCCCGCCGCGTCGCGGGTGTGGGCGCGTCCCGCGGACGCCCCGCCCGCCGAGCGCGAGCGCTACCGGCCGCGCCCGGTGCCGCCCCCGCCGGCGGAGGTCGCCGCGGTCGAGGGCACCGCGGCGCTGCGCGGCGAGGCCGCGGCCATGCGGTCGGTGGCCGGGACTGCGCGCCGGTGGGCGCGGGCGGCCGTGGTCGCCGTCGTCGTGGTGTCGGTGACCTGCGTCGCCGGGCTGGTGCTGGTGGTGCGGGCGCTACTCGGCTGACGTCGGCGCGTCGGCGTCCGCCGGTGGCGCGTCGGCGTCGGCCCGGCGGGTGCGCAGCACGACGACGGCGCCGAGCACGCCCGCCGTGCTCAGCGCGAGCACCGTGACGAGCGCGCCCATGTCGCGCGCCGGGGCCCACGGGTCCTCGGACGGGCGCACGCGCGGTGCGGCGACGGCCGGCCGCACCGCGACCGGCGTCGCGCCCGTCACCGGGTCCACCGGTCCCCGGATCGAGGCGTCGGGCACCAGGACGATCGCCTCGTACGGCTGCACGACGCCCCAGCCGACGACGTCGTCCCGGTGGTCCGGGTCCGGGCGCGCCGCGGTCGCCTCGAGGCGGTGGGCCCACCGGGCGGGCGGCTCGTCGGGGTGCGCCGCGGCGACCAGGGCGGCCGCCCCCGCGGCGTACCCCGTCGCGAAGCTCGCCCGGGGCTCCTGCTGCGCGTACATGCAGTCGCCGGCGCCGACGGCGCTCGTGAGCACCTGCTGACCCGGTGCGGCGACCCGCACGTGCGGCCCGTGGGACGTCGCGGCGGTGCCGTTGCCCGCGGCGTCGACGGCGGTGACACCGAGCGCGCCCGGCGCGGCGGCCGGGTAACGGGCGGCGGACTCCCCGCCGGCGTTGCCCGCGCTGGCGACCACGAGCGCGCCGCGCGCCTGCGCGTACGCGACGGCGTCGACGAGCGCCGGGTCGTCGGCCGGGCTCGACATCGCGACGGCGACCACCTTCGCACCGGCGTCCGCGGCGGCACGGATCCCGTCCGCCAGGCGCTGCGCGGTCGGGCCGAACCCCGCCTCACGCGCCTTGTCGTCGTCGGAGGCGAACACCCGCACCGACAGCAGCCGCGCCTCGGGGGCGATCCCGACGACGCCCGAGCCGGCGACCTCGCGCGCGGCGATCGTGCCCGCCACCGCCGTGCCGTGCCCGTGCAGGTCCGCGTAGCCGTTCGCGCCGAGGCCGTCCCCGACCAGGTCGATCCCGCCCGCGAGCGCGTCGGTGAGGTGCGGGTTGGAGGCGTCCACGCCCGAGTCGACGACCGCGACGAGCACGCCGGCCCCGCGCGTGATGCCCCACGCGAGGTCGGTCTGCAGCCGGTCGAGCGCGGGCGGCGTCTGCGCGACCAGCTGCACGTCGCCGGGGCGGCAGCCGGTGGTCGCCGCGACGGCCGGCGCGGTGGGGACGAGCGCGAGCAGCGCGGCCGTGCCGAGGCCGGCGAGCGCAGCGGCGGCGGTCGCGCGCCTCACCCCGCGTCCGCCTGCGCGGTCGCGTCGGGGTCGGGCGCCGTGATGCCGCGCGTGGCCGCGTCGACGGAGAGGGCGGGACCCGTCGGCAGGAGGTCGACCCACGCGTCGGTCACGGCGCCGAGGTCCTCGGCGGCGTAGCCCAGCCGTGCGAGCGTGTCGGCGTCCCCGATGACGGGGAAGGCCGTGCCGGTCGCGTCGACGAGGTATACACCACCGCTCGACTGCGCCCCGCGCCCCGCTGCGCGCACGAGCGCGCCGGCACCGTGGTCCACGCGCACGCCCGGGCTCGCGGCCACCGCGTCGTCGGACGCCACCGCGAGGACCGTGCCCGGGCCGTCGTCGGTGGTCGCCAGGGCGCACGGGACGTCGGCGTCCGGGACCGGTGCGATCTCCTCGCGCGGCCAGTCCGCCGCGCCGGCGGGCGTGGGCGAGTTCGGCTGGGACGCGAAGTCGGCGGGGGAGACGTCGACGGCCTCCCCGAGCTGGGACCCCGTGCCCAGCAGGTAGAGCTGGTACGCCAGCGGGCTGAGCTGCGCGAGCGAGCCGTCCTCGCGCACGAGGAACCGCGTCGTGGCGGGGGAGCCGGCCGGGTGCAGGACCTGGCCGACCCGCAGCCCGGTGCCCTCGACGGGGTCGCCGGCGTCGCGCACGACGATCGCCGCGAGCTCCGAGCCCGGCGTGAACAGCCGCAGCCACGCGGCGGTCACGTCCCGCACGACGGCGTCGCCGAGCCCGATGGCGCGCAGGACCGCGTCGGTGCCGTCGGGGTCGACGGGGAAGGCGGTGCCACCGACCAGCACGGCCGTGCCGGCCTCGGTCCGCACCACGGCGGCCTGGTCGGTGGCCACGGCCGGTGCCGTCGCCGACAGCGTCGTCGCGACCTGGGCGGGGCCGTCCTCCGCGTCGTCGAGCACGAGGCACGCGGCCCAGCCGGTGCCGAGCAGCCGGTCCGCGGGCGGCAGCTGGTCGGGCGCGCCGACGATCCCGACGGGCTGTCCCAGCGGGGCGTCCGCGAGCCGCTGGGCGTTGGTCGTGATCACGTCGAACTCGCCCGCGGGCACGATGAGCCGGGCGGACGTGGCGTTGGCGACGGGGTGCAGGGTCCCGGCGACGCTCACGTAGCGCGCACCGGTGTCCTCCGCGACGACCAGCCGGTTGTTGTCCCAGCCGGTGGGCAGGCCCGGGCGCAGGAAGCCGTAGAAGAGGCCGCCCACGACGACGAGCGCGGTGAGCGCGAGTCCCGCGACGACGCCGCGCAGGGGCTTGGCGGGCTCGAGCTCCTTGCCCCCGGGCGCGCCCGACGTGAAGGCGGTGAGCAGGCGGCGACGGCTGAACGTCTGCGCCTCGATGAGGTCCTTCTTGCTGGCCACGGGTCAGACGAGCCCTGCCGTGAGGGCGCCGAGCGGCAGCAGGAGGGCCAGTGCGGCGAGCTCGACCGTGTCCGCGAGGCGCACCATCCGCATGCGGGCGCGCGGGCGCAGCATCGTCAGGCCGACCAGCGCGGCGACGGACGTGAGCAGGACGATCGTGAGCACCGCGGGTGCGACCGACCCCGAGACGGCGACGACCGTCCCGGTGAGGGTGAGCCCGGCGGCGCCGCAGGCCATGAGCGTCAGGACGCCCGACCGGGCGTGCACCTGCCGGGACTGGAACAGCAGACCGACGAACGCGAGCGCGCACAGGGCGGCGCCGCTCACCCCCGAGGACGCGACGAGCGGGGTCGCGACCGCGACGCAGACCGCGGCCGCGACCCGCAGCGCGAGCAGCAGGCGCTGGCCCTCGAGCGCCCGGCGCGCGACGTCGGGCCCGTCCACGGGCGGCGGCGGCGCGAGCACCTCCGCATCGCTGTGCGGCGAGACGACGTCGAGCCGCGTGGAGGACAGCGCGAGCCACGGCGCGAGGTTCGCGAGCGTCGCGGCGACGGCCACGAGCACGGCCCACGGCGCGACGTCGCCCGGACCGAGCAGCGCCGCGGCCAGGCCCGTGAGGGCGACGGCACCGCCGGCCGCGACCGGGACCACGTGCACCTGCGGCGCGGACGCGACCGCCGCGAGCGCGAGGCCGCCGGTCACCATCGCGGCGAGCCCGGCGGCCGCGACCGGCCACCCCCACAGCTCACCCTCGGGCACGAGCAGGTACGCGCCCACCGCGGCCCACACGGACGCGGCCAGCCCCAGCCCGTGGCCCGCCTCGGCGGCGCCGGTCCGGGTGAGGACGGCCCCGGTGGTCACGAGGACGACGGCCGCCCCCAGCGCGACCACCGACCCGATCCCGAGCCCGTGCGGCGAGGACAGCAGGAGCCCCGCGCCCAGCGCGAGCAGCAGCAGGCTCACCGCGAGGGCGGTGCGCGCCTGGTCCGCGGGCGTCCAGGGCGCGCGGTCACGGGTGGCGTCGACGACGGCCTCGACGACGTCGTCGTACCGCCGGTGCTCGGCGACGAGGCCGCCGCGCACGAGGGTGAGCAGCTCGCCGTCCTGCACGCCCTGCGCCGCGCAGCTCTGGGCGGGGTCCAGCAGACCGCCGTCGGAGCGGCGCAACGCGTAGCCGGCGTGCACGAGGGTCGGGTCGAGCACGCCCAGGCTGCGCACGACGCCGGGCATCAGCTCGACCAGCGGCAGCTGTGCGGGCACGCCGAGGTCCAGGCGACGGTCCTCGCTCGTGATCGTCAGGTGCAGCAGGGCGCGGGCGGCGGTCGTGGTCTGAGGCATGGGTCCCCCGGGTGGGCGCACCGGTGGCGCGCGGCGAACGCAGGTGAGGTTAGCGCGGCACGGAGCCGCCACCTCGCCGTGGCCCCTCCTTCGGGACCGCGGCTGGCGGGTCCGGCCCCGGGTTCACCCGATCGGGCGCCCGGCGTGAGGCCCATCACGCCGGTATCACCCGCCGGTGTCCGGTTGCTCCGGGAACCTGTCGGACGTCCGCGCTACTCTGACCGCCGTGCCGTCCGTCACAGGGCGGCACGACACACGGCGTCGAGTGAAGGAGTGTGACGTGGCAGAGAACATCTCCGCCGAAGAGGGGGCCCTCGCGCGGGGTGCGCAGGCCGTTGCCGACGCCCGTCAGGGCATCGACAACCGGGTCGCGCAGGTCCGCCGGGAGATCGAGACCGTCGGCGGCATGTGGACCGGCCCGGCCGCGTCGCGCTTCACCCAGCTCATGGCCGAGTGGGACTCGAAGACCAAGAAGCTCAACAGCGTGCTCGACCAGCTCGAGGCGTCGCTGACGGGCACGGCCCGCGACCAGCAGGCCACGGACGAGCAGACGCAGCAGACCATCGCCGGTCTCAACTCGATGATGGGCGCCTGAGGGCGCGCGCGGAACAGGGAGCATGACGATGTCGCTGGGTTCGTTCTCCGTCACCCCGGAGCAGGTCATCGCGCTGTCCGGGAACATCCGTTCCGGTGCGCAGGGCATCCGTGCCGAGCTCGACGAGCTCGACAGCAAGGTCGCCACGCTGCGCGCCAGCTGGTCCGGCCAGGCGCAGGAGTCCTACTCGCTCGCGCAGCGCCAGTGGACGCAGGCGCTGACCGACCTGCAGCAGCTGCTCGACCGCATCGCGACGAGCACGAACGAGATCGCGCAGAACTACACCGCTGCGGACCGTCAGTCGGCGGGTCGCTTCGGCGCCTGACCCGACCGGGTCGCACGTGACGTGGCGGGGGCCGACGGCCCCCGCCACGCGCACGACATCAGCAGCCCGCGCACGCCGCAGCGCACGCGGCGGGCCCGGCAGCCGGCACCGGACGCGCGCGCAGCGCGCACGGCGGCCCCGCGGCGAGCGCCGCGGTGGCCCCACGAGACACGCACGAAGGAGCCACGGATGCCCGCACGGATGCTGAGGGCCGACATCGAGACCCTCCAGGGCGAGGCGAAGCGCCTCCAGCGCGTCGCCGACCTCCTGCCGGAGCCGGCGACCCTGCGGCCCGTGCTGGGCCCGCGCGCCGGCCAGTACGCCGCGGTCCAGCCCGTCGCCCACGTCATCGACCAGGCGCCCGGGGTCTTCAACCAGCTCCGGGAGGAGCTGCGGGCCATCCTGCTCGACTCCGCGACGGCGTTCGAGCAGGCCGCGCAGATCCTGGCCGGCACGGAGCAGGCTGCCGCGGACGAGGTCACCCGCGTGAGCCAGATGTTCGAGCGGCAGGTGAGCGTCGACGACCAGGCGATGGCGTCCGGCACCGCGGCGCCGGACGGTGCGGCGGCGGGTGCCTCCCCGGCCACGGTGGCGCCGGCGACGACGGCGGACGACCCGAACGCGCGCGCAGGCCTGTGAGGTCCCGCAACCGCGCGGCCGCGGTGGTGCTCGGTGCGCTGCTGCTCGCCGGACCCGTCGCCACCGCGTCCGCCGTGACCGCGTCCGCCGCGACGCAGGACGGCACGTGGTGGTACACGGGCATGGGCGTCGCCGAGGTCAACGCGGCGGGGGCGGACGGGCGAGGGGTGACGGTCGCGGTCATCGACGACGCGATCAACCCCGACCTGCCGATGTTCGCGGGCGCCGACCTGCACGTGCACGAGCCCTCGTTCTGCACCGACCACGACGGCCAGCCGCTGCCCGCGGCCCGCCCGGACATCGCGCAGTCGGCGCACGGCACGGCGGTCACCGGGTTCGTCGTCGGCAACGGTCAGGGCTTCAACGGCGAGCGGTCGCAGGCGGGGGTCGCGCCGCGCGCCCGTGTGCTCTTCTACTCGCAGGAGGGCACGGAGGGCCTCGCGTGCGGCTCGGGCGGCCAGGGGCCGGACGCGCCGTCGGCGACGGCGCGGGCCATCCGGCAGGCGGTCGACGACGGTGCCGACATCATCAGCATGTCCTTCGGCGGGGCCATCAGCTACGAGGAGCCCGTCCAGGACGTGATCGCGTGGGCGCTCAAGGAGGGCGTGGTGGTCCTCGCGGCGCTCGCCCAGGACAGCTCGTCCAACGACACGAGGGTCAGCGTGAGCGACGACCTCGCGCGCCTGAACGGCGTCGTCGCCGTCGAGGCGTGCGACGTGAACCTCGATCCGCAGGTCGGGCGCGACGGGAAGCAGTTCGAGCACGAGAAGATCACGGTGTGCGCACCGGGCGTCGACCTGCTCGTCCAGGGCTCGCCGAGCAACGGGAGCTGGGAGCCCAGGCGCCTGGACTCCGGCACGTCCCTGGCCACGCCGGTCGTGGCGGGCGCGCTCGCCGCGGTCTGGTCGGCGTACCCGGAGGCGACCGGCAACCAGATGCTGCAGACGCTGATCCACGACACCGGCTCGGAGGAGCACGAGCTGGGGTACGACGAGATGCGCGGGTACGGGATGGTCGGACTGCGGCACATGCTCCGGGAGGATCCCGCGCGCTTCCCGGACGAGAACCCGCTGCTGGTCGACATCGGCGAGGGCGAGGAGGCGCGCCTCAACCAGATCACCCTCGGTGAGGTCGCGGCGGCCGAGCGCCCGGTGTGGCCGGGGGACCCCGAGGCCACGTCCGCGCCGGAGGCCTCCGCGACGGCCACGGGTGACGCAGCACCCCCGGCGCAGGACGCGCCCGAGGACGGGCAGGACGTCGGCGCGGGGTGGCTCTGGCCGGCCCTCGGCGGCGCGGCCGCCGTCCTGGTCGCGGTGGTCGTGACCGTGCTCCTCCTGCAGCGCCGCCGTCGGACCGCAGGTCCGGCCCCGGCGCCCCTGACCGACCCCGGCCGTTGACCGGCCTTCACGACACGACGAGAGAGGTGCACCCGTGACGGACGGGAAGACGTACTCGGACGCCGAGGCGCAGCTCGCCGAGCTCGCGACCTACTCCCAGGTGCCGCCGTGGGAGCTGCCCGGCGCCGAGGCGCTGCGTGCGGCCTACGGCGAGGTCGTCGGCGCCATCGCGCGCGTCGCGGACGTCCTGGACGGCGAGGGGGCGTCGGGGGCGACGGCCGACGCGGCGCGCGCGCAGCTCGCGGCGATCAGGACGCGGGTGCAGGAGTACGACCGTCGCATGGGCGACGTGCAGCGAGCGGTCGGCGACGCCAACGCCGCCCGGGTGGGCTCGGCGGCCCAGCGGCTGGCCGAGGTGCAGCAGATGCCCGTCGAGCTCTCGTTCTTCGAGAAGGCCGCCATCGTCGCGCGGCACGAGGCGGCGGCGCTGGCCAAGCTGCCCCTGGGCGTCATCCCCACGGGCATCGCGGCGACCGCCGCGGCGCGCCGTGCGGAGCAGGAGATCGCCGACGACGAGGCGGCCCTGCGGGCGGCGCGCGAGGCGGCGGCGGCGAACGCGCTGCAGCAGGTGCGCAAGGACCTCGTGCCCCCGGCCGCCACGCTCGGCCAGACGCTGGGACTGGACGCCGACCGGACCACGGGCGAGCCGGAGAAGGGGGTGCCGTCGGACGGCACGACCACGCCCGGGTACTCGGGGGGCACCGCCGGGGGGTACTCCTCCGCCGGTGGCGGCCCCGCCCGCGTCGGCGGGGGTGGCGGTGCGGCGCCGTCCGGCATCGGCCACGCCGCCGGCAGCGGGATCGCCGGGGGCGGCGGCGCCGGCTGGGTCGACGTCCCCCCGCCGACGCCCGGTGGTGGCGGGTCCCACGGTCCCATCGGTGTCGGGCCCGGTGGTCCCGTCACGGCGGGGCCGGTCGTCCCCGGTACGCCCGGGACGTCCCCGTGGGTCGACGTCGACGGCGGTATGGAGGGCAGCGTGCCCGGCAGCGGCGGCAGCGGCGGTGCCGGGGTCGGCGGTGGCGTCGGCGCCGGTGGCGCCGGAGGCTGGTCCTCCGGGTCGTCGGGCCTCGTGGGCGGTGCGGCGGGTGCCGCGGCGCTCGCCGCGGGGTCGCGCCTGACGGGCAGCGGTGGCGGCATGGCGGGCCTCGGTGCGAGTGCGGGCATGGGCGGCTGGGGCGGTGCGTCCGGCGGCTACGCCGGTGCCACCGGCGGCGCCGGTGCGGCCGGCGCCGGCGCGCGCGGTCTCGGTGCCGGTCTCTCGTCCGGTGCGGGGGCCGGTGCCGCAGGCGGCAGCGGCGCGTCGGGTACGGGCGCCGGTGCTGCGGGAGCGGCCGGGGCACGCGGTGCGGCGGGTCTCGCCGAGGGGGCCGGCGCGGCCGGTGCCCGCGGCGGGGCGGCCGGCACCGGCGGTGCCGGGGGCACGACCGGGATGATGCACGGCGGTGCCGCGGGTGGCGCGGGTGGCAGCCAGCGTGACCGGCGCAAGGGCCTCGGCGGCCCGCTCGCGCCGCGGCTGGAGGACGAGGAGGAGATCGCTCCCCGTCCGCTGTCCGCCGGCCCCGGCGAGCGCTGAGGCGGGAGCACGGGCGACCCGTCGCCGGACCGCGGTCGCGGTCCGGCGGCGGGCGGCGTCGCCGCGTGCGCGGGGGCCCGGCCTGCCGTCGGCACCGGCACGCGGACGCCTCCAGTCGGCGGTGGCGGATGCCGATACCCACGAGGACGTACGGTGTGCTCCGTCGCGCGCGCGAGCGGCGCGACGGCAGACGACGAGGGGTGAGCGGATGAGCGGGACGGACCGGGAGCACGCGCGGGCCGGTGCCTGCGCGGACCCTGCCCGGGGGCGGTCGCCGCGCTCGTGACCACCGCACCTCCGCGCCGGATCGCCGTGCTCGACGGCGAACGGCGGCTCGACGTCGCCCTCCCCGCGACCGGCACGCTCGCCGAGGCCCTCGGCGCGGTCGGCGTCGCCCTCGACGACCCGGGGCTCACGCTCCTGGTCGGCGACCGCCGCGCGGAGGCCGGTACGCCGGTGGCCGACCTCGAGGACGGTGCGCTCGTCACGGTCGTCGACCGTGCCGCCGAACCGGCGGACCCGCGCCGTGCCGCTCGCGAGCGGCGGGTCGCCGGGCGTGGCGGCATCGCCCCGGCGTGGTGGGCACTGCTCGCGCTCGGTGCCGTGGCCGCGGTGCTGGACCTCGTCGCGCCGGGGCTGCTCAGCGCGCGGTGGACCCCGCCCGCGGCGGTCCTCCTCGCCGTCGCCGCGGTGGTGACCGCGGTGCTGGCCGCCCGGCGCACCGAGGACCTGCCCGCCGCGCTGCGCGTCGCGACCCCGGTGGCGCTCGCCGCCGCCGCGGCGGTCACGGTCGTGCCCGACGGGTGGACCGGCACGGACGTGCTCGGCGCCGTCACGGCGGCGGCCACCGTCGCCGTGCTGGGGCTGGCGGGCGTCGCGCTCGCCGAGCCGGGTCCGTGGCGCGCCTCGTTCGCCGCGGTCGCGGCCGTCGCCGCCGGCGTCGCGGCGCTGTGGGGCCTGACGCTCCTGCTGGCCTGGCCGGCCCAGGCCGCCGCGGCACTGACCGCCGGCGCGGTCCCCGTCGCGCTGCGGGCCCTGCCCGCGGCGCTGCTGCAGGTCGACGAGGGGTACTTCATGGACTACGGGCGCTACCTGCGCAACCGGTGGTCGGTGCGCGGCGCGGTGCCCGCCGACCCCGGCCCGGTGGACGGGGACGAGGTGCGCGCGCACGTGGTCGCCGCGTCCGCGGCGCGGGTCACCGCCACGGTCGTGCTCGCCGCGGTGGGGGCGCTCGCCCTGCCCGCCGCCGTGCCGCCGCACCCCGCCGGCGCGCTCGTGGTGGGCGGCACGGTCGCGCTCGTCCTGTGCTACCTCGTCGGGCTGCTGCTGCTCGCGCGCACCGAGAACGTGCCGGGCCTGCGCTGGGTGGTGCGCGGGTCGGCCGCCGTGGCCGCGGTCGTCGGCCTGCGGGCCGTCGCCGCCACGACCGGCCCGGACTCCGCGACGCTGGTCGCGGGCCTGCTCGCGCTCGTCGGCGTCGCGTCCGCCGTCGTGGCGGTGCCCCTGGGGCGCGGTGCGCGCTCGCTGGGGCTGTCCCGGACCGGGGACGTCCTGCAGGGGATGGCCACGGTCCTCGCGCTGCCGGCCGCGCTGCTCGCGGCCGGCGGCCTGGAGCTCGTGCGGACGGCGGTGTCGGGATGACGACGGTGACGACGACGTGCTGGTGCTGCGGCGCCGCCGCCCCCGCGGACGGACCCTGCCCGAGCTGCGGCGCGCTGCCGCGCGGTGCCGGCGACGCCGCGGGCGGAGCCCCGTCGCGCGGCGAGCGGCGGCGCGCGGACGGCGGCGACCTCGGTCCGCGGCTCGCGGGTCGTGCGGCGGGCGTGGGCGCCCGGCTGGCCGCGTTCACGGTCGACGTCCTCGCGCTCGTGCTCGTCGTCGCGGCGGTCTGGCTGCCGACCCGCTCGCCGGTGCTCACGGCCGTCGTCGCGGTCGAGGCCGTCGTGGCGCTGTGGGTCTGGCAGGCGCGCACGGGCCTGACCGTCGGCAACGCGGTGCTGCGCCTGCGCACGGCGCGCGACGACCGGCCGTGGTCGCCCGGCGCCGGTCCGGCCTTCGTCCGCCTGCTCGTGACGGGCCTGGGCGCGCTCGTCGCGGTCGTCGGCGCGTGGGGTGTCGTCGCGTCCGCCGCGCTCGACCGCAGCGGTCGCCGGCGCTCCTGGGCCGACCGGGCCGCGGGGACCGTCGTCGTCGCCGTCCCGCGGCGGCGAGCGACCCCGACGGTGGCCGTCCCGCCCGTCGCGCCGGGCCTCACGGTCATGGCCGCCGGCCCCGCCGCCGCGACGCCCGACCTCACCCTGCCGTGGCAGGACGGCGCCGGAGCCGAGCACGCGGGTGCGCTCGCGTCGTCCCCGCCGTCCGCAGGCCTGCCCCCCGTCGCCCCGGCGGGCGTCCGGCCCGGTGCGCCCGCGGTCCCGGCGGCGCCCTGGCAGGCGCCCGGCGACCGTCCCGGCGTGCTCGCCGAGCCCCTGGTCGTGCCGGACACGTCCGGCCCGCGGGTGCCCGAGCGCACCGACGCCCCGCCGGCCGGTCCGCAGACCGGGGCCCTGCCCGCCGTCGTCGGCCGCCCGGGTGCGGGCGCTCCGGTCCCGGTCGCCGGTGCGGCGGTGCTGCTCGTCGTCGACACCGGTCAGCGCGAGCTCGTGCCGCTCGGGGCGGCGGTCGTCCTCGGCCGCTCGCCCGAGGCCGTCGTCGCCGGAGACCGGCCCGTGGTGCTGCAGGACCCGGAGAGCACGGTCTCGCGCCGCCACCTGCGGCTGGAGCACACGCGTGACGGCGTCCGCGTGACCGATCTCGGCTCGGCGAACGGCACGGCGGTGCTGGGCGACGACGGCGAGGTCACCGTGCTGCCGCCGCACACCACCGTCCTGCTCGTCGAGGGGGACCGCGTCCGGGTCGGCCGGCGCGTGTTCACCGTCTCGTCCGTCGTCCCGGAGGCCTGACCCCGTGCCCGGATCCCGTCTCGCCCCGCCTCGCGTGCCCTCGGGGAGCGTGACGCTCCAGCCACCGCCCGAGCTCGCGGCGGCCGACGACACGTCGTCGGTGCTCACCTCCCTGCTGCCCATGCTCGGGTCCGTCGGCGCCATCGCGATGGTGACGATCTCCAACGCCGGTCCCACCGGCTTCCTCACCGGCGGCATGTTCCTGCTGTCGTCCCTCGGCTTCGTCGCCGCGAACGGCTGGCGGCAGCGCTCGCAGCGGGCGGCCCAGCTGCTCGACGCGCGGCGCGAGTACCTCGCCTACCTCACCGAGCTGCGCGCCACGGTGCGCACGGCCGCACGTCAGCAGCGCCGCGCCGCGCACTGGCAGTACCCGGCGCCCGCGACGCTGCCGTTCCTGGCGGAGGAGCGCACGCGCGTGTGGGAGCGCGGTGCGCAGGACGCCGACTTCCTCGACGTGCGGCTCGGCGTGACGGACCAGCCGGCGGCCATGGTGCTGGAGGCGCCCGAGCTGCCGCCGCTCGCGCAGCTGGACCCGGTGGCGGCGTCCGCGGCGCACCGCTTCATGCTCACGCACGAGCAGGTGCCCGACCTGCCGTTCGGCGTGCGCCTGGACGGCTGGGCGCGGCTGGAGGTGACGGGTCCCGAGGACGACGTGCGGGCGCTCGCGCGCGCGGTCGTGATCGGCGCCGCGACGCTGCACCACCCGGAGGACCTCGTGGTCGCGGTGGTCGCGGAGGAGTCGGCGCTGCCGCGCTGGGAGTGGGTGAAGTGGCTGCCGCACGCGCACTCGCGGCGCGTGCAGGACGGCGCGGGCCCTGCCCGCATGGTGGTCCGGTCGTTCTCCGACCTCGACGAGCTGCTGCCCGCCGACGTCGCGCAGCGTCCGCGGTTCGCGCCCGGCGGGGGGCAGACGCCGCACGTGCTCGTGGTCGTCGACGGCGTCCCGCTGCACACGGCGCACCCCGCGCTGCGCGAGGGCGTCCAGGGTGTGACGGTGCTCGACCTGCCGGCGCGCTGGGGTGCGCTGGAGGACGAGGCCGCCGCCCGCGTCGCGCTCTCGCGGACCGGCGACCGCCTCGTCGCCGAGGTGGTGCAGGCGCGCGGTGCCGGTGCGGCGTTCGTCCCCGACGCGTGCACCGAGGTGGAGGCGGAGGCCGCCGCGCGCCGGCTCATGCCGCTGTACTCCGGGCCGACCGCGGTCGAGGCGCGGGGCTCGGGGCAGGAGGAGCTCGTCGACCTGCTCGGCCTGCCGGACGTGCGCGACATCGACCTGGACGTCGCGTGGCGGGGGCGCCTCGAGCGCGACCGCCTGCGCGTGCCGATCGGGCAGGACACGACGGGTGCGCCGCTCGTGCTCGACCTCAAGGAGTCCGCCCAGCAGGGCATGGGCCCGCACGGCGTGCTCATCGGCGCCACCGGCTCCGGCAAGTCGGAGGTGCTGCGCACGCTCGTGCTCGCGCTCGCGCTGACGCACTCCCCGGAGGAGCTGAACTTCGTCCTCGTCGACTTCAAGGGTGGCGCGACGTTCGCCGGCATGGCGGGCATGCCGCACGTGTCGGCGATCATCACGAACCTGTCCGACGAGCTGTCCCTGGTCGACCGTTTCCAGGACGCGCTGACCGGTGAGATGACGCGCCGGCAGGAGCTGCTGCGCGCGGCGGGCAACTTCGCGAACGTCGGGGACTACGAGAAGGCGCGCCGCGGCGGCCGCACCGACCTGGAGCCGCTGCCCGCGCTGCTCGTCGTCGTCGACGAGTTCTCCGAGCTGCTGTCCGCCAAGCCCGAGTTCGTCGACAGCTTCGTCGCGATCGGCCGCGTCGGCCGCTCGCTGCACGTGCACCTGCTCATCGCGTCCCAGCGCCTGGAGGAGGGGCGGCTGCGCGGGCTCGACACGTACCTGTCGTACCGCATCGGCCTGCGGACGTTCTCCGGCGCCGAGTCGCGCGCCGTCCTCGGCGTGCCGGACGCGGTCGACCTGCCGCGCGAGCCCGGCGTCGGCTACCTCAAGGTCGGCACGGAGGGCATGACACAGTTCAAGGCCGCGTACGTGTCGGGCCGGCCGCCCCGCCGGCAGGAGGTCACCCGGCGGTCGGACGGCGGCGGCGTGCGCGCCGTCACCTCGTTCACCGCCGCGCGCGTCGCGGCGCCGGTCGAGTCCGAGCAGGTCGAGGCGCTGGACCCGGCCGTGGTCGCCGCCGAGGGCGCCGACGAGCGCGTGACCTTCGACATCGCGGTCGACCGCATGACCGGCCGCGGTCCGCAGGCGCACAAGGTGTGGCTGCCGCCGCTGGAGACGCCGGACTCCCTCGACGCGCTGCTGGGCGACCTCGCGCCGGACCCGCAGCTCGGGCTGGTCAGCCGGCGCTGGCGGGACGCGGGCACCCTCACGGTGCCGGTCGGCGTCGTGGACGTGCCGCTCGAGCAGCGCCGCGAGCCGCTCGTGGTGTCGCTGTCGGGCTCGGCGGGGCACATGGCGGTCGTCGGCCGCCCGGTGTCCGGAAAGAGCACGCTGCTGCGCTCGACCGTGGCCGCGCTGTCGCTGACCCGCACGCCGCTCGAGGTGCAGTTCTACGTCCTCGACTTCGGCGGCGGCACGTTCCTGGGCCTGCGCGACCTGCCGCACGTGTCGGGGGTCGCGACGCGCACCGAGGCGGAGGCGGTGCGCCGCACGGTCGCCGAGGTCGTCGGCGTCGTCGACCGGCGCGAGCAGTACTTCCGGGAGCAGGGCATCGACTCGATCGAGACCTACCGCGCGCGCCGCGCCGCCGGCACGGCGGACGACGGCTGGGGCGACGTGTTCCTCGTCGTCGACGGCTGGGGCACGCTGCGCCAGGAGTTCGAGGCGCTGGAGGCCACGGTCCAGCAGGTCGCCGCGCGGGGCCTGTCCTACGGCGTGCACGTCATGATCTCCGCGACGCGCTGGATGGAGGTGCGGCCGCAGGTCAAGGACCTCATCGGCACGCGCCTGGAGCTGCGGCTCGGCGACCCGGGCGACTCCGAGGTGGACCGCCGGACCGCCGCCAACGTCCCCGCGGCGATGCCGGGCCGCGGCCTGACGCCGACGAAGCTGCACATGCTCGGCGCGCTGCCGCGCGTCGACGGCTCGGGGGACACGTCCACCCTCGCCGACGGCGTCGCCGACCTCGTGGCCCGCACCCGCGCCGCCTGGCGCGGACCGCAGGGCCCGCGGCTGCGGCTCCTGCCGACGATGCTCCACCTCGACGAGCTGCGCGCCGCGGCCGGTCCGGACGACCGGCGCATCCTGCTGGGCGTCGACGAGGACGCGCTCGCGCCGTTCGGGCTGGACCCGGTGGACGAGCCGCACCTGTTCCTCTACGGGGAGTCCGACGCCGGCAAGACGTCGCTGCTGCGCACCTTCGCCGCCGAGGTGCAGCGGCTGTACACGCCGCAGCAGGCGAAGATCTTCGTCGTCGACTACCGCCGCGGCCTGCTGGACGAGATCCCGAAGGACTACCTGGGCGCGTACCTGACGACCGCGGAGATGACGCAGGGCGGCATGGAGGACCTCGCCGGGTTCTTCCGCACCCGCGTGCCGGGGCCGGACCTCACGCCGGAGCAGCTGCGGACCCGCTCGTGGTGGTCGGGAGCGGAGGGCTTCATCCTGGTCGACGACTACGACCTGGTGGCCACGTCGCAGGGCAACCCGCTGCTGCCGATCGTCCCGCTGCTCGCGCAGGCCGCGGACCTCGGCCTGCACGTCGTGATCGCGCGGCACACCGGTGGTGCCAGCCGCGCCGCGTACGACCCGGTGCTGCAGCGCCTGACGGACCTCGGCACCACGGGCATCCTGCTGTCCGGCAACCCGGACGAGGGGCAGCTGATCGGCCGCGTCAAGGCCGTGCAGGCGCCCCCCGGACGCGTGCAGGTGGTCAGCCGCGACCGCGGCCTCTTCCAGGGCCAGCTGGCGTTCCAGCCGTCGCGGCACGGCTGACGGGTCGCCCGCCGGACGGGTGCGTCCGGTGGGCGGCCTGTCGGTGGCGTGCGCCAGGATGGGCACGTGGACGACGCACGCACCGGCACGGACCTGACCAGCGAGGACGCGGCGGCCCCCGCCCCCGCCGAGGCGCGCCACCGCTGGAGCGAGCTGGCGGCGTCGATCGAGGCGGACCAGTTCGCCTACTACGTCCGGGACGCCCCGACGTCGTCGGACGCGGACTACGACGCGCGCATCCGCGAGCTCGCCGCCCTGGAGGACCGGTACCCCGACCTGCGCACGCCGGACTCCCCGACGCAGCGCGTGGGCGGCACCTTCTCCACGGAGTTCACGGCGGTCGACCACGTGGAGCGGATGATGTCGCTCGACAACGTCTTCTCCGCCGAGGAGCTGAGCGCGTGGGCGGACCGGGTCGTGCGCGACCTGGAGACGCAGGACGTGCACTGGCTCTGCGAGCTGAAGATCGACGGGCTGGCGATCGCGCTGCTGTACGAGCGTGGCCGGCTGGTGCGCGCCGCGACCCGCGGGGACGGCCGCACGGGGGAGGACGTCACGCTGAACGTCCGCACGATCCGGACGATCCCGCACGTGCTCGCCGGCGACCCGGCGACGCACCCGGAGCTCATCGAGGTCCGGGGCGAGATCTTCTTCCCCGTCGAGGCGTTCGAGGCGCTCAACGCCGCGCAGGTGGCCGCCGGCAAGGCCCCTTCGCCAACCCGCGGAACGCGGCGGCGGGGTCGCTGCGCCAGAAGGACCCGCGGGTGACCGCGTCCCGGCAGCTGCGCATGTACGCGCACGGCGTCGGCGCGGTGCGCGGGGGTCCGGAGATCACCCGCCAGTCCCAGGTGTACGAGCTGCTGGCGGGCTGGGGCGTGCCCGTGTCGCCACACACGCGCGTGCTCGACGCGTTCCCGGACGTCCAGGCGTTCGTGGCGCACCACGGCGAGCACCGGCACGACGTGGAGCACGAGATCGACGGCGTCGTCGTCAAGGTCGACGAGCGCGGCGCGCAGCGCCGGCTGGGCGCCACCAGCCGCGCGCCGCGCTGGGCCATCGCCTACAAGTACCCGCCCGAGGAGGTGAACACCCGCCTGCTCGCGATCGAGGTCGGCATCGGCCGCACCGGCCGCGCGACGCCGTTCGGGGTCATGGAGCCGGTCGTGGTGTCGGGCTCGACGGTCCGGCAGGCGACGCTGCACAACCAGGAGGTCGTCGCCGCCAAGGGCGTGCGGATCGGCGACATGGTGGTCCTGCGCAAGGCGGGCGACGTCATCCCGGAGATCGTCGGCCCCGCGCCCGCCGCGCCGGACGACGACGTGCCGCGCGTGACGTGGCAGATGCCGACCGAGTGCCCGGAGTGCGGGACGCCCCTGCGGCCCATGCGCGAGGGCGACATCGACCTGCGCTGCCCGAACGCCCGCACCTGCCCGGCGCAGGTGCGCGGGCGGGTCGAGCACATCGGCTCGCGCGGCGGCCTCGACATCGAGGCGCTCGGGGAGGTGACGGCCGCGGCGCTCACGCAGCCCGAGGTGCCGGCCGACCCGCCCGTGCCGAACGAGGCGTACCTGTTCGACCTGGTCGGCTACCCGCTGGACGCCCCCGCCGAGGAGGTCGCGCGCGTCCGTGAGCGGTCGACGGCGCTGCTGGCCCGGGTCGAGGTCGTCGTCCGCGACCCGGAGACCGGTCTGCCGCGCGAGGACGAGGACGGCCGGGTGCGGCGCCGCGCGCCCTTCCGTCGCACCCTCAAGCACACGAAGGCGGCGCAGGCGGCCGCGGCGGCCGAGGGGCGGACGCTGCCCGACTGGGAGCCGTCGGAGTCCGCGCGCACGCTGCTCGACCAGCTCGACGCGGCGAAGACGAAGGACCTGTGGCGCGTGCTGGTGTCGCTGTCGATCCGCAACGTCGGTCCCACCGCGGCGCGCGCCCTGGCCACGCGCTTCGGGTCGATGGAGGCGCTCCGGGCGGTCGTCGAGGGCGACCCGGCCCAGGCCGTCGCGGACCTCTCGCAGGTCGAGGGCATCGGGCCGGTGATCGCCGAGTCGCTGGTGCAGTGGTTCACCGGGCCCGAGGGGGACTGGCACCGCGAGGTCGTCGACCGCTGGGCGGCCGCCGGCGTGCGGATGCGCGACGAGCGCGACGAGACCGTCACGCCGACGCTCGAGGGTCTCACGGTCGTCGTCACCGGCTCGCTCGAGGGCTTCAGCCGCGACGGCGCGAAGGAGGCCATCATCGCGCGCGGCGGCAAGGCGTCCGGCAGCGTGTCGAAGAAGACGGACTACGTGGTCGTGGGGGAGAACGCCGGGTCGAAGGAGGCGAAGGCGATCGAGCTCGGGCTGCGGATCCTCGACGAGGCCGGGTTCGTGGCGCTGCTCGCGGGCGGGCCGTCGGCGGTGGGGGACGCCGCGGGCGGCGGCGGGGACGAGCCGACGGAGCCGGTCGGATGACGGCGGCCGGCTCGCGCACGGGCGGACCTCGCGCCGTGCCGGCTGCTCGCACGGACACGGCAGTGACCGTCGTCGTCGACGTGACGGCGACGTGAGCGCCGACCACGCGCCGGCGCCCGAGCTGGTCGCCCTCAAGCAGGACGCGGAGCGGCGCGGCTACGCGTACGGCATGGACTTCGTCGTCCGGGGCTTGCCCACGATGGCGAGCAGCGAGGTCGTCGTCGTCGGCAGGCAGGGCGACGACTACGTCGTCACGTACCGCGACATGGGGCGGGACCGTGAGCGCGTCCGCACGCGCGACCTGGAGGCCGCCCGTGCCGTGTTCTTCGAGGAGCTCGAGCGGCTCGGCCGCCCCTGGGCACCGGCCCCGGCGGACGACGTGCCCCCCGGGGGACCGCCGGCGCCGAGCCGGTGACGCGGTCGCCCCGGGAGGCGTTCGAGCAGGCCCAGCGCGAGGGTCTGTTCGCCGGCGTGACGTGGGACGAGGTCGAGGCGCGGGCCGCCGCGGCGGACGCGGACGCGGCGGTGGGGGAGCAGGACGTCGCCGCGGACGGTGCTGCGGCTGCGGGGCGGCCCGCTCGCCCCGGCGACCTGTACCGGCTCGTCGCGACGCCCGAGCGGGTCCGCGGCGCCGTGGTGACGTCCGGTGCGGTGAGCGACGACGGCACGACGTTCGAGGGCGAGCTGTTCCACGCCCTCCCGTTCCGGGTCCGGCTCGAGGACGGGGCCGCCACCGGCAGCGTGACGACCGGCTTCGGGCAGGTCGTCGACCTGCGGCGGGTCGAGGGGCCGTGGCCGACCGCGGCGGACGCCGTCGTGGCGCAGGCGCTGGAGCTCGCGCGGGCACGGCTCCCCGAGCGGTACCTGCGCTGGCTCGAGCGCCGTGCGGCCAGGCCGCGCGCGGACGCCCGGCGCGGCGGGGGCGACCTGACGTCGCTCGACGAGGTCGAACGCCTCGTCCGGGCCGAGTTCGGGAACGCCGTCGACGCCCCGGTGCCCCTCGCGGACCCCTCCTTCGAGGCCGTGCGTCACCGCGTCCACGGCGCGCTGGACCTGACCGTCGGGTTCGAGCTGCCCCGGCGGAACGTCGTGGCGGGGCTGACCTTGCCGACGGGCGCGGGCGTCAGCGTGCTGCCCGGGGAGTACCTGTGGGGCGGGTCGGACCTCGAGGCGGTGCGCCACCGGCTCGCGGTGCTGCACGAGTTCTGCCGCGAGCTCCTGGACCTCGCCCCCGAGCCCGCGACCACCTTCCACCTGCCGCAGGCGGCTCGAGTGCGGGCCGAGCAGGACCTGTCGGTGGACCAGTACGTCGACGCGTACGTGGTGCCGTTCGTCGAGGACGCGGTGGCGTCGGGGAAGCCGGTCACGTTCCCGGTGGACCCGTGCACGGTCCCGGACGACGGCGTGCTGGCCCGCCAGCTCGAGGTGCTGACCGCGCACGGGCTGCTCGTGGACCGCGACCGCCACGGCGACGGCCTGTGGCACGCGGTGCGCCCGCAGGGCCGGACGGCCTCGGCCGCGCTCGAGTGGGCCGGGTGGTGCGCGGACGCGATGGTCGCGGTGCTGGGCGACGACGTCGCCGAGCCCCGGCTGCGCTCGGCGTCGGCGGCGGCGGAGGGCGTGCTGCTCGGTGCGTACGTCGTCACGGTGGGGGTGCGCACGGGCGCCGCCTGGGCGCGGCTGGACGGGTTCGGGACGCAGCCACTGGAGCTCGAGGCACAGGGCGACGACCCCGCCCGGGTGGTCCGGGACGTGCTGGTGCGGGCGCGGGACCGTGCGTCCTCGACGCTCTCGGACGCCTACCTGGCGCGGTACCGGCGCGACCCGCGGGGAGCGAGGGCCGCCCTGCGGGGGCACGCGCAGGACCCGGGACTGGCCGGGGTCGAGCAGGCCCTCGCGCGCGTGCTCGGCACGGACTGGGCGGTGCTCGGACGCCGGCAGGACGAGGACGTCGAGGGCCTCGCGCTCGGCATCCGCCGGCGGGTGAGCGCGCACGTCGCCCTCCGCGGTCCGGAGCGTGCGCTCGCCCGGTCGGTGGAGATCGGCGCCGGGCGCCACCTGTACGCGCTGTTCGGCGCACGCGTCCCGCTCGACAGCGCACCGGCGTCGGTGGACCGCGCGGTCGCCGAGCTCGCGGAGTGGGTCGCGCTGCGGGTGGGTACGGAGGACTGAGGGGCGGGCCGACGAGGCCGGCGCCTGCGGCATGCTCGTCCTCGCGGACGGGGCGACACGTGGAGGAGACGGACGGATGGGCATGCTGTGGGGAGTACTCGGCCTGGGAGCCGTGACCGGCGTGGCGCTCGTGCTCGGCGGCCTGTGGGTCGTGCGGACCTGCCGGGCGCGAGAGCTGCGGCTGGCGCCCGTGGCGGCGACGGTCCTGGGCGTCGAGGGCCGGCACCTCGACCTCGGGTACCACCTCGACGGGCGGCCGTTCCGGTACCGCGGCCGAGCCGCGCGCTTCGTGCAGGGTCCGCTGCCCGCGGTCGGCGCGAGCATCCCGGTGCACGTCGACCCCCGGCGGCCCGCGGTCGCGCAGACACCCGGGGAGCTGCGGGTCGCCGGAGCGCTGGGCTGGGTCTACGTCGGCTGCGGGGTGCTCCTCGTCCTGGTCGTGGTGGTCGCCGCCGTCGTCGTCGCGCAGGGCTGGTGAGGACGGGTCCGGGCGCGGGGGAGCGCCCCGCGCTGCCCACCGAGCTCGTCAACCGAGCCGTGGTGGAGTACGTGGGCCGCGGCAGCGCGGCACGCCCGACGACACGTCCCGACGTGCTCGCCCGGCTCGCGCCCGTCGGTCGGGCGGACGAGCTGCGCACGGTGGTCGACCGGCTGCTCGCCGAGGCGGAGGCGATCGACGTGGCGCCCGACGAGAGCGTCGACCACAGCGTCGTGCCGGCGTTCGCGGCGAGGATCCGCGTCCGCCACCCCGGGCTGGACGACGCGGCGGTCGACGCGCTGTGCTGGGCGTCGCGCCACCGGCGGGAGTACGAGTGACGCCGGGACCGGACCCGGTGCGGCACGACGGACGAGGAGGACGACGGTGACGGACGAGGTGCTCTCCGCGGCCACGGCCACGGCCACGGTCGCGCCCGGCGCGAGCACGGGCCTGCGGGTGCGCCGCGCCGGGCTCCAGGACGCCGACGCGCTCGGCGCGCTCGTCGCCGACGTGTACCTGGCGGACGGCCTCGTCCCGGCCGGGTCGCCGTACCTGGCGGAGCTGCGGGACGCCGCCCGCCGGATCGCGCAGGCCCACGTCCTCGTGGCCACGACGCGGGGCGAGGGCGGCGCGGAGGAGGTCGTCGGGACGATCACGCTGGCCGCCGCCGGGGCGCCGTTCACGCACATCGCCCGCGACGGCGAGGTCGAGCTGCGGATGCTCGCGGTGCGCCACGACGCGCGCGGCCGGGGGTGGCGGCGGAGCTCGTGCGTGCCGCGCTCGCGGAGGGCGCCGCGACCGGTGCGCGCCGTGCGGTGCTGACGACGTTCGAGGCGATGCGGACCGCGCAGCGGCTGTACGAGCGGCTCGGCTGGGTGCGCACGCCCGCGCGGGACTGGGCGGTCGGCGAGGTGCCGATGCTCGTCTACACGTGGGACGTGCCTGCCGCGCCGGGCGCGCGCACGGAGGCGGCGACGTGGCCGCCGGTGCGGGTCGAACGGGTCGGGCCGTGGCGCGTGGGGCTGTCCGACGGGCTGACGCAGCGGGCGAACTCCGCGCTGCCCCTCGGCACCCCCGACGACCTGGCGGCCGCGGTCGACGCGGTCGAGGCGCTGTACGCCGCCGCGGGGCAGCCGGCCGTCTTCCGCGTGGGCGACCCGGACACCGCACCCGGCCTGGTGGCGGAGCTCGACGCACGCGGCTACGACGCGGGCGTCGTCACGGACGTGCTCGTGCGGGACGACGTCGACCCCGGTGCGCCCGCCGCCCTGCCGGGCGGGGTCGCCCTCGCGGTGTCCGACGTCCCGGACGACGTCTGGCTGGACACCTGGCTCGCGGTGAAGCGCGGACCGCGGGACGTCGGCCGCCGCCTCCTCACCGGGGCGCCCGCGGCGTACCTCACCGCGACGGACGGCGCCGGTGCGCCCGTCGGGATCATCCGCGCCGCGCTCGCGGACGGCTGGGCCGCGCTGTCGTGCCTCCAGGTCGCCCCGGCCGCGCGCCGTCAGGGCCTGGGCCGTGCCCTCACGCGCGCGGCGCTGGAGGCAGCCGCACACCGGGGCGCGTCCCGCGCGTTCCTGCAGGTCGAGACGGACAACGACGCGGCCCGTGCGCTGTACGCGGGCCTCGGCTTCGTGCCGGCGCACCGCTACGCCTACCGGCGGCAGCCGACGGGTGGTGGCGCGGGCACCTGCTGAGGGCGGGCGGCCCTCACCTCACCACCGGCGCGGCGCCGGTAAGGGCCGCGCGCCGCGCCGCACCGGCGGACGCTGCGTGGAGCCGTCGTCAGCGCGCCACGGCCACCGGGGACGCGGCGAGCCGCGCGTCGACCGCGGCGGGGGACAGCACGTGCTCCGCGGCCATCGCCGACGCGCCCAGCACGCCCGCCCGCTCGCCCGTGCGGGACGCGACGATGCGCAGGTGCTGCGTCGCGAGCGGCAGGGACCGGGCGTAGACGACCTCCCGGATGCCCGCGAGCAGGTGCTCGCCGGCCTCGGCGACGCGCCCGCCGATGACGATGACGGACGGGTTGAGCATGCTCACCGTCGCGGCGAGGACGGCGCCGATGCTGCGCCCGGCCTCGCGCAGGGCGGCCGAGGCGGCGAGGTCGCCGGCGCGGACGAGCCCGACGACGTCGCCGCTGGTGGCGGTGGGCAGCCCGCGCGCCGCCAGGTCGGCGGCGAGCGCCTGACCGGACGCGACCGCCTCGAGGCAGCCGGTGTTGCCGCAGCGGCACGGACGGTCGGAGCCACCGGGCACGGCGATGTGCCCGAGGTCCCCGGCGGCCCCCTGCGCACCGCGCCGGATCCGGCCGTCGGTGATGATGCCGGCGCCGATGCCGGTGGCGACCTTGACGAACAGCAGGTCGGCCACGCCGGACCAGCAGGTGCTGTGCTCGCCGACGGCCATGATGTTGACGTCGTTGTCGACGAGCACGGGGGCGTCGAGCAGCCCGCCGAGGACGCCCGGCACGTCGGCGTCGTCCCAGCCGGGCATGATCGGCGGGTTGATGGGGCGTCCCGTGGCGTGCTCGACGGGGCCGGGCAGCCCGACGCCCACGGCGGCGAGGTCGCTGCCCGGACGGTCCGCCTCCTGCAGCAGCCGCCGCCCGAGGTCGGCGACGTGGTGCAGCACGGCGTCCGGGCCGTCGGCGATGGCGATGGCCTCGCCGTGCTCGGCGAGGACGGTGCCGGCGAGGTCGGTGACGGCGAGCCGGGCGTGCGTCGCACCGAGGTCCACCGCGAGCACGACCTCGGCCGCGGGGTTGAACGCGAACGTGGCGGGCGGGCGGCCGCCCGTCGACGAGCTCGCGCCGGCGGGTGCGACGAGCCCGGTGGCCAGCAGCGCGTCGACGCGTGCCGCGACGGTGGACCGCGCCTGCCCCGTGACCGCCGCGAGGTCGGAGCGCGTGCGGGGGCGGCCGTCGCGCAGGAGCTGCAGCAGGTCGCCGACGCCGGGGGAGCGGGTCGTCCGCAGCGGCTCGTCCATGCCCACAGTGTCGCCTCCTCGTCGCCCCCGCCGTGCTTCGGCGCGTCACGGTGAGATAACTCTGCCACTCGGTGGTCATCTTTTGCTTGACCGTCGGCAGAAGTCCGCCGTACGGTCCTCGACATGGTCAACGACGACCCCGCGGCGGCCGCCGCCGCACCCACCGACGCGATCCTGCGCATGCGCGGGATCGTCAAGCAGTTCCCCGGCGCCCGGGCTCTCGACGGCGTCGACCTCGAGGTCCGCGCGGGGGAGGTGCACTGCCTGCTCGGCCAGAACGGGGCGGGCAAGTCCACGCTCATCAAGGTGCTCGCGGGCGCCCACCAGCCGGACGAGGGCGAGATCCTCCTCGACGGCACCCCCGTGACGATCGCGCACCCCGTCGCGGGCCTGCGCCTCGGCGTCGCGACGATGTACCAGGAGCTCGACGTCGTCGACGGGCTCTCCGTCGCGGAGAACGTCTACCTCGGGCACGAGGTCGCGTCCGGCGGGTTCACCCAGCGCCGCACCGCGGCCCAGCGCACGCGCGAGCTGCTGCGGCGGCTGGGCCACGGCGACCTGTCGCCGCACCGCGAGGTCGGCACGCTGTCCGCGGCCGGCAAGCAGGTCGTCAGCATGGCGCGCGCGCTCTCCCACGACGCCCGCGTCATCGTCATGGACGAGCCGTCGGCCGTGCTCGACAGCGAGGAGGTCGCCAACCTCTTCCGCGTCGTGCGCGAGCTCACCGCGCAGGGTGTCGCCGTCGTCTACATCTCGCACCGCCTCGACGAGATCCGCGAGATCGGCGACCGCATCACCGTGCTGAAGGACGGCCGGACCGTCGCCCAGGGCCTGCCCGCCGCGACGACGCCCACCGCCGACCTCATCCGGCTCATGACGGGCCGCACGGTCGAGTACGCGATCCCGCGCCGCCCGCCGGTCCCGCACGACGCACCCGTCGTCCTGCGCGTGGAGGACCTCACCGTGCGCGGCGCGTTCGCGGACGTCTCCTTCGACGTGCGGGCGGGGGAGGTCGTGGGGCTCGCCGGCCTCGTCGGCGCCGGCCGCTCCGAGGTCCTCGAGACCGTCTTCGGCGCGCGCCGCCCCCACGCGGGACGCGTCAGCGTCGACGGACGCCCCGTGCACGCCGGCTCCGTCGGTGCCGCCGTGCGCGCCGGCATCGGCCTGTGCCCGGAGGAGCGCAAGAGCCAGGGCCTGCTGCTCGACGAGCCGGTGTACCGCAACATCACCCTCTCCTCGTTCGGCCGCACCGCCCGCGGGCCGTTCCTGGACGAGCCCGCCGAGCGGCGCGTCGCCGACGAGCAGATCGGGGCGCTCGACCTGCGCCCGGCGGACCCCGACCGCGCCGCCCGCACCCTGTCCGGCGGCAACCAGCAGAAGGTCCTGCTGGCCCGGTGGCTCGTCCACGGCTGCCGAGTCCTGCTGCTCGACGAGCCCACGCGCGGCGTCGACGTCGGTGCCCGGGCCGAGATCTACGCGCTGATCGCGCGCCTCGCCGCGGCCGGCACCGCCGTCGTCGTGGTCTCCAGCGAGATCGAGGAGGTGCTCGGCCTCGCCGACCGCGTCCTCGTCCTGTCCGAGGGGCGTGTGGTCCACACCGGCCCCGCGTCCGAGATCGACGAGCACCGCGTGCTCGACCTCGTCATGGAAGGAAGTGCCGCGTGAGCGACCAGCACCTGGCGGCCCCCGTCCCCGCGGACGAGTCCGCGCGCGTGGAACGGGCGAGCGCCACCACCGCACGCCCGCGCCGCAACCCGCTGCGCGGCGCCGCGGGCCGCAACCTCGGCCTCGTCATCGCCCTCGCGCTCGTCTGCGCGGTCGGCGTGGCGACCGCGGGGAGCGGTTCGCGAGCGTCGACAACCTCATGACGATCCTGCGGCTGGCCGCCGTCATCGGCGTGCTGTCCGTCGGCATGACGTTCGTCATCACCGGTGGCGGCATCGACCTGTCCGTCGGGTCCGTCCTCGGGCTCGCGTCCGTCTGGGCCTCGACGCTGGCCACGCAGGCGATGGCGGAGCAGTACCACTGGGTCGTCATGGTGCTCTGCGCGCTCGCGGTCGGCCTCGGCGCCGGCGTCGTCAACGGCGTGCTGGTCGCGTACGGCAAGGTGGTCGCCTTCATCGCGACCCTCGCCATGCTGGTCGCGGCGCGCGGCCTGGCGGAGATGATCGCGAACCGGCAGACGCAGGTCGTCCGCGTCGACGGGTTCCTCGACTTCTTCCGCTCGAGCGTGCTCGGCGTGCCGATGCTCGTGTGGATCTTCGCCGTCGTCGCCGCGGCCGGCTGGGTGCTGCTCAACCGCACGACGTTCGGGCGGCGGACCGTGGCGGTCGGCGGCAACCCCGAGGCCGCACGCCTGGCCGGCATCGACGTGCGCCGGCACACCATGTACCTCTACGCGCTGGCGGGCCTGGCCGCCGGCATCGCCGGCGTCATGATGCTCGGCCGCACCACCGCCGGCAGCTCGACCAACGGCCAGCTCTACGAGCTCGAGGCCATCGCCGCTGTCGTCGTGGGCGGCACGCTGCTGGCGGGCGGCCGCGGCACCATCGTCGGCACGGTCCTCGGCGTCCTCATCTTCACGACGCTGACCAACGTGTTCACGCAGAACAACCTGTCCATCTCGGCGCAGGCGATCGCCAAGGGCGTGATCATCGTCGCCGCCGTCCTGCTCCAGCAGCGCCTCGCCGAGCGCTCCCGCGCCCGCACCACCTGACGCGCGCCGTCACCCGCACACCCCTGCAGCACCCCGATCGAGGAGGATCGTCATGTCTGCACCCCTGCGCCGCCGCTGGCTCACCATGGCCGGCACCGCCGCCGCGCTCGCCCTCGTGGTGACCGGCTGCACGTCCAACGAGCCCCAGGACACCGCCGACGAGGGCTCCGGTGGTCAGGCCGCCGTGCCCGGCACCGAGAACGACGAGACCGGCGAGACGGTCACGATCGGCTTCTCCGCCCCGGCCGCCGACCACGGCTGGATGGGCGCGATCACGCGCGCCGCCGTCGCCGAGGCGGAGAAGTACGAGGACGTCGAGCTCGTCCAGGCCGAGGCCACGAACGACGTCAACCTGCAGATCAGCCAGATCGAGCAGTTCATCAACGACGGCGTCGACGCCATCGTGCTGCTGCCGTTCGACGGCGCCGCGCTCACCGAGGTCGCGCTGCAGGCGATGGAGGCCGGCATCGTCGTCGTCAACGTCGACCGCGAGTTCGACGACCCGAACGCCGCGCGCACCACGGTGCTGGGCGACAACTACGGCATGGGCGTCAGCGCCGGGCAGTACATCTGCGAGCAGCTCGGCGACCAGCCCGACGCGAAGGTCGCCGAGATCGCCGGCATCGACTCGCTGCCGCTGACGCAGGACCGCAGCCGCGGCTTCGCCGACGCGCTCTCCGAGTGCGGCCTGGAGGTCGGCAACCGCGTGGCCGCGGACTTCACCGTCCAGGGCGGCGAGGCGGCGGCGGCCAACCTGCTGCAGGCGGCGCCCGAGCTCGACGCGATCTGGAACCACGACGACGACCAGGGCGTCGGTGTCATGGCGGCCATCGAGAACGCGGGCCGTGACGAGTTCATCATGGTGGGAGGCGCCGGCTCGAAGAACGTCATGGAGGCGATCAAGGCCGACGACTCCGTGCTCAAGGCGACGGTCATCTACCCGTCGACGCAGGCGGCGGACGGCGTCAAGCTGGCCCGGCTGCTGGTGCAGCAGAAGGCGATGAGCGACCTCGTCGAGGTGGAGGTCCCGCGCACGATCCAGCTGTACGCCCCGGTCGTCACCAAGGCGAACGTGGACGACTACCTGCCCACGGCCTTCGAGTCCTGACCCCCTCGCCGGGCGGGCGACCGCGCCCGCCCGGCGGCCCGACCCACGAGGAGGACCCGTGGCAGACACCCGCCCGCGCCTGGGCATCGGCATGGTGGGGTACGCCTTCATGGGCGTCGCCCACTCGCACGCCTGGCGCACCGCCCCCGCTTCTTCGACCTGCCGCTCGCCCCGGACATGGCGGCCGTCGCCGGCCGCGACGAGCAGGCGGTCCGGGCGGCCGCGGACCGCCTCGGCTGGCGCGACGCCGAGACGAGCTGGAAGGCGCTCGTCGCCCGCGAGGACGTCGACCTGGTCGACGTGTGCACGCCGGGGGACACGCACGCCGACATCGCCGTCGCGGCGCTCGAGGCCGGCAAGCACGTGCTGTGCGAGAAGCCGCTCGCCAACTCGGTCGAGGAGGCCGAGGCGATGGTCCGCGCCGCCGAGGCGGCCCGGTCGGCGGGGGCGCTGGCGATGGTCGGCTTCACGTATCGGCGGGTGCCGGCCGTGCAGCTCGCGAAGCGGCTCGTCGACGAGGGGCGCATCGGCACCGTGCGGCACGTGCGGGCCCAGTACCTGCAGGACTGGATCGCCGACCCGCAGGCGCCGCTGTCCTGGCGGCTGGACCGGACGAAGGCCGGCTCGGGCGCGCTCGGCGACATCGGCGCGCACGTGGTCGACCTCGCGCAGTTCGTCACGGGCGAGCACCTGACGGGCGTGTCGGCGGTGCTGGAGACGTTCGTGCGCGAGCGGCCGCTCGCGGCCTCGTCGTCGGGGCTCTCGGGCACCGGGGCGGCGGACGGCGCGACCGGACCGGTGACGGTGGACGACGCGGCGGTGTTCCTCGCGCGCCTGTCCGGCGGGGGCCTGGCGACGTTCGAGGCGACCCGGTTCGCGTACGGCCGCAAGAACGCGATCCGCCTCGAGGTCAACGGCTCCGCGGGGTCGCTCGCGTTCGACTTCGAGGACATGAACGTCCTGCACTACTTCGACGCGAGCCAGCCCGCGTGGGAGGCGGGGTTCCGGCGGATCGTCGTGACGGAGCCGGAGCACGCGTACGTGGGCGCGTGGTGGCCGGCCGGCCACGGGCTCGGGTACGAGCACGCGTTCACCCACCAGGCGGTGGACCTGGTGCGCGACGTGGCGGCGCACCGCCAGCCGCGGCCGTCCTTCGCGGACGGGCTGCAGGTGCAGCGCGTCCTCGACGCGGTCGAGCGCTCCGCCGCCGACCGCAGCACCTGGACCGAGGTGCCGGCGCCCGCCGGCGCGTCCGACGACCCGGAGGAGTGAGGCATGGCCCGCCCGATCACCCTGTTCACCGGCCAGTGGGCCGACCTGCCGTTCGAGGAGGTCGCGCGCCTCGCGTCCGGCTGGGGCTACGACGGTCTGGAGATCGCCTGCTGGGGCGACCACCTCGACCCCTGGCGCTGGGACGACGACGAGTACGTCGCCGGCCGCCTCGCGATCCTGGAGAAGTACAACCTCAGGGTCTGGGCGATCTCCAACCACCTCAAGGGCCAGGCGGTCTGCGACGACCCGATCGACGCCCGCCACCGCGACATCCTGTCCGACCGGGTGTGGGGCGACGGCGACCCCGAGGGCGTGCGGCAGCGCGCCGCGGAGGAGATGAAGCACACCGCGCGCCTGGCGGCGAGGCTGGGCGTGAGGACCGTCGTCGGCTTCACCGGCTCCTCCATCTGGAAGTACGTCGCGATGTTCCCGCCGGTCTCCGCCGAGCTCGTCGACGCGGGCTACCGGGACTTCGCCGACCGCTGGAACCCGATCCTCGACGTCTTCGACGAGGTGGGCGTGCGGTTCGCGCACGAGGTGCACCCGTCCGAGATCGCCTACGACTGGTGGACCACCGTCCGCGCCCTGGAGGCCATCGGCCACCGCGAGGCGTTCGGCCTCAACTGGGACCCCAGCCACTTCGTCTGGCAGCAGCTCGACCCGGTCGACTTCCTGCTCGAGTTCTCGAGCCGGATCTACCACGTCGACTGCAAGGACGTGAAGCTGCGCCTCGGCAACGGCCGCAACGGCCGGCTGTCCTCCCACCTGCCGTGGGCGGACCCGCGCCGCGGCTGGGACTTCGTCTCCACCGGCCGCGGCGACGTGCCGTGGGAGCCGTCGTTCCGCGCGCTCAACGCCATCGGCTACGACGGGCCCGTGTCGGTCGAGTGGGAGGACGCCGGCATGGACCGCCTCGTCGGCGCGCCCGAGGCGCTCGCGTTCGTCCGCGCCAACCTGTTCGACCCGCCGTCCGCGGCGTTCGACGCGGCGTTCAGCACCCGCTGACCCGCGCGAGCAGGCGCCGCCGCGGGGAGGAGGGGCCCCGCGGTGGCGCCGTCGGACGGGGCGTCGATACTGGGCAGATGATCTCCACGGACCTGGCCATCGCCCTGCAGGCCGCGGGCCTGCGCTGGCAGCCGCGTCCCGGCGACCGCTTCGCGATCCAGGGCGCCGACCTCGACGGCGAGGTGTTCACGATCTCCGACATGGTCGTCGAGCCGCACGAGTACCCGACGGGCACGATCCTCGGCTTCAACGGCACCACCGAGTGGGCGCTGGACTCGGTGCGCCAGGAGGACGCGCTGTGGCTGCCGCGCGAGGACCAGCTGCGCGAGCTGCTCGGCCGCGCGTTCCGCAGCCTCGCCCGCTCGACGGACGGGTCGTACCAGGTGCTCATCGAGCTCGTCGGCCAGCCGCCGCGGGTCTTCACGGCGGACACCGCCGCGGACGCGTACGGCGAGGCGCTGCTCGCGCTGGTCACGGCCGCGCTCGAGCGCACGGCCTGACGCGTACGGGCTGACGTCCGCCCGGGTCGGGCGCCGGGGACGCCCGTCTAGACTCTCCGGCATGTCCACCCTCTCCCGCGACGAGGTCGCGCGCGTCGCCGCGCTCGCCCGGATCGACCTGACGCCGGGCGAGCTCGACCGCCTCGCCGGCGAGCTCGACGTCATCGTCGAGTCGGTCGCCCGGGTGTCCGAGGTCGCGACGCCCGACGTGCCCGCCACCAGCCACCCGCTGCCGCTGACCAACGTGTTCCGCGCCGACGAGCCCGTCGCGCCGCTGGACCGCGACGAGGTTCTCGCCCAGGCGCCGGCCGCGCAGGACGGCAAGTTCCTCGTCCCGCAGATCCTGGGGAGGAGGCGTGAGCGCGGCGACCGGGGCTGACAGCCCCCTGACCCACATGCCCGCGTCCGAGCTGTCGCAGCGGCTCGGTGCGCGCGAGATCAGCAGCGTCGAGGTCACCCAGGCGCACCTCGACCGGATCGCCGCCGTCGAGCCGCAGGTGCACGCGTTCCTGCACGTGTCCGCGGACGAGGCGCTGGCCACCGCGGCCGACGTCGACGCCCGCCGCGGCGCCGGCGAGGAGCTGCACCCGCTCGCGGGCGTGCCGATCGCCGTCAAGGACGTCGTCGTCACGCGCGGCCTGCCGACGACGGCCGGCTCGCGCATCCTCGAGGGCTGGGTGCCCCCGTACGACGCGACGCTGGTCGAGAAGATCAAGGCCGCGGGCCTGCCGATCCTCGGCAAGACCAACATGGACGAGTTCGCCATGGGCTCCTCCACCGAGCACTCGGGCTACGGCACCACGCACAACCCGTGGGACCTGGACCGCATCCCCGGCGGCTCGGGCGGCGGCTCGGCGGCGGCGATCGCCGCGTACGAGGCGCCGCTCGCGATCGGCACCGACACCGGCGGCTCGATCCGCCAGCCCGCGGCCGTCACCGGCACCGTCGGCGTCAAGCCGACGTACGGGTCGGTCTCGCGCTACGGCCTGATCGCGCTGGCCTCGTCGCTCGACCAGGCGGGGCCCTGCACGCGCACCGTCATGGACGCGGCGCTGCTGCACGAGCTCATCGGCGGGCACGACCCGCGCGACGCGACGTCCCTCACCGACCCCGCGACGGGCTACGTCGCCGCCGCGAAGGAGGGCGTGAGCAGCGACCTGCGCGGGATGCGCGTCGGCGTCGTGCGCGAGCTGCAGGGCGAGGGCTACCAGCCGGGCGTGCTCGCGCGGTTCGAGGAGTCGCTCGAGGCGCTGCGCAACGCGGGCGCCGAGATCGTCGAGGTGTCCTGCCCGCACTTCACGTACGCGCTCGCGGCCTACTACCTGATCCTCCCCGCGGAGGCGTCGAGCAACCTCGCGAAGTTCGACGGCATGCGCTTCGGCCTGCGCGTCGAGCCCTCGGAGGGGCCGGTGACGGCGGAGCGCGTCATGGCCGCCACGCGCGGCCAGGGCTTCGGCGACGAGGTGAAGCGCCGCATCATCCTCGGCACGTACGCCCTCTCGGCGGGCTACTACGACGCCTACTACGGGTCGGCCCAGAAGGTCCGCACGCTCATCCAGCGCGACTTCGCCGCCGCGTTCGAGCAGGCCGACGTCCTCGTCTCGCCCACGGCGCCGACGACCGCGTTCAAGCTCGGCGAGAAGCTCGACGACCCGCTCGCGATGTACCTCAACGACGTCGCCACGATCCCCGCGAACCTCGCGGGCGTGCCCGGCATGTCGCTGCCGAACGGCCTGTCCGACGACGGCCTGCCGGTCGGCTTCCAGATCCTCGCGCCCGCCCGCCAGGACGCCCGGCTGTACAAGGTCGGCGCGGCGCTCGAGGCGCTGCTGGAGTTCGGGTGGGAGGGGCCGCTGCTGCGCCGCGCGCCCGAGCTGACCGGAGGGGTCGCCTGATGAGCACGACGACGAGCGTCGACCTGGTCGACTACGACGACGCGGTGGCCCGGTTCGACCCTGTCATCGGCATCGAGGTGCACGTCGAGCTCGGCACCCGCACCAAGATGTTCGACGGCGCCGAGCAGACGTTCGGCGAGGAGCCCAACACGCAGATCACGCCCGTGAGCCTCGGCCTGCCGGGCGCGCTGCCGGCGGTCAACGGCACGGCCGTGGAGTACGCGATCCGCATCGGTCTCGCGCTCAACTGCTCCATCGCGGAGTCGTGCCGGTTCGCGCGGAAGAACTACTTCTACCCGGACGTGCCGAAGAACTTCCAGACGTCGCAGTACGACGAGCCGATCGCGCACGACGGCTGGGTCGACGTCGAGCTCGAGGACGGGACGACGTTCCGCGTCGAGATCGAGCGCGCGCACATGGAGGAGGACGCGGGCAAGAACACCCACGTCGGCGGCTCCACCGGCCGCATCCACGGCGCCGAGTACTCCCTCGTCGACTACAACCGCGCCGGCGTGCCGCTCGTCGAGATCGTCACGCGCCCCATCACGGGCGCGGGCGAGCGGGCGCCCGAGGTGGCGCGCGCGTACGTGCAGACGCTGCGCGACCTGTTCCGCGCGCTCGGGGTGTCCGAGGCCCGCATGGAGCGCGGCAACGTCCGCGCCGACGTGAACGTGTCGCTGCGGCCGACGCCCGAGTCCGCGCTCGGCACGCGGACCGAGACGAAGAACGTCAACTCGTTCCGCTCCGTCGAGCGCGCCGTGCGCTACGAGATCAGCCGCCAGGCGGCCGTCCTCGACGGCGGCGGCACGGTGGTGCAGGAGACCCGGCACTGGCACGAGGACACGGGCGTCACGACGTCCGGCCGCGTGAAGTCCGACGCCGAGGACTACCGGTACTTCCCCGAGCCCGACCTCGTGCCGATCGTCCCCGACCCCGCGTGGGTCGAGGAGATCCGTGCGTCGCTGCCCGAGCTGCCCGCCGCGCGGCGGCGCCGTCTGCAGGGCGAGTGGGGCTACGCCGACGCGGAGATGCGCGACGTCGTCAACGCCGGCGCAGTCGAGCTCATCGAGGCCACCGTCGCCGCGGGCGCCACGCCCGCCGCCGCCCGCAAGTGGTGGATGGGCGAGCTGGCCCGCACCGCCAAGCAGCGCGAGGTCGAGCTCGCGGAGCTGCCCATCACGCCGGCGCAGATCGGTGCGCTGCAGCAGCTCGTCGACTCCGGGCGGATCAACGACAAGCTCGCGCGCCAGGTGCTCGAGGGCGTGCTCGCGGGGGAGGGCGACCCCGAGGAGGTCGTCGTCGCGCGCGGTCTCGAGGTCGTCTCCGACGACGGCCCGCTGCTCGAGGCGATCGACGCCGCGCTCGCGGCCCAGCCCGACATCGCCGAGAAGATCCGCGGCGGCAACCTCGGGCCGGTCGGCGCGATCATCGGCGCCGTCATGAAGGCCACCCGCGGCCAGGCGGACGCGGGCCGCGTCCGCGAGCTCGTCCTGGAGCGCGTCCAGGGCTAACCCGCTACCGGTCAGCCGGTCACGGACGGCGCCGGCACCTCCCGGGGTGCCGGCGCCGTCGCGTGCCCGGACCGGTGCACGCTCCGCGCCCCGCCGGCCGGCACCGTCGTGCAACACCCGGGTCACACGCCGGTCCTACGATGACGCGACGGCGCCGGCCGTCGCAGCGACGCCCGGACGGGCGCACGAGGCGCGGAGGTGCGCGATGCAGAAGCCCACGTTGCAGGGGGAGATGATCGTCCTGCGGCCCGTCCGCGGCGACGACGCCGACGCGATGTGGGACATGCTCACGGACCCCGAGGGCAACCGCCTGACCGGCACGACCCGGACGTTCACGCGGGAGCAGGTCGAGGAGTGGTGCGCGAGCCGCGAGGCCGCGCAGGGGCGCTACGACTTCGCCGTCACCGCGAACGGGTCGGACGAGTACCGGGGCGAGATCGTCCTGACCGACGTCGACGAGGACGTGCGCTGCGCGGGCCTGCGGCTCGCGATGCGCCCGGCCTACCGCGGCCGCGGCTACGGCACCGAGGCGATCGAGCTCGTGCTCGAGTTCGCGTTCGAGGGCCTCGGTCTGCACCGCGTCGAGCTCGAGGCGCTGAGCATCAACACGCGCGCGGTGTCGCTGTACGAGAACATCGGGTTCCGCGTCGAGGGTCGCCGCCGCGACGGCTACCGCGACGGCGACGGCTGGTGCGACGCGATCGTCATGTCGATGCTCGAGGACGAGTACCGCGCGCGACAGCCCGACTGACCGCGGCGCGCCCGCGCAGCACCGCACCGACCGAAGGACCCGTACCGCACGTGCTCACCGTCACCGTCCCCGACGACGACCTGCTGACCCGTCTCGCCGACCTCGCCGCGGCGCACGGCGACGACCTGCGGCTCGTCCCGTGGGACCTGCGGGCCCCGCTCGACCCGGCGGTCGCGGCGGACGTCGACCTCGTCGTCGTGCCGCACTACTTCGTCGCCCGCGAGGGGTTCCGCGTGCTGCACGACCTGCCGGGCCTGCGGTGGGTGCAGCTGCCCAGCGCGGGGTACGAGCACGCGCTGCCGCACCTGCCGCCGGGCGTCACCCTGCTCAACGGCCGCGGCGTGCACGACGCCGGCACCGCCGAGCTCGCGCTCGCCCTGACCCTCGCGGTGCAGCGCGACCTGCCGCGTGCCGTGCGGGCGATGGACGCCGGCCGGTGGGACAACCCGTTCGGCCCGTCCCTGGCGGACCGGCGCGTGCTCGTCGTCGGGCAGGGGTCGGTGGGCCGGGCGGTCTGCGCGCGGTTCGCGCCGTTCGAGGTCGAGCTCGTGCGCGTCGCGACGACCGCGCGCGACGACGCCGACGGGCACGTGCACGGCGTCGACGAGCTCGGCGACCTGCTGCCGGACGCCGACGTCGTCGTGCTCGCGATCCCGCTGTCGCGCACGTCCTACCACCTCCTCGACGCCGAGGCGCTCGGACGGATGAAGGACGGCGCGGTGCTCGTCAACGTGGCGCGCGGCAAGGTCGTCGACACCGACGCGCTGCTCGCCGAGCTCGCGGCGGGCCGCCTGCGTGCCGGGCTCGACGTGACCGACCCGGAGCCGCTGCCGGCCGACCACCCCCTCTGGCACGCGCCGAACGTGCTGGTCACCGCCCACCAGGGCGGCAACACGGACGCCACCTACCCCCGTGTGGCCGCACTGGTCCGCCGCCAGCTCGAGGCCCTGCTCGCGGGCGAGGACCCGGACAACGAGGTCGCCCGCACCTGACCCCGGGGCTGCTGCAGGCCGCGCGCGGCACCTCCCGCCGGCGCGGCAGGTGCGGCTGCCGCACGCGGCGTCCCCTGCCGCACCCGGCGTCCTGCCGCTCGGCGGCGGTGCGACCGTCAGGTGGGGCGGCGGGCGTGGTCGGCCAGGGCGACGCGCCGCTCGTGGGCGTGGTCGACCATGGGCGGCGGGTAGTCCGCCGGTGCCGCGAGGCCGAGCGTCCACGGCTCGTGGACCGCCGACGCGGGCACGTCCCGCAGCTCCGGCACCCACCGGCGGACGTAGCGCCCGTCCGGGTCGAACGTCTTCCCCTGCGTCACCGGGTTGAACACGCGGAAGAACGGCGCGGCGTCCCGCCCGGTCCCGGCGACCCACTGCCAGTTGAGCTGGTTCTGCGGCACGTCCCCGTCCACCAGCCAGGCCATGAAGTGCGCCGCGCCCCGCTGCCAGCGCACGTGCAGGTCCTTGACCAGGAACGACGCCGTCACCATGCGCATCCGGTTGTGCATCCAGCCCCGTGCGCGCAGCTGGCGCATCGCCGCGTCGACCACGGGGTAGCCCGTGCGTCCGTCGGCCCACGCGGTGAAGGCGGCGTCCGCCGCCGGCCCGTCCGCCCAGGCGTCCTCCGGGACGGCGGGCCGCAGCGACTGGTGCGCGGCGGCGGGCACGTGCCACAGGACGTCCGCGTGGAACTCCCGCCACGCGAGCTCCGACCGGTAGGTGGCGACCGACTCGGCGAGGGGACCGGCGGCGCCCCGCCCCGCCTCGGCGAGGTCGGCGAGCAGGGTCCGCGGGTGGATCTCGCCGTACTTCAGGTGCGGGGACATGACGGACGTGGTGTCCAGGTCGGGCCGGTCACGGTCCGCCCGGTAGGTCTCCAGGTCCTCCCGCAGGAACGCGCGCCACCGCGCACGTGCGGCGGCCTCGCCGGCGGCGGGCAGCCGCACGTCGGTGCCCGGCGCGTCCGGCACACCCTCTCCCCGGACGTCCGCCCAGGGCACGGACCGCGGGCGCGCCGCCGGTGACGCCCACCCGTGGTCGAGCCACGCGTTCCTGAACGGGGTGAACACCCGGTAGGGCGCCCCGGAGCCGGTGGCCAGCAGTCCCGGGCCGACGGTGTACGGCGACCCGGTGGCCACGAGCGGGACCGCACCGAGCGCGGCGGCCGCCGCCGCGTCGCGCCGCCGGCCGTACGGCTCCGTCGCGGCGCTCACGTGCACCGCCGGCGCGCCCACCTCGCGCGCGAGCGCCGGCACGACCTCGACGGGTCGCCCGCACCGCACCACGAGACGGCCGCCCGTGGACTCGTCGAGCGCCCGCAGGCTCGCGGCCAGGTACGCCAGCCGCGGCGCCCCCGACGACGCCCACAGCGAGGGGTCGACGACGAACAGCGGCACGACCTCGTCGCCGTCCGCGCGCGCCTGCTCCACGGCCGCGACGAGCGCGGGGTGGTCGGCGAGGCGCAGGTCGCGGCGGAACCAGAGCACGGTCGGCACCCGGCACGCTCACCCGCGCCGGGGACCCCGGCGACCGGGCCGTCGCGGTGCCGGGTCCGGGCGGGTGTGCCCGGGCCCACGTCCCCGCAGGGCGCGCACCCGGGGGTGGGCGGGGTGAGCATGGAGGTCATGAGCAACGCCGCCGACCTGCCCGCGCGCGCCACGCCGACGGCGGGTCGCACCGTCCTCGGTCACCCGGCCGGGCTGTTCACGCTGTTCGGCACCGAGCTGTGGGAGCGGTTCAGCTACTATGGCATGCGGGCGATCCTCTTCTACTACCTGACCGACACGGTCGAGAACGACGGCCTCGGGATCGACGAGGCGACCGGGCTGGCGCTGGTCGCGGTGTACGGCTCGGCAGTGTACCTGCTGACCGTGGTCGGCGGGTGGGTCGCCGACCGCATGATCGGCGCGCGGCGCTCGACCCTCTACGGGGGCGTCGTCATCGCTGCCGGGCACGTGTGCCTCGCGCTGCCGTCGGCGGCGACCGCGTACCTCGGGATCGTGCTGGTGGCCGTGGGCACGGGCCTGCTCAAGCCCAACGTGTCGAGCATGGTGGGGGACCTGTACCGCCGCGACGACCCGCGGCGCGACTCCGCTTTCTCAGTCTTCTACATGGGCATCAACATCGGCTCCCTCGGGGCGCCGCTCGCCGTCGGGCTCGCGCGCAGCATCGGCGGCTACCACGCCGGGTTCGCGGTCGCCGCGGTCGGCATGGCGCTCGCGCTCGTCGCGTTCGTGCTGGGCCGTGGCCTGCTGCGCGGTGCGGGGGAGACGCCGCCGAACCCGCTCACGCCGGCGGACCGCCCCGGCGTGGTGCGCATGGTCCTGCTGCTCGTCGTCGCGGTGCTCGCGGCCGTCGCGCTCGGCTGGCTCGTCACGACGGTGACGGACCGCGACGAGGGCCCGCTCGACGTCGTCATCAACGGGCTGTCCTACCTCGCGTTCGCCGCCCCCGTGGCGATGTTCCTCGTGATGTTCCGCTCGCCGAAGGTCAACGCGGCCGAGCGCTCGCGGCTGACGGCGTACGTGCCGCTGTTCGTCGCGGCGACGCTGTTCTGGATGATCTTCGAGCAGGCGTCGAGCACCCTCTCCGAGTACGCCCGGGACCGCACCGACCTCCGGGTGCTCGGCACGACCGTCTCGCCCGAGCTGTACCAGTCGGTCAACCCGGCGGCGATCATCGTCCTCGCCCCGCTCTTCGCGTGGCTGTGGCTGCGCACCGGGGACCGGCCCTCGACGGCGCTGAAGTTCGCCCTCGGCCTCGGGCTGGCGGCGCTCAGCTTCCTGTTCCTCGCCGGCGCGACCGCGGTGGTGGGGGACGGCAGGGCGCCGTGGTGGGTGCTCGTCGTCGTGTACGTCCTGCAGACCCTGGGCGAGCTGTGCCTGTCGCCGGTCGGCCTCGCCGCGACGACGCTCCTGGCGCCGCAGGCGTTCCGCGGCCAGGCCATGGCGCTGTGGTTCCTCGCACCGGCGGCGGGCAACGCGATCACGGCGCAGCTCGTCGGGGCCACGCAGGACGTGCCCGTGGTGACGTACTTCGGCGGCATCGGGCTCGTCGCGCTCGTGCTCGCCGGCGTCATGGCGGCGCTCGCGCCGTGGGTGACACGGCACGTCGAGGCGGGGGCGGAGAGCGACGAGGAGGTCGCCGCCCGCCTCTGAGGCGGGGACGGCCCGCGGCCGGACCGCGCCGGACCGCGGCCGGACCGCAGATGGACCGCGGCCGGACCGCAGATGGACCGCGGCGGGGTGGCTCGGGGCGTCAGGCGGCGGGCGGCGCCGTCGTCGCCCGCACGACGAGCTCGGTGGGCAGGCGCAGGTGCGACTCGCGCTCGCGGCCGGCGACGAGGTCGACCAGCAGGCCGAGCGCGGCCGCGCCCATGCGCTGCAGGGGCTGGCTGATCGTCGTCAGGGGAGGCGTGCACAGCGCCGACTCGGGCACGTTGTCGAACCCGATGACGGACAGGTCGCGCGGGACGTCGAGGCCCAGGTCCTGCGCGACCTGCAGCAGCACGATGGCGGAGAGGTCGTTGGCCGCGAACACGGCCGTGGGTGCGTCGGCGCGGTCGAGCAGCTGCCGGGCGGGACCGGCGGCGGTCTCGGGCCGGTAGCCGCCGTTGAGGACGAGCGACTCGTCGACCGGGACCCCCGCCTGCGCCATCGCGTGCCGGAAGCCGCGCTCGCGCTCGCGGCGGACTCCAGGTCCGGGCGCCCGCCGAGCAGGCCGATCCGCCGGTGCCCCAGGGAGAGCAGGTACTCGGTCGCGGTCACGGCGCCGGCGAAGCTGTCGGCGTCCACGGTCGGCAGGCCGGAGGGGCCCGCGTGCGGGTCGACGGCGACGACGGGGATGCCCGGGACCGCCTCGACCACGGTGGGGGTCACGATGATCGCGCCGTCGATGAGCGTGCCGGAGAGGCGGGACAGGTACCGGCGCTCCCACCCGACGTCCGCGTGGCCGCCGCCGCCGGAGTAGGCGAGCAGCTCGTACCCGGTGGGGCCGACGGCGCCCGACGCGCCCTTGAGGAGCTCGGTCGAGAACGGCTCGAACTCCGCGACGAGGATGCCGAGGACGTTGGTGCGCGAGCTGCGCAGGGACCGCGCGCCGAGGCTCGCCTCGTAGCCCAGCTGGGCGATGACGCCCTGGACGCGCTCCAGGGTCGTCTGCGACACGCCGTAGCGACCGTTGACGACCTTGGAGACGGTCGCGACCGACACCCCGGCAGTTCGGGCGACGTCGGACATCTTCACGCGAGGAGCGAGGCCCACGACGGGGATCGTAGCCCAACCGTGTCGATAACGTTATCGACATCGATTGACACCGCTTCTGGACGGCTGATTACCTATCCGGCGTCCCTCCCTCTCAAGGACGACGAGGAGTTTCAGATGAAGAGGACGACCGCCCTCCGCGCCGTGGCGCTGGGCGCAGGACTCGCCATGCTCGTGACCGCCTGTGGTTCCGGCGGTGCCGGTGGCGGCGACGCCACGGGTGGCAGCGACGGCGACGTCGTTCTGCAGTGGTGGCACAACTCGAACACCGGTGCCGGCAAGGACTACTACGACCAGGTCGCCGACCAGTTCGAGCAGGACAACCCGGGCGTCACGATCGAGGTGAGCGCCCTGCAGCACGAGGACATGCTCACCAAGCTCGACGCGGCGTTCCAGACCGGTGACACGCCGGACGTGTTCATGGAGCGCGGTGGCGGCGAGCTCGCCACGCACGTCGAGGCCGGGCTCGTGAAGGACATCACCGAGTCGGCGGCGGACACGATCGCCAACCTCGGCGGCTCCGTGAACGGCTGGACCCAGGACGACAAGGTCTACGCGCTGCCGTTCTCCCTCGGCGTCGTGGGCTTCTGGTACAACAAGGCGATCTTCGAGCAGGCCGGCATCACCGCGACGCCGACCACGATCGACGAGCTCAACGCCGTCGTGGAGCAGCTCAAGGGTGCGGGGATCGAGCCGATCTCCGTCGGCGCCGGTGACAAGTGGCCCGCCGCGCACTACTGGTACTACTTCGCGATGCGCCAGTGCTCGCAGGAGGTCCTCGCGGACGCGGTGACCTCGCTCGACTTCTCCGACCCGTGCTTCCTCAAGGCGGGCGAGGACCTCGAGGAGTTCGTCGCGACGAACCCGTTCAACACCGGCTTCCTCGCCACCCCGGCGCAGTCCGGCCCGACGTCCGCGTCCGGCCTGCTCGCCACCGGCAAGGTCGCGATGGAGCTCGCCGGCCACTGGGAGCCCGGCGTCATGCAGGGCCTCACGGAGGACGAGCAGGGTCTCGGCGAGAACACCGGCTGGTTCCCCTTCCCGGCGGTCGACGGCGGCCAGGGTGAGCCGACGGCTCAGCTCGGCGGCGGCGACGCGTGGGCCTGCGCGCAGGACGCGCCGGACGTCTGCGTCGACTTCATCGAGTACCTGCTGTCCGACGAGGTCCAGAAGGGCTTCGCCGAGCTCGACATGGGTCTGCCGACGAACCGCTCCGCGAGCGCCTTCGTCGCCGACCCGGCCCTCGCCGGTCTGCTCGCCGTCCGTAACGACGCGCCGTACATCCAGCTCTACCTGGACACGGCGTTCGGCGAGAACATCGGTGGCGCCATGAACGACGCGATCGTCAACATCTTCGCGGGCCAGGGCTCCGCGCAGGACGTCGTCGACGCCATGACGGCTGCAGCCGCGAACGAGTGAGCGACGTGGCCAGCGACCTGACCCCCCGTACGCAGGGGACGGGACCCAGGGGCGCAGCCGCGGGAGCACGCACCGCCGCCGCCGGCCAGGCATCCGCCTGGCCGGCGGCGGCCGGTCCGCGCGACCCGGACGCCCGACCCCGCTCGCGCCGGCAGTGGCGCCAGCGGCTCGAGATCGCCTTCTTCGTCACGCCGGCTCTCGTGCTGTTCGCGGTGTTCGTCGTCGTGCCGATCGTCCAGGCCGGCCGCTACTCGCTGTTCAAGTGGAACGGCCTGGGCCCGATGGACGACTTCGTCGGGTTCCAGAACTACGCGAACGCCCTCGGGGACGCGATCTTCCAGAGGGCCGTCACGAACAACCTCCTCATCGCGGTGCTGTCCATCGCGATCCAGCTGCCGATCGGCCTGGGCATCGCGCTGCTGCTCAACCGGAACTTCGCCGGCCGTACGGCGATGCGCGTCATCGTCTTCGTGCCCTACGTCATCGCCGAGGTCGTCGCCGGTGTCGTGTGGTTCCTCCTGCTGCAGCCGAACGGGCCGCTCGACGCGTTCCTCGACACGATCGGCCTCGGCTTCATCAAGCAGGTCTGGCTCGGCGACCCCTCCTTCGCCTTCTGGACCGTCATGGGCGTCCTGACGTGGAAGTACGTCGGCCTCGCGATCGTGCTGCTGCTGGCGGGTCTGCAGGGCGTGCCGGAGGAGCTCAACGAGGCCGCGCAGATCGACGGCGCCTCGTGGTGGCAGGTGCAGCGCAAGATCACGATCCCGCTGCTCGGCCCCACCATCCGCACCTGGGTCTTCCTGTCGATGATCGGCTCGCTGCAGCTGTTCGACATGGTCTGGATCCTCACCAAGGGCGGTCCGGCCAACGCGACGGTGACGATGGCGACCTACCTGATCAACCAGGGCACCGAGCGCAGCCAGTACGGCTACGCGTCGGCCGTCGCGGTGATCCTCTTCGCGATCTCCTTCATCCTCGCGATCCTCTACCAGACGTTCGTCCAGCGCGGTGACGCATCCGACACCAAGATCGTCCGGCGCAGGAAGGTGTCCCGATGACCACCGCCGCCGCCCCGCCCCGCGGTACGCGACCCCGCCAGGCGGCGCGCGTGCGCGCCGACCGTCGCCGCGTCGGGCCGCTCGTCTACGTCGCGGCCGTCGTGGTCGCCCTCGCGACCCTCACGCCGGTCGTGTACGCCGCGCTCAGCGGCTTCCGCTCGAACGCGCAGCTCGCCGCCACGCCGGTCAGCCTGCCGAGCCCGTGGATCGTCGACAACTACATCCGCGTGCTCACGTCGGACTCGTTCTGGCGGTACGCCCTGAACTCGTCGATCATCGCCCTCATCACCACCGGCGTGGTCGTGGTGTTCGGCGTGATGGCCGCCTACCCGCTCGCGCGCTACCGGTTCAACGGGCGCGAGGGCCTGTACATGGTGTTCGTCCTCGGCCTGCTGTTCCCGGCCACCGTGGCGATCATCCCGCTGTTCCTGCAGATCCGTGAGCTCGGCCTGGTCAACACCTTCTGGGGCGTGGCGCTGCCGCAGGCGGCCTTCGCGCTGCCGATCACGGTCGTCATCCTGCGCCCGTTCCTCATGGCCCTGCCGCAGGAGCTGGAGGAGGCCGCCTCGATCGACGGCGCCTCGCGCATCGGCTTCTTCTGGCGGATCCTCGTGCCGCTGTCGGGTCCGGGCATGGTGACGGTCGGCGTGCTGGCGTTCGTCGGCTCGTGGAACGCGTACCTGCTGCCGCTGCTGATCCTCAACAACCCGGCGATGAAGACGCTGCCGCTGGGTGTCGCGGACTTCAACACGCAGTACGCCTCCGACACCGCCGGTGTGCTGGCGTTCACGACGCTCGCGATGGTCCCCGCCCTCGTGTTCTTCCTCACGATGCAGAAGCGGATCGTCAACGGCCTCCAGGGCGCCGTCAAGGGCTGAGCGCCACCACGCACCGCGCCCGCGCGGTGCCGCACCAACCACCGCCGGCGGGCGCACGCGTGATCGCGTGCGCCCGCCGTGCTTTCGCACCATCGAAGGAGTGGGATCCGTGACGGATCTGCAGGTGTCCGCCCAGGCGGCCACGAGCCGCACCGCGGAGGACCTCCTCGCGCAGATGACGCTCGAGGAGAAGCTCGCCCAGATCGTCGGCTTCTGGGAGAAGGAGGACGGCGAGGCCGTCGCACCGCTGCAGGGCGAGTTCGAGACGCCCCGGGGGTACGACGAGGTCACGAAGAACGGCCTCGGCCACCTCACGCGCGTCTACGGGACGCGTCCGGTGGACGCCGACGACCAGGCCCGCCGGCTCTGGGCGCAGCAGCGCCGCCTGGTGACCGGCACCCGTCTCGGCATCCCGGCGATCGTGCACGAGGAGTGCCTCACCGGCCTCTCGGCGTGGAAGGCCGCGACGTTCCCGACGCCGCTGGCCTGGGGTGCGTCGTTCGACGCCGAGCTCGTCGAGGAGATGGCCGCCCTCATCGGTGCGTCGATGCGGGACCTGGGGATCCACCAGGGCCTGTCCCCGGTGCTCGACGTGGTCCGCGACCCGCGCTGGGGCCGGGTCGACGAGTGCATCGGCGAGGACCCGTACCTCGTCGGCACGGTCGGCACGTCGTACGTGCGGGGCCTGCAGTCGACCGGCGTGCACGCCACGCTGAAGCACTTCGTCGGCTACTCGGGCTCGCAGTCCGGCCGCAACTTCGGGCCGGTGCACGCGGGTCCCCGCGAGGTCGCCGACGTGCTGCTGCCGCCCTTCGAGATGGCCGTGCTCGACGGCGGCGTCCGCTCGGTGATGCACTCGTACGCGGAGATCGACGGGGTGCCCGTCGCGTCGGACCCGCGCCTGCTGACCGACCTGCTGCGTGGCGAGTGGGGCTTCGACGGCACCGTCGTCGCCGACTACTTCGGCGTCGCGTTCCTCCACCTGCTGCACCACGTCGCGGGCGACCTCGGCGAGGCGGCCGGCCTGGCGCTGAACGCCGGCGTCGACATCGAGCTGCCGACGGGTGACGCGTACCTCGACCCGCTGGCCGAGGCCGTGCGCTCGGGCAAGGTCGACGAGGCGCTCGTCGACCGGGCGGTCCTGCGGGTGCTGCGGCAGAAGGCCGAGCTCGGGCTGCTCGACGCGACGTTCGACGACGAGCCGCCGAGCGGGGTGGACCTCGACAGCCCCGAGCACCGCCGCGTGGCGGCGCGCCTCGCCGAGGAGTCGCTGGTCCTGCTGAGCAACGACGGGACGCTGCCGCTCGCGCAGCCGCGTCGGGTCGCCGTGGTCGGCCCGAACGCGGACCGTCCGGAGGCCCTGTTCGGCTGCTACTCGTTCCTCAACCACGTGCTCGCGCAGCACCCCCAGGCGGAGGTCGGCCTCGAGATCCCGACCGTGCGCGAGGCGCTGGCGGCGGAGCTCGCGGGCGCCGAGGTCGTCGCGGTGCGCGGCTGCGCGGTCGACGACGAGGACCGGTCCGGCTTCGACGAGGCCGTCGCGGCCGCGTCGTCGGCCGACGTCGCCGTGCTGGTCATGGGCGACCACGCCGGCCTGTTCGGCCGCGGCACGGTCGGTGAGGGCTGCGACCGGGACGACCTCGACCTGCCGGGCGTGCAGCGCGAGCTGGTCGAGGCCGTGGTCGCGACGGGCACGCCCGTCGTGCTCGTGCTGCTCACGGGTCGTCCGTACGTCGTCGACTGGGCGCTCGCGTCCTGCGCCGCGGTCGTGCAGGCGTTCTTCCCCGGCGAGGAGGGCGGCCGCGCCATCGCGGGCGTGCTCTCCGGCCGGGTGAACCCGTCGGGCCGTCTGCCGGTGAGCCTGCCGCGCTCGTCGGGCGCGCAGCCGTACTCGTACCTGCACCCGGCGCTCGGCGGCGACGGCGACGTGACGAACCTCAGCACGGTGCCGGTCCGGCCGTTCGGCTTCGGCCTGTCGTACACGTCGTTCACGCACGCGGACCTGACGGTCGACGCGGAGGCCGCGACCGGCGGGACGTTCACGGCGCGCGTGCGCGTCACGAACACCGGCGACCGCGCCGGCGCCGACGTCGTGCAGCTGTACGCGCACGACGTGGTCGGCAGCGTCACCCGTCCCGTCGCGCAGCTCGTCGGCTACCGCCGCGTCGAGCTCGACGCGGGCGAGTCGGTCGAGGTCGAGCTCGTCGTCCCGACGACGCGGGTGGCCTTCACGGACCGCACGGGCCGCAAGGTCGTCGAGCCGGGCGAGATCGAGCTCTGGGTCGGCGCGTCCTGCGCGGACAAGGAGACCTCGGCGCGCACGACGCTCACGGGCGACGTGCACGTGGTGACGACGGCCGACGCCCGCTGGACGACGACGAGCGTGCGCTGAGGCGCACGGACCACGAGGCGGACGCCCGTCCGACCTCCGCGGTTCCCGACGTAGTGTGACGGGGCCCCACCGGCAGGTGGGGCCCCGTCCGCCTTGAAGGAGCAGTGCCACGATGAGCCGTCCCCTGCGCTCTCGTACCTCGACCCACGGTCGCAACATGGCCGGCGCCCGTGCGCTGTGGCGCGCCACGGGCATGACGAGCGAGGACTTCGGCAAGCCGATCGTCGCGATCGCGAACTCGTACACGCAGTTCGTCCCGGGGCACGTGCACCTCAAGGACATGGGTGACCTGGTCGCGTCGGCCGTGCGCGAGGCGGGCGGCGTCGCCAAGGAGTTCAACACGATCGCCGTCGACGACGGCATCGCGATGGGCCACGGCGGGATGCTCTACTCGCTGCCGAGCCGCGACCTCATCGCCGACTCCGTCGAGTACATGGTCAACGCGCACTGCGCGGACGCGCTCGTGTGCATCTCCAACTGCGACAAGATCACGCCGGGCATGCTCAACGCGGCGCTGCGGCTGAACATCCCGGTGATCTTCGTCTCCGGCGGGCCGATGGAGGCCGGCAAGGCGGTCGTCGCCAACGGCGTCGCGCGCACGCACCTCAACCTCATCAACGCGATCAACTACTCGGCCGACGACGCCGTGGACGACGAGGCGCTCGCGAAGGTCGAGGAGAACGCGTGCCCGACGTGCGGCTCGTGCTCGGGCATGTTCACGGCGAACTCGATGAACTGCCTGACGGAGGCGCTCGGGCTGTCGCTGCCGGGCAACGGCTCGACGCTCGCCACGCACACCGCGCGCCGCGAGCTGTTCCTCGAGGCCGGGCGCACGATCGTCGACCTCGCCCGTCGGTACTACGACGAGGAGGACGACTCGGTCGCCCCGCGTGCGATCGCGACGAAGGCCGCGTTCTCCAACGCGATGGCCCTCGACGTCGCGATGGGCGGCTCGACGAACACGGTCCTGCACATCCTCGCCGCGGCGCAGGAGGCCGGCGTGGACTTCACGCTCGCGGACATCGACGCGATCAGCCGCCGCGTGCCGTGCCTGTCCAAGGTGGCGCCGAACCACCCGGACTTCCACATGGAGGACGTGCACCGGGCGGGCGGCATCCCCGCGCTGCTCGGCGAGCTCGACCGCGGCGGGCTGCTGGACCACGACGTCACGAGCGTGCACACCCCGACGCTGCGCGCGTGGCTGGACGACTGGGACGTGCGCGGCGGCAAGGCCACCGAGCGGGCGGTGCAGCTGTTCCACGCCGCGCCCGGCGGTGTGCGGACCACGCAGGCGTTCTCGACGTCGAACGTGTGGGACTCGCTGGACACGGACGCGGCGAACGGCTGCATCCGCGACGTGGCGCACGCCTACACGGTCGAGGGCGGGCTGGCCGTGCTGCGCGGCAACCTCGCCGAGGACGGCGCGATCATCAAGACCGCCGGCATCGACCCCGACGTCTTCCACTTCGTGGGCCGCGCGCTGGTGTGCGAGTCGCAGGACGAGGCCGTCGAGAAGATCCTGCGCAAGGAGGTCCAGCCGGGCCACGTCGTCGTGGTGCGGTACGAGGGCCCCGCGGGCGGCCCCGGGATGCAGGAGATGCTCTACCCGACGTCCTTCATCAAGGGCCGCGGCCTGGGCAAGGTCTGCGCGCTCATCACCGACGGCCGGTTCTCCGGCGGCTCGAGCGGCATCTCCGTCGGGCACGTCAGCCCCGAGGCGGCGGCGGGCGGCACGATCGGCCTGATCGAGGACGGCGACGAGATCGAGATCGACGTCGAGACGCGGCTCATCCGCGTCAACGTCCCGGACGAGGTGCTCGCCGAGCGTCGCGCCAAGATGGAGGCGCGCGAGAACCCGTGGCAGCCGGTCGACCGCGACCGGTACGTCTCCCCGGCGCTGCAGGCGTACGCCGCGATGGCGACGAGCGCCGACCGCGGTGCCGTGCGCGACGTGAGCCGCATCCGCCGCGCCTGACACGCACGACGCCCGGCCCGGTCCGCGGCCGGGCGTCGCACGCGCCTACACCCGGCGCGGCGTCCTGCCCGGGGAGCGCGGCTGCGGCACGGTCGACAGGCGCTCGGGGCGGCCCAGCAGGTCCGTGATCTCGTCGCGCGGCGACGGCCGCCCGAACAGGTAGCCCTGCCCCTCGGGGCAGCCGATCGCCCGCAGCGCCTCCGCCTCGTCGGCGGTCTCGATCTGCTCGGCGACGGCCGGCAGGTCGAGGCTCGCGCACAGGTCCACGATCGCGCTCGCGAGGGCGCGTCGACGGCGTCCCTCGTCGCCGGGTTCGGCGGCGAACCGGGTGAAGGCACCGTCGATCTTGACGAGGTCGACCGGCAGGCGCTGCAGGTAGGCCAGCGACGAGTAGCCGGTGCCGAAGTCGTCGATGGCCACGCGCACGCCGTGCTCGCGCAGGCGCGACAGGTGGGCGACGACGTGCCCGGCGTCCGGCTCCTCGGCCGCGAGCAGCTCGGTCTCGGTGATCTCGAGCACGAGGGCCCGGCCGGGCAGGCCCGCATCGGCCAGCGCACCGAGCACCTGGTCGACGATCTCGGGGCGGCGCAGCTGGCGACCGGACACGTTGACGTGCACCGCGACGCCGTGCGCCTCGAACCAGGGGCGCGCGTCCGCGCACGCGCGGCGCAGCACGTGCTCGCCGACGGGCACGATCAGGCCGGTCTCCTCCGCGACGGGGATGAAGGCGTCGGGCATGACGAGCCCGGCGGCCGACTGCCACCGCACCAGCGCCTCGACGGAGTGCACCCGTCCGCTGCGCAGCGACACGACGGGCTGGTAGTGCACGACCAGCTCGCCGCGCTCGACCGCGTGCTGCAGCCCCTCCGCGATCGCGGACCGGCGGTCGTGCGCGACGCGCATGCCGGGTTCGAAGACGCAGACGTGGTTCTTGCCCGCCGCCTTCGCCGCGTACAGCGCGAGGTCCGCGTCGCGCAGGATCTCCCGTGGCTCGGTGGACGGCTCGACGACGCGCACCCCCACGCTCGACGTCACCCGGACGGTGTGCCCGTCGACGAGGAAGGGCTCGGCGAGCGCGTGCACGACGCGCCACGCGACGTCGCGCGCATCCGCCTCGTCGGCGTCCTCGAGCACCACGGCGAACTCGTCACCCCCGAGCCGCACGAGCGTGTCGTCCTCGCCGACGGACCGGCGCAGGCGCCGGGCGACCTCGACCAGCAGGTCGTCGCCGGCGTGGTGGCCGTGGTCGTCGTTCACCGTCTTGAAGCCGTCCAGGTCGAGCATCAGCACCGCGCGCCGGCCCGACCCGCGCCGGCGCGGCGCGGCGAGCCGCTCGGTGAAGCGCGTGCGGTTCCCCAGGCCGGTCAGCGGGTCGTGCAGCGCCTGGTGGCTCAGCCGCAGCTGCAGCTCGCCCTGCTCGCGCAGCGCCTGCGAGAGCTCCGCGGCCTGCCGGTCGAGCTGGATCGCGCGCAGCTGCGCCGTGCTCGTGCCGACGACGAGCCGCGCGACGAGGAACGCGGTGAGCGCGGTGACGGTGAGCAGCGGGACGGCGAGGTCGGACCAGGCCATGGTCACCGCGCCGCCGACGTGGGAGGACAGCAGCAGCGTGGTGGGGCCGATCGACGCGGTCAGGAAGAAGATGACGCCGCGCGCGACCGTGAACGAGTGGGACGGTGTGGCGTCGGGCGACGCCGCGACCACGCCGGGGTGCAGGGCGGCGGCACCGAACAGCACGAACCACACGAGCCAGCCGGCGCTGCCGACGCTCTCCACCAGCGACGTGTCGAACACGGAGATGCCCGGGGCGCCGTCGCCCGTCAGCGTCACCGTGTACACGACGTCACCCACCATCGACGCGGCGACGCCCCAGCCGAGCAGCAGGTAGGCGCCGTTGTCGTTGCCGTACCGGAACCACAGCCGCGACACCATGAAGGCGACGCCGAGGCCCATCGCGAGCGACAGCACGGCCACGACCTGACCCGGGTCGGCCGGCACGCCCTCGCGGAGGACGCCGCGGAACACGAGGGACCAGTACAGCAGCGCCGCGCCCACGACGACGACGACCGCGTCCATGGTCGCCGTCTCGTGCCGGTCGCGCAGGGAGTTGCGGGGGAGCCGCGCGAGCCCGGCGGCCAGCAGCGGGTACGCGGCCATGTAGACGACGTCGTACCACCACGGGATCTGCTCGCCGTCGCCGCCGACGAGCACGTACCAGGTGGTCCACACGAGGTCGCTGAGCGCCCACCAGGTCACGCCGGCCGTCAGCCACCACCACGCCCGTACGGCGGGTCCGCGGTGCCGGCGCAGCCCGACGACCATGGCGGCGCACGACAGCACGGGCACCGCGTCCCACAGGATCTCGCCCGGCCAGCCGGGCAGGACGAGCACGACGCCCGTGAGCACCAGCCCCGCGACGAGGAACCGCTGCCACGTCACGGCGGTGAGCAGCCGGTCGCGGCGCGACGGCGGTGCGTGCGCGGTCAAGGGGCCTCCCCGGTGGGCTGGGGCACCTGCAGCCACGTGCGACCGGCACCACTCCTCGGAGCCCATCGGCAGCCCGGCCCGTCGCCGTAGGGATCCGGCGCCGCGACACCCGGCCGGACGCAGCGCGCGGGCCGGATGCCGCGCGTGCCCGCGCTGCCTACTCTCGGCTCATGACGAGCACCCAGCCCGGGACGCCCCCCGGCGTCGACATCAAGCCCCGCTCCCGGCAGGTCACCGACGGCCTCGAGGCGACGGCGGCGCGCGGCATGCTGCGCGCCGTCGGCATGGGCGACGAGGACTTCGCCAAGCCCCAGATCGGCGTCGCGAGCTCGTGGAACGAGATCACGCCGTGCAACCTCTCGCTGGACCGGCTCGCGAAGGCCGTCAAGGACGGCGTGCACGCGGGCGGCGGGTTCCCGATGGAGTTCGGCACGATCTCCGTCTCCGACGGCATCTCCATGGGCCACGAGGGCATGCACTACTCGCTGGTGAGCCGCGACGTCATCGCGGACTCGGTCGAGACGGTGATGATGGCCGAGCGCCTCGACGGCTCCGTGCTGCTCGCCGGGTGCGACAAGTCCCTGCCGGGCATGCTCATGGCGGCCGCGCGCCTGGACCTCGCGAGCGTCTTCCTCTACGCCGGCTCGATCATGCCGGGGTGGGTGCGGCTGTCCGACGGCACCGAGAAGGACGTGACGATCATCGACGCGTTCGAGGCCGTCGGCGCGTGCGCGCGGGGGCTCATGAGCGCCGAGGACGTCGACCGCATCGAGCGCGCGATCTGCCCGGGCGAGGGCGCCTGCGGCGGCATGTACACCGCGAACACGATGGCCTCGGTCGCGGAGGCCATGGGCATGTCGCTGCCCGGGTCCGCCGCGCCGCCGAGCGCCGACCGGCGCCGCGACCAGTTCGCGCGCCGCTCCGGGGAGGCGGTCGTCGAGCTGCTGCGCCGCGGCATCACGGCGCGGCAGATCATGACGAAGGAGGCGTTCGAGAACGCGATCGCCGTCGTCATGGCCTTCGGCGGCTCGACGAACGCCGTGCTGCACCTGCTCGCGATCGCGCACGAGGCCGAGGTGGACCTCACCCTCGAGGACTTCAGCCGCGTCGCGGCACGCGTGCCGCACCTGGGCGACCTCAAGCCCTTCGGCCGGTACGTCATGAACGACGTGGACCGCATCGGCGGCGTGCCGGTCGTCATGAAGGCCCTGCTCGACGCGGGTCTGCTGCACGGGGACTGCCTCACCGTCACCGGCCGCACGGTCGCGGAGAACCTCGCCGCCGTCGCGCCGCCCGACCCCGACGGGAAGATCCTGCGCGCCCTGGACGACCCGATCCACCGCACCGGCGGCATCACGATCCTGCACGGCTCGCTCGCGCCCGAGGGCGCGGTCGTGAAGTCGGCGGGCTTCGACTCAGACGTGTTCGAGGGCACCGCGCGGGTGTTCGAGCGCGAGCGTGCCGCGCTCGACGCGCTCGAGGACGGGACGATCCAGGCCGGGGACGTCGTCGTCATCCGGTACGAGGGCCCCAAGGGCGGACCGGGCATGCGCGAGATGCTCGCGATCACGGGCGCGATCAAGGGCGCCGGCCTCGGCAAGGACGTCCTGCTCGTCACCGACGGCCGGTTCTCGGGCGGGACGACGGGGCTGTGCGTCGGGCACATCGCGCCGGAGGCCGTGGACGCCGGGCCGATCGCGTTCGTCCGCGACGGCGACCGCATCCGCCTCGACGTCGCGCACGCGACGCTCGACCTGCTGGTCGACGAGGCGGAGCTCGCCGCGCGGCGGGAGGGCTGGCGGCCGGTGGCGCCCCGGTACACGCGCGGCGTGCTGGGCAAGTACCAGAAGCTCGTGCAGTCCGCGTCGAAGGGGGCCGTGCTCGGCTGACGGTCGGGTCCTGCCGTGCCCCGGCCCCGCCCGCTACGGTCGGGGCCGACGCGAGGAGGGCGCATGGCCACGGTCCACGAGTGCATCGACGCGAGGATCCGCCGGTTCGTCGAGGCGCAGCACGTGTTCTTCGTCGCGACGGCCCCCGACGGACCGGACGGGCACGTCAACGTGTCGCCCAAGGGCGTCGGCGGCACGTTCGCCGTCCTGGACGAGCGCACCGTCGCGTACGCGGACCTGACGGCCAGCGGCGCGGAGACGATCGCGCACCTGCGCCAGAACGGCCGGGTCACGCTCATGTTCTGCGCCTTCGACGGGCCGCCGAACATCGTGCGCCTGCACGGCCGGGGCCGGTTCGTCACGCTCTACGACGAGGGCTTCGCGGACCTCGCGGTGCACTTCGCCGAGACGCGCGGGGTGCGGGCCGTCGTCGTGGTGGACGTCGAGCGGGTCTCCGACTCGTGCGGGTACGGCGTGCCGCTGATGGACTACCGCGGCGAGCGGGACCTGCTGCCGTCGTTCATGGACCGCAAGGGTGCGGACGGGCAGGCCGAGTACCGCCGGCGGAAGAACCGCACGAGCATCGACGGCCTGCCGGCGTTCGACATGGACCCGGAGCCGGAGGGCACCGGCGCCACGGCGTGACGTGGGCGCGCGGCGTGCGGCGGCCGTCGCCGGGTGCGAAGGTCGGGGGACCGGCAGGCAGCAGCGCCCGAGAGGACCGACGTGACCTTCACGCGCGAGGACGCACCGTGGTGGACCACCGCGGTCGTCTACCAGATCTACCCCCGCTCGTTCCAGGACGGCGACGGTGACGGCGTCGGCGACCTGCGCGGCGTGCTGCAGCGCGTCGACCACCTCGCCGAGCTCGGCGTCGACGTCGTCTGGTTCTCCCCGCTGTACCGCAGCCCGCAGGACGACAACGGCTACGACATCAGCGACTACCAGGACGTGGACCCGCTGTTCGGCACGCTCGAGGACCTCGACGAGGTGGTCGCGGCGCTGCACGCGCGCGGGATCAAGGTCGTGATGGACCTCGTCGTCAACCACACGAGCGACGAGCACCCGTGGTTCGTCGAGTCCCGCTCGTCGACGGACAACCCGAAGCGGGACTGGTACTGGTGGCGCCCGCCACGGCGCGGGATGACGGCCGGCGAGCCCGGCGCCGAGCCCACGAACTGGGGCTCGTTCTTCTCCGGCCCCGCGTGGGAGCTCGACGAGGCGACCGGCGAGTACTACCTGCACCTGTTCAGCCGCAAGCAGCCGGACCTCAACTGGGAGAACCCCGAGGTGCGCCAGGCCGTCTACGCGATGATGCGCTGGTGGCTCGACCGCGGGGTCGACGGCTTCCGCATGGACGTCATCAACCTCATCTCCAAGGTCGTGGGCGAGGACGGGTCGCTCAAGGACGGCCCCGTCACGCACGGTGCCCTGGGCGACGCGGGCCCGGGCACGAACAACGGGCCGCGGCTGCACGAGTTCCTGCACGAGATGCACCAGGAGGTGTTCGCCGGCCGTCGCGAGTCCCTCCTGCTCGTGGGGGAGACGCCGGGTGCCACCGTCGAGGACGCGGTGCTCTTCACCGACCCGCGCCGCGAGGAGCTCGACATGGTGTTCACGTTCGAGCACGTGGGCCTCGACCACGGTCCGGGCGGCAAGTTCGACCCCGAGCCGCTGGACCTGCGCGACCTGAAGGCGACCATGGCGCGCTGGCAGGCGGGCCTGCAGGACGTCGGGTGGAACTCCCTCTACTGGGACAACCACGACCAGCCGCGGATCGTGTCCCGGTTCGGCGACGACGGCGAGTACCGCCGCGAGTCCGCCACGATGCTCGCGACCGTGCTGCACCTGCACCGCGGGACGCCGTACGTCTACCAGGGCGAGGAGCTGGGCATGACGAACGCCCACTTCACGTCCCTGGACCAGTACCGGGACATCGAGTCGCTGCGGTACGTCGAGCACGCCCGGACGCTCGGGCACGCGAGCGAGGACCAGCTGCTCGCCGGGCTCGCCGCGATGGGCCGGGACAACGCCCGCACGCCCGTGCAGTGGGACGCCTCGCCGAACGCGGGCTTCACGACGGGCGAGCCGTGGATCGCCGTCAACCCGAACCACCGCACGGTCAACGCCGAGGCGGAGCGCGCGGACCCGCGGTCGGTCTTCCACCACTACCGCCGGCTGATCGAGCTGCGGCACACCGAGCCCGCGGTGGCCCTCGGCGACTTCCGGATGCTGCTGCCCGACCACCCGCACGTGTACGCGTTCACGCGCACGCTCGACGACGTGCAGCTGCTGGTCCTCGGCAGCTTCTCCGGCGAGGAGCAGACGGTCGACGTGCCCGAGGGGTGGGACGAGACGGCGGAGCGCGTCCTCGGCAACTACGACGCCGGGGCCGCGCTCGGCGGCGGTGCCGTGACGCTGCGGCCGTGGGAGGCGCTGGTGCTGCGCCGCCGCACGGCGGGCTGAGGCGGGCACGCCCGCACGGGTGACGACGTGCCCGCGCGGTGCGGAGCGGCGCCCGGCGTGCCGATGGGGACCGTGCACGAGGAGGTCGACATCGGCACACCGGGAGAGCCCGCGGTCCGCGTCCGCGGGCTGCGCAAGACGTACCGCACGTCCACGCTGCGGCAGGTCGTCGCGGTCGACCACCTCGACCTCGAGGTCCCGGCGGGCGGTGTGCACGCGTTCCTCGGGCCCAACGGCTCCGGCAAGACCACGACCATCCGCGTGCTGCTGGGCCTCGCCCGCCCCGACGCGGGCACCGTGGAGCTGTTCGGCACGCGCGTCCCCGCCCGGCTGCCCGACGTGGTGGGGCGCGTCGGCGCCATCGTCGAGAACCCGCGGTTCGTGCCCGGCTTCTCCGGCCGGCGCAACCTGCGCCTGCTCGCCACGGCGGTCGGCGTCCCGGACGCGCGCGTCGAGGAGGTGCTCGAGCGCGTCGGCCTGCGCGAGCGCGGCGCGGACCAGTTCCGCCGCTACTCGCTCGGGATGAAGCAGCGCCTCGCGATCGCGGCGACCCTCC